>NZ_JBHUMM010000024.1:0-704 GCF_042685085.1 Marinicrinis sediminis
CTGCATGAAGTCGGAATTGCTAGTAATCGCGGATCAGCATGCCGCGGTGAATACGTTCCCGGGTCTTGTACACACCGCCCGTCACACCACGAGAGTTTGCAACACCCGAAGTCGGTGAGGTAACCTACAAGTTTGCGAAGCAAACCGCTTCGTAAGCGCTAGAAAGTGGGAGCCAGCCGCCGAAGGTGGGGTAGATGATTGGGGTGAAGTCGTAACAAGGTAGCCGTATCGGAAGGTGCGGCTGGATCACCTCCTTTCTATGGAGCTCTAGGTACCCACAGAAGTGAAGAACAGCTTAGCGGCTGATTCAAGTCCTTTTGCGGGGCCCAAGGCACAAGAACGAATGTGCACAAGATGCACAATGGACAATTTCACTCGCGTTCAGTTTTGAAAGAGTTGTGCTCTTTCAGTGCTTGTCTCATTCATTCAAATATCAACAATAATTACCACTTGAATCGAATGAACGAACATGGTATTATACTTCTTGCCGCTGAAAAGACGGCAAACTTGATCCTTGAAAACTGGATAGCGAAAGAGTTTAGGTAAGAATCAACGCAGTTTTTACTAGCGTGTACGGCGATGACATCTTGTCAAATCCCGCACACGAGAACGAAGGTTTTGTTTCGCGCCCGACATTTGCACTTGTGCAAGAGAAGGAAGCGAAAGCAATAACCGAAGTGGATAAGCTAGTAAGGGCACACGGA
>NZ_JBHUMM010000025.1:0-123118 GCF_042685085.1 Marinicrinis sediminis
TTTGTATTTCTCTACAGCTTCCATTTTCTTGTCATAACTGATTCGTCTTCTTCCCATAAAAAAGCTCCCCTTTGAGTAGTCCTGAATTTTGTTATTTCAGGTGTCTACTCAAAGGGGAGCATATCAACGCGGTCGCCGTCCCCGTTCTGATCACGCCATCTACACTTGGTCAGCCGGAGCTATTCGAAGCGATCGGCGCTTATGTCAACATCGTGCGCATTGGATAATGCCGCAGCTATCCCATTTTCATTCGCCGACCGCGTTGGTCTATACGGGCTGTCCGCATTTCTCATATGATATCCCATACTCAAGGAGAGGAGTTATAGATATGATCGAGGATACCCGTACATGCGGGAAGATAATCAGACGTCCCTTGAAGCGCCGGATGAGAAAGCATGCGACTGTGGTTTGCACGTGTATGACCAAACCAGCCAAACGCACGTACGGACCTTCCGCTAACTGGACGTCATCGTCCAGCCTTGTCACATGCACATGCAAGCGAAAGAAGTCAACATGCAAAGTCGGACCCAGGGGGCCAAGAGGACCTCAGGGGCCTGCCGGACCAAACGGACCGAATGGTACATCCGGTGCAAGAGGCAATTCGGGACCTAGAGGAGCGGCCGGGTCCACAGGGGCAACCGGACCGGTTGGACAGCAGGGGCCACAGGGAGATCCGGGACCCGCATTTAACTCCGCTCTGTTAGTCAGCTATTCCTCCAGTGATGTCCTCCCTGTCGCGGCCGGGGCCACGTTTACCTACACCGATGTCAACACCAATGGAACTGTTGGAGCCGATCTGACAGTAGATCTGAATAACGGAACGTTCACGGTCAACACAGCTGGCCGATATCTGTTCATTTGGTCCTTTAACCTGGAAAATACAGAAAACGAGGCAGCCAGCATCATCGCCACACTGGTACAGAATAACGTCAATCAGGCGTTGTCAGGTGTGCCGAATGTCGTCAGCGGCGCGATCGGCACCGCCAATGGCAGTATTGCCGTGAAAACATCTGTCGGAGATATCATTACGATGCGCAATCAATCCAGCAGCCCCAATCTCGGAGATACGAATGTCGCGATTACCCCTGCCATTATTGCACCTCCACAGTTGTTTCCGGGAATTGGTGCCTGGGTTTGCGTTATTCGTGTCGGCTAACAAAGTAATATGGGAAAATAATGAAGATCAAAGATCTATGGAAGTGAACCGCAAATAGGAAAGATAAAAAAGTTAGAGGTTAGAGGAAGAGGAACAGAAACAAGAACAGAAACAGGAAAAAGGTAATAAGAAATGTGAAAAGGAAAAAAAAGAAATAAGTGAAAGGAGTTTTCATTATGTTCACGGATCGGGTTCATCCCTGCACGTGTCACGGAAAAAGAAGAAAAGTCATGAAGAAAAAGAAAAGACCCTGTCCGAACAAATGTCCGCGGGGACCACGAGGATTGCCCGGTCAGCGAGGACCGGCAGGTACGGCAGGACCACCAGGATCGCAAGGACCACGCGGTTTAAGAGGCCCGCGGGGCGCTACCGGAGCGACAGGACCTCAGGGGCCAGTTGGAAATCAGGGACCAGTTGGACCGACCACAAGCGGCACGGAGCTGGTCAGCTTTTCCGGTCAGGAAACGCAAGTCGTACCCGGTGACACGAACTTCCGCTATACCGATATTAATCCCAACGGCTCGACAGATACAGACGTCTCACCGGATTTGTCTGCGGGAACCTTCACGATCTTAAATACCGGAGCTTATTTAATTAACTGGTCCTTTGACATCCGAAATACCAATACCGAAGCAGCGAATCTGATTGTCTCCCTGTTCCAGGAAGATCAGCGTATTGCCATCACCGGCATTCCAAACGTACTGCCGAATGTCTTGCGAGCCGTTCCAGGCAGCATCGCCGTGCTGGCTACGCAGAACACCCTGTTTCGCTTCGTCAATGAAACCAATATTGTTCCGACCAACTCCCTAGCCGTACAGGTTGAGCCAGCCGTTACGTCCGAAGGCGGAGGCACGCTATTTGCCGGAATTGGCTCCTGGGTAAACATCGTGCGCATCGGCTAGCAGGCTAGATGGCTACATGGGCATCGTCTCGTTCTCGGAGAGGCTGCCACTTCCTGTACGATTCCTATACGACAAGCTGCTGATACAGGTGCTGCAACGCTCGATATTGCTCGGACCACTGCCGGAAGGAATCATCAGAACGCTGTGCCAGTGCCTCATCAATCTTAAAGGTCAGGTAGTTCATTTCCAGCTCGATATCCATTTGAGAGGCCATCCATTTTTGCTGATGATAGGCTTGGAGATCGTCCATCGCGATAAACATCGCATATTGCTCATTGACAATGACCTGCATCATCCATCCCTGTTCTTCATGATATTCTCTTTTGTTCGTGAAGGTCACTCGATCCCCTTCTTCGAAATGAAAAAGTCTTCTTGTCTCACAATTTGAACACATGCAGCTGATCCAGTGATCAAACGGGGATCGCACAACCAGTTCCAACATCACCATTTCTCCCTTCCACGTCCTCATGCTTCTATATTGTCATGTTCGTCCACAAATTTTGCGAATCGGAACACAGGCATTGAATCATGAATCTATCGAACAATTGATAATGATTATCATCATCATAAATAAAGGTGAGAGAAATGTCAATCTTCACTCGGGTGGCTGCGCTTGAAGGCGTCATTCCAACTTGACAGAGAGGAGTTCCGTTCATGATCAAAGACACATGTACGTGCGGTCAAAAGCCGCATTTGCAGAAAAAACGCCGTCATAAGCGTGGACAATTGTTTATCTGCACCTGCTGCGCAAAAAGCAAACACAAGAAAAGAAAGAGCGGGATCTGCAAGCCAGGACCTCGCGGACCTCGTGGACCCCAAGGGCCTGCCGGAAGCAATGGATCACCCGGGTCTCAGGGGTCACGCGGACCTCGCGGACCTCGCGGATCAACCGGCGCTGCAGGCGGAACAGGTCCGCAGGGCCCTGAAGGACCGGTTGGACCGCCGGGACCGGGATTAGACTCCCTGCTGCTCGTCGTGTATTCCGATACGGAGGCCATTGCGTTCGGACCCAACGAGATTTTCACTTATACGTCGGTCAATCCAAATGGAACCGCCACGACAGACATTACGGCAGACCCGATTGCCGGAACGTTCCGTATTAACACGGATGGCAGATACTTGTTCCAGTGGTCCTTCAACCTGCGGCCGGAAGGGTCCACAGGTACTGTAAATGATGTGGTTGCTACGTTATTTAGAGGCGAAGACCCGATTGCCCCGTCCGGTGTTCCAAATGTTGAACCTGTGGACGTTGGCGTGCCAACCGGCGCCATTGCTGTAGAAGCGAAAGCAGGCGAAATCCTGACGCTCCGCAATCAGTCTACCACTAACCTTGGCGGACCTGCCTCAGTGCTGCTTACCCCATCCATTCTCGGACAGCCTGACCTCTTCCAGGCTATCGCATCCTGGGTAAGTGTCGTTCGGATCGTATAATCAACAAACCGCTCTGCCTCCATCCTGCATCACTTGCATGCAGGACAGGGGTGAGCGGTTTTCCATTTATGTCATCCTTTCAATACCTTGGGTATTCGCTGCCGGGCCTCCTCACTGTCTTCCTGCGTCCACCACGGTACAGGCTCCAGCCCCCTTGCCTGTAGACGGGATTTAGCCCTGTCATATGCATCCAGCGAAAAAATCTCTCGATCCTTCAGATCATACGGATGCAGTCTAAATTGCCCCACATAACGCTGCAACGCCAATTGAAGCTCCTCCCGTTTCTCTGCATAAGCAGGATCATCAGCCAGATTGTGCTGTTCGGCGGGATCTTGGCTAAGATCATACAATTGGTCAGAATCAAGCGCATGCCGATAGACATCCATCGTTACATACGGCTGGTGCTGCTCAGACATATCGAGATGGTTCGGCAGGACATGAAGAGATCCCGCTTTGACGGCCTCCGTTATGGACTTTGGATACCGAAGGGCAATGTATTTCATGTCATCCTTCAGGACGGCGCGCAGAAAACCCATCTCGAAATACAGGCTGTCGTGGCGATCCTCCCCGTTCAGAATGGATCGAATATCCTTCCCGTCCAGCACCATATCTCGCGGCGCTTCCACTCCGCAGGTTCGCAGCAAGGTGGGCACCAGATCGATATTTTGCACCAGATCATGAGAAACCTGCCCTTTGCCAAATCCGTCCGGCCAGCGTATCAACAGCGGGATACGTGTTCCGAATTCATAACAGCTTGCTTTTCCTGGTTCTACGTTGTGATCTGAGGCATACACAATGATTGTATGATCCAGCAGCCCTTTTTCCTCGAGCCTTTGCATGACTTTCCCGAATTGCAGATCGGTCCAGTATGCGCCTACACGACGATGATCAATTGCCATGCCTCTTGCCTTCAATGTTTCCTTGATTGCCCTTCTTTCTTCCCCTACAGACTTCATTGCGGGATCATAACCACTCCACGTTAGGCAGGGGTCTTGATCCAGCGATTCATCATGCGAAGGACCGTGAAAGGAAGATGTGGCCATATAGAGTGCAAAGGGCTTGTCTGCATCCAGCGAATCGATCACTTCCAGCGCTCCCTGAGTCATCCATTCCAGATGATGCGCCTTTAATTGATCGAGCGGCATTTCATCCACATTGCCCCACACGAGACTGCGTGCATGATCAACCTGCAAAGTGCACTTCAACTCGTGCTGCAGGATGCGTTGCAGCTGTCTGACCTTCTGGTCGGTCTCAGGATCTCTCGGATCCTCATCTGCTGAAAAAGAGGGAGCGCCTATGTCCGCCAGACTTCTTCCACAATGCCACTTGCCAACATAGCCTGTCTGATAGCCATTGTCCTTCAAGACGCTCATCAGATTCGGTGTCTGCTCATTCAACACGACATTGAAATGGATGTTGCTCATATCTCCAGGTGGATTGTCTTTCAAAAAGACCGGGTCTGTGTTGCGTCCTGCATAATGACCTGTCATAAACGTATACCTGGAAGGTGTACATACCGTAGAGGAGCAATAGGCGCGTTCAAATCGCACGCCTTCAGCGGCCAGTGCATTGAGATGAGGCGTGAGCACCTCCCCTCCTCCCTGATAACAACCCAGACAGTCCTTCTGCGTGTCATCCATCATGAGAAACAAAACATTTGGTTGCTTTCCCATGCTTGCCTGCACATCCTTTCTAATCGGTTTTGATACGGCTGCTTCGATACTTTTTTGACTAATTTTAAATCAGGTTTGATCAGCTTTAGATCGATTTCAGTTCGTCTTCTGTGCGGTTACATCGAGCCGTTGACTATCTCATCATCTTGATCGTACCACCTTGTACATACCGCCTCTACATACAGAGGCTGAATCCCAGATTTGCTCCATGTTTTTCCCGATATCATCCTGTATATCCATGACCCCCAATTTCGTTTGTCTGCTGCCGATTGTGCAGTTGTTTTTTCAGCCTGTAGTATGATATGTTGCTTACAGATAAGAGAGAGAAGAGTGAAGAGTGAAATAAAGAAGATAGTGTAATGGAGGAACCTACGATGAATTTAGTCACCATAATTGGTTCGGTTGCTGCTTTTTTGACAACCATTGCTTTTTTGCCCCAAACGTTAAAAACCATCCGCGAAAAAAACACGGATGGCATCTCCTTGCATATGTACACGCTGTTTACGGTGGGCGTGTTTCTGTGGCTGATCTACGGTCTGTATACCGTGGACATCCCGATTATCCTGGCCAATCTGGTCACCTTCGGTCTGGCCATGACCATCCTCATTCTGAAAATCCGATATCACTGATCGCCGCCATCGGACGGAGGGATTTAGGAGCGACGTTCCCCCTTCGCTCGTAATGCAGCGCGTTTCTCAAACCACAGAACCGCCTGATTGGACAAGATCGCCAGCAAGGATACAAACACCGTTCCCCAGACGATCTTGGGAAAAGAATTCTGATACAAACCTTCGAATAACACGACGCCCAATCCCCCCGCGTTAATCCAGGCTGCTATACTGGCAATGCCGATAATGGAGATCACTGCAATACGAATGCCTCCCAAAATGACAGGCAGTGCTAACGGCAGCTCGATCTTCCAGAATAGTTGCAGCGAACTGAGCCCCATGCCCTTGCCAGCTTCCACAACTGCCGGGTCCACCGACTGAAAGCCTACCATGACATTGCGCACCAAAATCAGCTGACTGTATGCCACCAGTGCAATAATGGCCGGCTTCGTGCCAAGCCCGGCAATCGGGATCAGCAAGGCGAACAACGCGATGCTGGGTATGGCATACAGCACGCCAAGCACAGACAGAATCGGCACAGACAGCCACCTCCAGCGAGACAGCAGCATCCCGGCCGGAAGGGCAATCAGCATCGCTAGCCCCAGCGAAGCCGCCGTGAGCTGGATATGTTCCCATGTCAGGGAAAGCAGGCGATCATAATGATTCAGCAAATAGTCCAGCATGCCCTCACCTGCTTTCTATCGGTTCATGTATACGACCGTCCAGTACTTTCAATTGCTCAAAGCCAATCGTACCCACCAGCTCATCATCCTCGTTCCTGACCCCGACTTGTTCCCCATCGCTCTGCAACAAGCACGACAACACCTTTTTCAAACTGTCTGTCGTGTAAACGGTATGCCCGATCTCCCCGGAAGCCTGCCTCACTGGCACCATCATTCGCTGTGCCTCCATCAGTTCCAGACGCTGAAACACATCATCGGCGTGCACCAGCTGGCGCACAAAATCATTCGCCGGCTCTGTCAGAATCTCCAGCGGAGTGCCATACTGCTGAATGCGCCCTTCGTTCATGATCACGATCTGATCGCCCAGCTTCATCGCTTCATCGATATCATGCGTCACGAACAAAATCGTTTTGTTCAGCTTTCGCTGGATATCAATCAGCTCATCCTGCAAGCTGGCCCGTGTGATAGCATCAAGCGCCCCGAACGGCTCATCCATCAACATGATCGAGGCATCACCTGCCATGGCCCTTGCAATTCCAACCCGCTGCTGCTGTCCGCCAGACAGCTGCCTTGGGTAGCGGTCACGAAACTCGGCAGGCAAATGTACCAATTCGAGCAGCTCAGCCACCCTTTCCCTGATTTTCCCGGCGTTCCATCCGAGTATCTTCGGTACCGTGGCAATATTCTGCTCGACAGTCATATGTGGAAACAGACCGATTTGCTGGATCACATATCCGATTTTCCTGCGCAGGTTCTTCACAGGCAGCGAAGTAATATCCTGTCCTTGCACGCGGATGCGGCCAGAGGTCGGCTCATGGATGCGATTGACCATTTTAAGCAAGGTCGTTTTTCCGGAACCGGAAGCCCCGAGAATCGTAATAAAGCTGCCTTCTGCAATGTTTAAGCTCGTTTCATGCACCGCTGGCTCAGCAGCATGGGGAAACGTTTTACTGACTTGTTCAAATTCAATCGCATACTCACCCATGGCGTTCGTCCCTTTCCTCTGTCTTCCCTGCCACGCACACAAGGCTTGCCTTTGTCTGGAAAGGAAAGCCATGCTGCGCCTTCAACCGTATGATGCCGTTCGAATGCTGTTTCCGACATTATTCCGACAGAATACCTTCCTCAATCAAAAACTGCTTGGCCACATCGGCATATTCCTTTTTCTCAATATCGACCTGCGCATTCAGTGCCATCATCTTCTCATTATCCAACAAGGCAGACACTTCGTTCAGGACATCCGCTACTTCCGGATTCCCTTCCAGCACTTCTCCGCGAATGACCGGAGCCACATAGTACGGCGGCCAGAATGACTTGTCATCCTCCAGCAGCACCAAATCTTCATTGGTCAAGTCCCCGTCCGTCGTAAACCCGACCGTTACATCCGCTTCCTCATCCAGAATAACACGGTATTTAATGCCGTAATCATACAGCTTGATGCTCTCGAAATCCATGCCGCCATAATGCTCCTTCAGTCCCTTCAGCCCATCCTGACGCTCTTCAAATTCCGGAACAGCAGCCATTCTAAGTTGTGGGGCCAGCTCAGCCAGCTTGGAAATCGTATAGAGATCGTATTCCTCTGCAATTTTGCGTGTCGTGACCAGACCCTGTGAGTCGTTGGCATTGGTCGATTCCAGCCAGATCAGATTGAACTTTTCCTTATAGCCTTCTGCAACGAGATCATACACTTCCTGTGCATCGGATTTTGGTTCTTCCTCCAGCACGTTGATTAGCCCCGTTCCGGTATATTCGGGATACATATCAATATCGCCGCTCTTCAAGGACTCATGCGCAATCAGCGTCCCGCCCAGGTTCAACTTGCGATTAACGCCATAGCCTGCATTCTCCAGTGCCAAGGCATACATTTCACCCAGAATCAGGGACTCTGTGAAGTTTTTCGAGCCGATCGCCAGGGTCGGCTTGTCTCCTTCTCCGTTTGCATTGTCGTTGCCATTTCCACATGCGGAAAGGATCACTGTCATCAACATGACGACCGCCAGCAAGACCAGACGGCTCTTGTTCATTCGATTGGACGTTTTCTTGCTACTAATATTCATTTCTTCAACCCCATCCTTGTTATCTTCTTTTTTGTTGTAAATTTGATCTTCTGATTGATCTTCCTTAATCCCGCTGGTAACGTGTGAAGACACGCTCCAGTCCAGCAAATAGCACCTCTGAACTAATGGCCAGCAGCGCCACCGGCACCGCACCGACAAGCAGCATGGAGAAATTGTACATCCCCAGGCCATTTATGATAAAGGTACCCAGTCCTCCCCCGCCGATAAAAGCCGCAAGCGTGGCACTCGCCACTACTTCTACCGCCGCCGTCCGAATACCGGCAATGGTGAGCGGAAGAGCCAGCGGGAACTCCACCTTTCTCAGTCTCTCCCGGCTGTCCATGCCCATTGCCGATGCCGCTTCCAAAATGGACGCATCAATGCCTCTGAAAGCCAGAAACGTATTGATCAAAATAGGTGGACAGGCCAAAATCGTCAAAGCGACCAGCGCCGGCGTAAATCCGGTTCCGAGAAAAGGCATCACCAGAATCAGAACAGCGAGGCTCGGAATCACACGCAATGAATTGAACGTATTCATGACGACGCCTGAAATGCGCTGATATTTGGCACACAAAATCCCGAAAGGCACGCAAATCAAAATCGCCACCACCAGCGCGATGACACTAAGCAAAACATGAATCTGCAAGGCATCCAGAAAGCGATCCATGTTGTCGCCTATATATTGCCAGGCTTTTTTCAACAGCTCCATGACGTTCCTCCCCGACGATTCCTCTATGTACATACGCGTCCTTCTATCCTGTATACCCATTCCTTGCCCACATCGAACCACTTTTTTTCATCATCTTGTGTTAGTTGGGTGGGTTTTATCCCCAATTGTCCAAAAAAAACAGCGAAAATCGCCCTCTACCCCATCGTAAAATGGCGGCAAAGCGCGATCTCCATCGAACCTCAGTATTTGGCTGATTGACCACCGTCAATAGGGATAATGGCTCCGTTAATGAATGGTGCCTCACCCGACAGCAGATAGGCGACCAGGCTGGCGACCTCTTCAGGCTTACCCAATCGTTTCGCCGGATTTTCCTGCACGAATTCTTCCGCCGCCTGCTCCCAGTTATCCGGGTCAATCTGCTTGAAAGAACCGCGAACCATATCAGTCAAGATCGCCCCGGGAGCAATCGCATTGACGCTGATGCCTTTTGCCGCGTATTCGATCGCCGCATCTTTGGTCATACCCGCTACGGCATGCTTGCTTGCCCCGTACGCCACCTGATTCATCACGGCCCGAATGCCGCCTACCGAGGACGTATTGACAATATAACCACGCTCCTGCTTTTTCATAATCGGCAGCACGTGCTTCATGCCATAGAAGACACCTTTCAGATTGATGTCGATAACTTTTGAAAACATCTCACTATCATAGTCTTCAGTCAGATTCTGTTTGCCTTCAATGCCTGCATTATTGAAAAATCCATCAATCCGACCAAAATGGTCGACCGTATCCTTCACATACTTTTTGACTGCTTCTTCATCCGACACGTCTGCTTTCAACAGCAGCACTTCCGTGTCATGATTTTCCTCCAAAATCAGACGCTTGCTTTCCTCCAGCGCGTCTTGATTGACATCCACGAGTGAAAGCTTCGCTCCTCGCTTGGCTGCTTCGATTGCCGCTGCCTGTCCGAGACCTGCTCCTCCCCCGGTAATGAGTACAACTTGATCGGTTAAACCTGGTTGCATGGTTGATCTCCTCCTATGATTTGATCGACTATTTAAAGAACTTAAACACAACGCGTCGCTTTTAAACAAATAAACGAGAATACATGATATTTTGCCTTGCAGCGCCTTAATTCTTACCTGCAGGTAACCTGTCTTACTAGAAAGTGCGTACTATTTTTTTATTCTGGTATGAGGGATAATCAATCTCGCAGTCGTACAGCGTACCTCGATTCAGAGAAACGGCTGCATGATCTGACCGATTTCATATACAAGGAGGCATTTATCATGCATACCGCTACACCCATAGATCAAACGAAAACAAAAGGAGGCATTCCTGCTCTCCTCGCACTTGCCATCAGCGCCTTCGGCATCGGGACCACAGAGTTCGTTCCCGTCGGTCTGCTTTCCACCATATCAGACGATCTCGGTATTTCCATTACGCTGGCTGGCTTGCTGATTTCCGGCTATGCGATGGGTGTCGCATTCGGGGCGCCCATCCTGACGGCCTTATCCAGCCGTATGAAACGAAAAACGCTGTTGATGGCTCTCATGCTCATCTTTATTGTCGGAAACGTCATTTCTGCTGTTTCGACTTCTTTTTCTCTGCTGCTTATCGCCCGCATCATTACAGCCTTTTCACACGGTATCTTCTTCTCTATCGGCTCGACGATCGCAGCCAGTGTCGTCCCGGCAGATAAACGGGCCAGTGCGATCGCTTTTATGTTTACCGGATTAACCGTTGCTACGGTTACAGGCGTCCCACTCGGGACCTTTATCGGTCAAATGTTCGGCTGGAGAGCCACCTTCTGGGGTGTCGCCTTGCTCGGGGTCATCGGCATGATCGCCAGCGCCATTCTCGTGCCGCGCAATCTGAAGGAAGATGCGCCATCCACATTAAGCGAGCAGCTAAGTGTGCTGCGCAGCTCCAGACTGCTGCTGGCCTTCGCCATTACCGCACTCGGATATGGCGGAACCTTCGTTGCTTTCACTTATTTGACGCCATTGCTTGAGGATGTGACCGGATTCAGTTCCCGCTGGGTCAGCATCATCTTGCTCCTGTACGGAATTGCGGTAGCCGTCGGGAATGTAATCGGGGGTAAAGCCTCGAATCGCAACCCGCTGCGAGCCTTGTTCTGGATGTTTGTATTTCAAGCCGTCATCTTGGTCATGCTGACTTTTGCTGCACCCTTCAAGTTTGTTGGCCTGCTGGTTATATTCCTCATGGGCGCCTTTGCCTTCATGAACGTACCCGGTCTGCAATTGCTGGTTGTCAATCTGGCAGAAAAATACGTGCCCTCGGCGGTCAATGTAGCCTCCGCGTTCAATATTGCAGCCTTTAATCTGGGGATCGCCATTGGCTCCTTTACTGGCGGGCTTATCGTCGATTCCATTGGTCTCATTCATACCCCTTGGATCGGTGCCGTGATGGTGGTCGGCGCAATCGTGCTCACAGCCGTCCTGAGGCAAAAAGAACCTGCATAACCTTGTCGCTGGGCGACAGCAATAAAATGAATCAGCACCCTGTCGATGCGTGAATAGCCGCACATATCGTGGTAGCCGTTTCGACGAATATCATGGCGGTATAGGTCTCACGGTATAGCTAGCTATACCGTAAAGATCCTAGAGAAAGAAACATTCGCAGAAAAGGGATGCCCTCCTATCGGGCATCCCTTTTCTATGTGTGCGTTCAGATTTCTGTGTGTGCGTTCAGACTGTCTCATCTGTCTCATCTATCTGATAGATCCAATCGATCTATCACGTGTGATATGGATTCATCTTTCTAATCGGAATTAGGCTGGAGCATTCTTATTAATGCGCCACCCTGGCTACGATCTTGCCTTTTACATGCCGTTCAGACAATCGGGTGAGCGCCTGCGGTACTTCATTCAGATCGACCACTTCTTGCAGCATGGCAGAGAGCTTGCCAGCCTCCATCATCGCCAGCATTTCATCACCCATCACTGCGAGATCCCGCTCCGCTCGTTCATCACCGGACTGATAGACGGCACCGAGAGCGATTTCGTGATAGGACACGACCTTGGAGAACGCCTTTAGCTTCGTAAAGTCCGGCGCTCCTGCAATGTATACGATATGGCCCATATACGCAATTGCATCCAGCGAATCTGTGGCATTTTGCCTGCTGACCGTATCCACGACCGCATCCACCCCCCGGCCGTCAGTCAGCTCCAACACCCGAGCCACGAAATCTTCCTGCGCATAGTCAATGACATGATCCGCCCCCAGTGATTTCACATATTCATGATTGTGTGCGGACGCGGTGGAAATCACGGTTTTGCCGGCTTGCTTGGCCATTTGCACAGCAAATCCTCCCACGCCGCCTGCTCCGGCATGAATGAGCACGGTTTCGACCAAATCAAAGGGCAATTTACGGAACAAGCATTGATAGGCGGTATAGCCCGCCGTCGGAATAGCCGCAGCGTCTTCAAATGGAATGGCGTCCGGAATACGGGACACCATATGAGCGGGCACAAGCGCAAATTGGGCATAACCGCCTTGACGAGTCAAATCCCCGTGGTAAACGATACGATCTCCCATTTCCCATTGGGACACCCCTTCTCCAAGTCCCGCAACCTCACCAGCTACATCTAGCCCAAGCACATGCGGGTACGTCCAGTTCGGGTTTCCTCCGGTCGCCGTCTTGTAATCGACCGGATTCAAGCCTACAGCCCGAACCTTGACCAGTATCTCTCCCCGCCCAGGGGTTGGCTGTTCCATCTCTTCTATCTTCATCTCTTTCCAGAGCCCTTTGTCTGCCAGCTGCAAAGCTTTCATTTTCATCCACTCCCTTTTCTTTTCCCTTAACTTCTGCTTCCTTAACTTCTGCTTCCTTCATTCCTGTTTACTGATTCTTGTTTCCTTATTTCCCGTGTTCCCATGCGGCCTGACAATGCTGCGCACCTACAGTCTCTCCATACGAACCTGAATGTCACTTTGACCTAACCGAAACTTACACTTCACTTCACTTGATTTCACTTGCATTTGTACTTGTATACAAGATACACCTATTGTAGCGCATGGCGAATATGCTGATCAAATCTGTCTCCTGACACCTGAACACCTGGTACAATGCCTGATTTCTTTATTTTCAGCATCCTGTTCTCATTTCATGCCTGTTTGCACATGAACTCCGATCCAATTACACAAAAAAACTCCGGATTAAACCGGAGTTTTTTTGCTAGATGTGGGTGAACCGGACAGAACGCCATTTGGCACCATTGCTTATGGAGACACCGTTAAGGTCAGATCCATCTGACTTCCTGCTTCTACCCGGATGAAGGTCACCTCTCCATACGTATCTTCTGCCTTTGCCCAAGCCATGCCTGCCTTCTCCAACTGTTCCTCCGACACTTGGTCCAGCTGCTCACCATTCATCTCCACCGCATCCGCATGGACACCGTGTACTTGTAGCAAGATATGGCTGTAGCTTGGCGTATATGTCCCGTCAGGATCGGGATGATTCAGTTTGATCTGGACACCTTCGGTATGGCCCGTCAACTCGATCTGCTGCCTGGAATAAGCCTTGTCCTCGTAATCGTACGTACGTCCATCATCATCATACAACTCGAACGTCGTCGTCTGTTGCGCCGGGAACAGGTCAATGTTCAACTGTTCCACGGCTTGCTCCCCTACGTAGTTCATCACCGGTTGAGTAGGAATAATGGCGCCTTCTTTAATAAACAGCGGGATATCTTCCCAGCTTTGTGCATCCAGCGCATAGGCCATTTCCTGTCCGCCCTCGTAACGATCCCCTCTGAAATAATCAATCCAGGTTCCTTCCGGCAAATAAATCAACTTGCTTTCCTGTCCCTGCTCTACCACTGGAGACACGAGCAAATAATCACCAAACATCCAGGCATCGACCCGATTCCGGACATTCGGATCATCCGGATAATCAAACAACAACGGCTTCACCAGCCCCAATCCCGTCTCATACGCCTGTCGCTCATAGGCATAGATGTAAGGAATCAGCTCATATCTTAGTCGGATCGCTGCGGAGGCCACTTTCTCAGCCTGCTCGCCATACACCCAAGGCTGCCGCTGTTCATCCTGCTCGCCATGCACGCGGAAGATCGGGGTAAAAGCACTGAACTGCATCCAACGCGCGTAGTTTTCAGGCTGCGGAGTGCCTTTAAAGCCGCCCGTATCCATCCCCCATTTCATCGCACCGACATTGATGGCGGACAACATTCTCTCTCTCTGCTCAGCCATACTCTTGAAGCCAGTCTCAATATCTCCGGACCATAGTCCATACGCATAACGCTGAGAGCCTAGATAAAAGTTGCGGTTAATCGACCATACGCGCAGCTCACTATCCCGCCGCTGACCGTCATACATCGCCCGCTGCATGTTCATAAACTGTACGTTGTCATAACCCACATCAGCTTCATCATTCCACCAGCCGACAAGTCCGGTCTCAAAGGCCGGCTTCGTATGCGTCCAGAACCATTCCCGCACCTCAGGCAACGCAAAGTTGACATCATTCACGTTTCGGCGTGAGAAATAATCCTTGTACATACTTTTATTGGGCCACCAGAATCCGTTCTCTTCCGCGTACTTTCCCTGTTCCGTCAGGGCATGAATGCGTGGTTTCAAGATGCCGGTCAGCTTGATTCCGCGCGCATCCATCATCTCTTTCAGCTTGCCTGAACTGCCGTCCGGGAATTTTTCTTCATTCCATCGAAATTCTCCGTACTGATCCTCTCCCCAGGCTTTCCAGTCAAAGTCCAGCGTAAAGCTGTCGATCGGAATGTTCTTCTCGCGATATGTATCCACCAGTTGGACCAGTTCCGTCTGATCAATTCCCCATTCAAAGTTAAAGAAGCCCATTGCCCACTTGGGAAACATCGGGTACGTACCTGTCAAAGCGGCTGTTTGCTCCATGATCTTGTTCGGATCACCCACGAGGATGAAATATTCCAGATCGGGCTCAGACAATCGGTCTATCTCTATCGCCCCTTCCTTCATCCAGATGGAGCCGCTGATGGTATCGACCAGTACCCCATATCCGTCCGTGCTCCACATAAACGGGGCGCCCGCTCCTCCCTGTTGCCCGGCCGTAATATATCCCCCGCCGTCACGAAGCAGCAGGTCATCAGAGGAATCGGAGGCGCTGTATCCCTTGAATCCATAAAAGGCATCCTCCCCTTCATACGCCAGCTGAAAGGCATCTGCGGAAAAGACCTCTGATCCCCCGTCCTGAACCAGCAGCTTGTCCGAATGGTCATAGACGGAATACCGATACGTCTTCGGATCAATCTCCACTGTCATCTCGCTGGTGCTGATCTTCATCGGCTGCGCATCGAGATTCACTGTGACCTCGAAGTCCTCCCCATCCTCTCTAAACCCGTCTTGCTCGTCTTCCGGTTTGAGCAATAGCGAATCCTGCATTTCAGCCCCCTTTGGCACAAAATGCACCCGAAGCGTTTCCGGACTTCTCACCTCATAGGTTAGAGTCCCCTCCTCCAGTTCTATACGGATGCCGTTATCGGACGAAATCATCTCGATTTCCCGGCTTGGTGTGTCTTCCATCACTTTTGTCTGATCGCCGTTCCGTTGACCGTTGACTTGCTCGTCCCTGTCACTGCGATCCATCCACAACAATGCCGTGATTCCTGCCGCACACACCAGCACAATGGCTGCCAGTAGATACATTCGCCTGTTCTTCCTCATCTGAATTCCCCCTGTCACAAAATAAAGGTAGCGCTTTCATTTATTAGATCCAGTATGTCGTATTTCTGTACATAATGCAATCGTTTGTATCTCATTCATTCATAAAAAAAGAACGCCTTTCGGCGTCCGAAGCAGCTATTCAGAATTCGATGCTCTTGAAAATCCCATCTAGTATCAGCGGCTAGAATTTCCGTCCCCCGCCGCCGTGTTTACGACCTCCGCCCGAGTGGTGTGTCGTGGAGCCAGCTCCGCCTCCCGTCTGTGTCTCTATCTTCACCCGTTTTACATCCGTATCAAAATGATGATCCGATTGATGGATCAGACGGAATGATTGGGCGTCCAGATAGGTGCCTGGCGTAGTCGTCATCTGTCCCTTGTTGCTGCTGGCCATGATGCCAACCACGATCAGCCCGATTACGATGGAAATGCCGGCATAGAGCAGCAATTTGTAGAGGAGCGGCGTTTCGGCTTGCTCGGGGGCTTCATACTGACCGGAAGGTACCCCTGCTGCCACCATGGAGGCAAGCTGCTGCACAAAAGCCTGAACCCCTTCTGTGTAACGGGCATCCTGCATATAGGTATAGAGCTGATCGAGCAGGCGGTCTATTCGGGCATCGGTCAAGTACCGAATCGCCTGACCGCTGGTGGAGATGTAAATCTCTCTGTCATCCATGTTGATAAGCAGGAGCAGACCATCATACTCGGGGCCGAACCCATATCCGCCCTGATCATACAGATCATCTGCATAGGCCCGTGAGGTCTTGCCCGCATTGTCATCCGTAGTCACGACGACGACATCCAGCTGTATCCGCTCGCTGAGCTGTACGATTTCGCTTTCAAGTTTCTTCGCATCGCTCTGTGCAAATAAGTTTGCGTCATCGATGAGACGAGCCTTCTCGTCTAAGACTTCCTCTGTCGCCATCAGCACAGAGGAAGGAAGCAGCATCAGGAGGATGGTGATAAGAACCAGTATGCGGACAGGATGAATTCGTATACCGCGCATCTCTACCACAGGAATGCACCTCCTGTACTCAGGGCCGCAAAGGACACGCCGGTGACGATTCCGAACCAAGCTGCAGCACGTTTCCAGCTGATCGGCAAACTGCCCGCGATTTTGCCTGTCTGACCGTTCATCGCAAACATATAGGTTTTGCCCTTGAATTGATAGGTGAACATCCATACGGGCAAGAGCACATACGTACACGTTACCTGCTCCATTTCCATATGAGACTGTTCGGTATGTACATGACTGTAGCCCTGTATCGTATCTCGCAGCAAGGTGTCCGTATCGTCCTGTACACGCTGGCTGACGCCAGGAAACACCTCGTCCTTGCCAACGTCATATTTCTCCGCGAGATAGCCAGACAGGTACGCCATCGAAAAATCAGTCAATTCCTTGTAGTCATAAGGCTCCAGCACCTTCATCATCGCATCATCCATCTTCTTCGAACCATCCGCAGGCACACCGGAATACCGGGCGGTTCCCGTACGCGCTATCTGATAATGCTTCGTTTCCGTATAATGGTATCCGCCTTTGGACCACGACCGAACCTTCTTGCCTTTTGCCATCAGGCTGCCCTGGACTTCACAGTCATGCAGCCAAAAGGGGACGTAGATGCCCGAGAGCTTCTCCAGTTCCGAGTGACTCGTAAAGATAGTGGACAAAAGCGGCTTTCTCCGGCACCATTTGACGAAGGAACGCGTCGCCTCTTCCCGATTGAATTGAAACGGGATCACTTTCTGCGGGCGAAAGGTCCCCGAGAGCTGTCGCGGCAGAATGGTCGGATTATGACAGTAATAGCAAAACGTAGCCGCGGTCGTCTCATCCGTCACAATTTCAGCCCCACAGCTGTCACAGAGATACAGCCTGGCCTGCTGTTCAAATGCTTGCTCTGTGCTCCCGGCTTCAGCAGAGGTTGTAGAGAGCGGATCTGAAGCAGGCTGGATCGAAGAAGCATCCGCATGAGCCGACGCATCGGATTCTGACAGCGCATCTTTTGCGTGCTTGCCTGCAAAATCACGGGCCTCCTGCTCTGTATATTCACTCAGACAATAATCGCATTTCAATTTTTGCAGGTCAGGCTTGAACGACAAAGGCCCACCGCAATTGGGACATTTATAGGTCACCGAACTCATGAGTTCCCCCTCCTCTTCCCCGTTACGAGGAGGCCCTGTCCGCTTGATCGAATGGATCGCCGCACTCCGGACAAAATTTATACGAAATCGAGGTGTCTGCCGGCGTGAAGCCGCATTTGTCACACTGCAGGCGTTCCGGCTTCTTGGCTCCGCAATCCGTGCAGAATTTGCCGTCATTTTCATGACCGCATGCACAGTTCCACGTCTCGGACAGATTCTCTTGTTTGGAACGTCCGCACGCCGTACAGAAACGCCCTTCATTGTCAGTGCCGCAGCTGCATGTCCATGTCTCGGCTGACTGCGTTTTGCCCTTGGCTGGTGAGCCCGATGCCTGACGGGCCTGTTGCGCTTGCTGTTGCTGCATCGCCTCCCGGTTCGTTGCAGAGACTCCTTGCATAAATGTACCTGCTCCCTGCATGCCCATGCCGACACCCATAAATCCGGTCATGGCACCCGCCTCATTCGAGCCTGCCGATTCCAGTCCTCTGGCGATCGAACCCTGCACATAGCCATCCCGAATGGAAGGGTCCTGCAGCATCGCGCCCTGGTTTCTCATATGAATGAGTTGCTGCGACTGCTCGTCATAGGAAATGCTGTTGATGCCCACTGCCTGTACTTCCATTCCCCTCAGTTGACTCCAGTCTGTATCCAGCACATCGGCCATGTATCGGGCCAGCTCCACACTCTTCGAGGTGACATGAGAAATGCGGATACCGTCCTGGGACATCCGGTTGATCGCTGACTGCAGCGCGGTCAAAAATTCATTCAGGTACTGCTCGTTAATGTCTGCTATCTCTACATGCGCCTGGTTTCTTGGAATGGCTTCTGCAAAAAACTTCAGTGGATCAACAATTCGAATGGAATAGGTGCCATGGGTTCGCAAAAACAGCTCGGCATTATAAAAATGATCAAAATAGTTGACCGGATTGCGTGTGCCGAACTTGATCCCCTTGATCTCCTGCAAGTTGATAAAATATACCTTCTGCGCCTTCGAAGATGCTCCGCCAAACTGAATGCGGCTGAATGTATCCTTCAATGCTTCACCGAACTCGCCATTAAACAGGGAAGGCATGGAGGATTGGTCCACTTTGTAATAGCCTGCTTCTGCGGTGTAATCCACAATTTTGCCGCCATCCAGTAGCAGCATGAATTGGTTCGGATGCACGTGAATGACCGAACCGTTGGACACGGTCGTATCTGTTCCTTTGCGATTGCGATCGCGGGCATCCTTTGCCCTCACTTTCACCCCTGGGGTGACGACGGTTGTACCGGTCATTTCCTGCGGCTCGATCACTTCCAGCCATTGGTCTGCCAAGCCTCCGCTTAACGCACTGAATGCTGCTCTTACAATTCCCATATCTTTCCTCCATCTTCGTTGTTTTTTCATCTCATCGTACCTGCTGATGCCATTATGTATCCTTCTTCATCATAAAATAAGGATGCACAGGTGACAACAGAAAGGTTATCAAGATTTGGGTTTGTTTGTAGAGACACTTCCAGTGCTGTTATCCTCTCGCAAGACCTGTCCGGATCAGGACAGTCCGCTTCGTTTCCTCAGCAAGAGATACAGACCGAAGACAATCAGGGCGATGGACAAGACCATGCTTGAACCGTCCGTACTGGTCAACCATTCCCAAACTGGCGGGTACAGCCTTTTGGTGGCCAGCAGCCCTCCTGCCAATATAAATACTCCCCCTGCAAGGACATCGTCTCTCACCCGGCGGCCTCTGGCCATCTGAATCAGCCATACTTCTTCGTCAAGCGAGGCATAAGGCGAGATCGTGGTCAATGAAGGCAGACGTTCCGCATCAGACCGGTTATGCTGCTCTACATAAGTGAGGTAATGCTGAATAATGCTCCGTCTCGTTAAGGCATCAAACAGGGAATAAAACCAGATGACCGCAAGGACAAATGGAAACACCATCGGCAGGACCGGGATAAACGCAATACTGGCAAACGCACTGATCATAAGCTGAATGCCCCGTCTCATGAGTCCCAAATACAGATGCCCAAGTCCCGGCAGCACGGACATGATCAAGGTTGCCGCAAAATATTTTTTCTTCATGTTCCTTTCCTCCTTAGAACCAATCTCCCAGTTGTTCGAACCAGTCTTCTACATACCCCGACCATCTATCGCTCCAGGCTGTCATTTCTTCGAGCTGATGAAATACCTGCAGTTCCACCATGCCGATGGACAATAACAAGGCCAGCAGCAGAAACCCTATCCGTGCCCCCCGTTTCGGAACATGATGGGCGAAGGAAGGAACATCTTTTTCCTGCTCCATTATCGAGCGCATCACCGGAGACATCACATTTACAGCGTCCTTGGTCCCGTCCATCGATGACTCTGCTTGCCAGATGTCCTGCGATTCCTGCAACGCTTCCACCAGCTCTGTGCAAGCTGCACACTGCTGAAGATGCGCCCTTTCATCTGCTCCCAACGCTGCGCCGCTTGTCACCTTATCCACGATTTCCTCGCAATGCATCCAGTTCCTCCCCTTTCTGCTTCAGCATCTTCCGGGCCCGATACAACTGAGATTCAATCGTCTTGATCGGCACGCCTGACTGCTCACTGATTTCCTGATACGAGCGCTCTTCCAGATAATACTGGCGAACGACCGTCCGGTAAGGCTCTTTCAACGCACGCACAGCCTCCTTCACCTTCTCCGTTCGTTCCATGCGCATGAATCGATCCTCTGGTGTTTCCGACTCGGCGAAGGTTCGCTCACCCTCCTGCTCTGATGTCATCAGATCCACGCGATTACGGCTCCGCGCCCGTTGCCAGTCGAGGCACTTGCGCACTGTAATCGTATAGAGCCAGGTTGAGAATTGCGCGTCACCACGAAAGGAGGCGAGCGATTCATACGCCTTGATGAAAATGTCCTGTGTCACATCCTCTGCTGAAATCGGGTCCTTGATCATCTTCAGACAGACCCGATATACCATGCCCTGATAACGATCTACAAGCAGGGAAAAGGCCTCCGTTTGCCCTTGCCGTACCGCTTGCACACATGCCAAGTCATTCAGAAATCGCTCCCTCCCTTCATGGACGACCTGTTGCTGCAACTACGATCTGGTCCATGCTTCCGATCTGCGCATGAACGCGAATGAAGCCAGCCAGCCTGAGACCATGGACAGTATAACCGTGAATCCGATCAACCCTACATAGAGATTGGAATCAAAGCCCCACCGCCATTGTCCGTCCTGTTCGAGCCCGAATGGAATGACCACCGCTTCCACCATCGCCACACCCAGTACCGTCGCCAGCCAAGTGAGCAACAGACTCTCCCATCTGAACATGCGCCGAATCTGCTGGGTAGTCGCGCCAGCCAGACGAAGATCCTGCACTTCCTTCCCTCTGGCAAACATGGCGATGAACTGTGTATTCATGACTGCAATGGAGGTAAAGAGAACGGATATTCCCAGCATGATATAGAGCGCCATTCGCTGCACCCGTTGTTCATCCTGATCTCCCTCTACCGCAGAGAAATCACGGATGTGCAGAGGCGGCCAATCTGTCTCAAGCTGACGGATCGCCTGCTGAAATTGGCTGTCGCTCGTATGAGGAGCCTGGTAGACCTGCAGTTGCTGAAACAGTTGCTGATCCGAGTGGGCATACAGGGGACGCCATGGCAGCAATATCTCTTCAAAGCCCTCCATGCGTTGAAAAATGGCGCCTATCTCAAATTCTGCTTTCGTTCCGTCTGCCAGCCGTAGGGTCAACCGATCCTGAACCTCTACCTTCAGACTGCGGGACCAGGCATCACTGATGGCAATCTTGCCGGCACTTTCTATATCCAGCAGGGAACCCGATACCACCTTCAGCAATGGAACGGCACCGCTTTCGTAAAGGCCGGCCGCGCTGATTTCTTCCAGATTGGAACCTTTCTGAACGACGACACTGGAACGAACCAGTGCATACCCGCCACGAATCTCCGTCTGTTTCATCACTTGTTCTACAAATGGCAGCGGAATCCCTTGTCCCCCGGCCAACTGAATCTGATACCCGCCGCCTCTTCGCTCGGCCGCATGCTCCTCAGTCAATGTCATCAACCAAGTGCTGGTGAGCAACATCACCGCATTCACCGCCAACAGCATCGAAAGCGGAATTGCCACCTTCACCAGTTGGCTGCGATTGCGCTTCAGATTGGCCATGGCAAGCGGTAGCGCGGCACCAGGAACCAGCACCAGCAGCCATCTCGTGGCGGCATGGAGGAGCGCCAGCAGAATAGGCCCGCATAGCGAAGCCGTAATGAGCCACAGTGCAATTACGATGAAAGACATGCCCACGCCCATGCCGCCCTGCATCGGTGTAAAGATCAGGATTGCCAACCCGCCGCCAAAGAAAATCAGGCCCAGCATATAGCGAACCCACCTGCTTTTCGCTGGAGGCTCCACCTCACCCTTGACCGTTTTCAGGATGTCCATGCCCGTTGCCGACCCTGATGACCCGGCAGCAGCGAGCAACGAAATGAGCAGACTCGCCCCGAATGCAATACCGATCGTCATCCTGGGCGATATCAGGGTCAGTTCCGATGGAATGGCTCCGATGTCGACGAACATCTGCCTCAGCCAGGCAGCCCCTGCTGACCCCAGCAAACTGCCCCCGATTGCACCGATACTGCTCAATAGCATCGTCTCGGTGATCAGCATGCGTTTCACCTGACCCGTGGTAGACCCAATTGTGCGCAGAAGCGCGATATCACCAAACCGCTGCTGCACAGAAAAAGAAATGGTGCTCGCCAGCACAAACATGGCAATAAAGAAGGTGAGGCCAACCATCGTGCCAAATACAGCAATCGCCCCTGTATAATCCAGAGAAACATCAGCCGAATCCGCCTTTATGCGGGACTGATTCGCATATACGTTTACCTGCATGGATTCTTCAATACGTTCGATCTGTTCCTCCGTCAAAGGCGAAGCGCCATTCAACTTGACACCTATCGCAGTAGGAAGACCCTGATTGGCTAAAGAGGCATGGCTGGCATCGAAATACATCGCCCCCTGAAATGGAGCCCGTCCCCCTTCATCCTTTCCGATTCCCACAAGGGTATAAGTCTGGATGCCTGCAGCTGTCAGGACCTCCACCTGATCCCCAATCTGATACCCGCTCTGCCGGGCCAAATCCGCATCGATCACCACCTCATCCGGTGCCTGCACCGGTCTCCCTGCCTGGAGCCGATCTGCGGTTAATGCATAAGAAGACCAGGTATGTCCAAATGTCCGATACTTGCCTTGATTCAGCAGCAGGTTTCCCTGTTGATCCAGCAGCTGCGCATAAAAAGTCAGATCCAGATACAACGAATACCCGGGCAGCATTCGCTCAATCTCTGTTATCTCTTCTCTGGACAAAGGGGGAATAACAGGAATGTCATCGGTCTCCCGGTCTTCTCCCAACTCGGCCACGACCGTTCTCGGATGAGCAATAAGATAATCGGCCTGTTGAAACCTCGTCGGTCCTTTATCACCAAATATCGCAGAAAACATCAGAAGCAAGCAGCTTGACATCAGCATAGAGGCACAGATGACCGTCAACAACGTTCCCGCATACAGCCGATACCGATGCCGGATAAACGACCAGGATAAATGGATCATGGCTGAGTCACTTCCATCATCGTGCTCGCAACCTGCTGAGCGGATGGATGCCTGAGATCTTCCTGGACCCGACCGTCTGCCAAAATGATAACCCGATCCGCATAAGCTGCCGCATTGACATCATGCGTCACCATCAGCACCGTTTTGCCTTCCCTTACCGTCGTCTCCCGCAGCATGGTCAGGATTTCCTTGCCCGTTCGCAGATCAAGCGCGCCTGTCGGCTCATCGGCATACACCATGTCTGCGCCAGAAGCCAGTGCCCGTACGATGGCAGCGCGCTGCTGCTGACCGCCAGACAGCTCATAAGGCATTTTATGCCGGATGTCATACAGCCCCGTTCGTTTGAGCAGTTCAACCGCGACTTGTTTGTTCGGTCTTCGTCCGGCCAGTTTTTGCGGCAACAGGACATTGTGCCATACCGTCAGCGCTTGCACGAGATTGAAGCTCTGAAAAATAAATCCGATATGCTGGCGTCTGAATTTCGTTAATCGCGGCTCTTTCAATTGATGAATGGCAACATCCTGGATGATGATCGATCCGCTTGTTGGACGATCAAGTCCAGCCGCGCAATTGAGCAGCGTTGATTTCCCCGAACCGGACGCCCCCATAATCATCGTAAAGCTTTCCCTGTCGATCGACAGGTTCACGTTGTCTAGCGCCTGATACGCCTTTCTCCCGCTATAGGTTTTGCTGACGGCTTCCATCTGAATGATGGGCGTCTGGATCTGTGGATGATGAATCTTTTCATGTGCTTGCATGTTGCAGCCTCCCCCTGTACGTTCGTTCATCGTGTACAAGTTAGACGCCCCCCGCAGAGGAAGCACTGCAACCTGCCAGAAAAAAATTAATCCACTTTGCATGTCCATGATTTATTCGTACAAAAAAACCCGCTGAGCACGCAGCGGGCTGAAACAGCTATATCTGATTATTTTGATTCTGTCAGGGCATACAGGTACCCGTCATCGCTTCCGATATACAGGACACCATCTTCCACCGCCGGAGAGGCATAGACATTATCTCCCGTCTGATATTCCCACAGCTTTTCTCCACTTCCGGCATCGACGGCAAAGACGATTCCCTTGTTCTCCTCCGAATAGTGATTGCCACAAGCGGCGTAGACCGTTTCCCCATCCATCGCCGGGGAAGCATGCACCGGGCCAATCGTATCGAGGCTCCACTTCACCTGACCCGTTTCGGCCGCCACAGCCAGCAGCAGATGATCATCCGAACTGCCGGAATACAGGGTTCCCTCATGCAGCGCTGGCGTGGACATCAAATACTGCAAACGATCACACTTCCAAATCGGTTCGCCGCCCTGGATATGCAGGGCAGCAAGACCATAGCTCCGCATCCCGACATACAGTGCCTGCTCATCGGCTACAATGGCGGAATCTACCGCTTGTAGCAGCGGAGAAATCCAGCGCTGCTCTCCTGTTTGGGCATCCAGGGCCACGACATTTCCCGGCTCACACTGGTGCTCCACATCATAACCTTGCAGACCTGCATACACCACTCCCTGTCTTACCGCTGGTGTGGCGTGCAAAAACGGAGAGATATGATCATGTGCATAGCCATGGAACGTGAGTCGCTTCTTCCATTTCAACTGACCACTTTGGGCATCGACTGCATAGAAGGTACTATCTCCTGCGCCGAAATAGAGAACGCCTTCATACAGCGTCGGAGAAGACTGCCAGTAATCTACAGGATCTCTGGGCGGATCGGTTCCCTCTGTCTGAAACGTCCACTGAAGACCGCCATCGGATGAACGAATCGCATATAATGCCCCGTCTCCACTGTATACATAAACCCATTCACGGGTGACCGCTGGTGTGGAGACAATCGGTCCCTTCGTTTCAAAAGCCCATTTCTGCTGTCCTGTCTCCGCGTCAATCGCATAGAGGTGATGGTCATGACTGCCTGCGTAGACCACGCCCTCTTGTACCACGGGAGAGGAACGGATCTTATCCCGCGCTGCAAATCGCCACTTGATTTTGGGTTCCAGCCTTGGACCCTTTGAGGGATAATAACCGGTATGTTCTGCATTGCAACGAAACATAAACGCTTCCTCCTTACACAAATCTGGATACCCATATGTTCGACAAACAGACATTTTTATCCTGCTGACGGCTTTACCTGGCCTGATTTTTCAGCTTCATCACATAGAGCAGCACATTCACCACATAATGAATGAGCGAGCCGATCACCAGAAACAGCACAACTTCCATGATGGACGGATGGTAGAACACATAGGTGGCCAGGATACAGCCGATCACGGAATCCACCTGATCCATCATTGTAAAAAAGAGGCCTTTCAATCCCCTGTCATTCTGACCGGGTGCAATATCTATCCGCCGTTTGATAAAGCTGTTAGGCAGCTCAAACAACACGTAAGCGAATCCCCAAAGCATCCCGTACAGCCATTCTGAACCGGGAGAGAATTCATCCCAGGGAAGCAGGGAATGTCGATTCAGCCAGTCCCAATTCTCCGCGGCGATCCCCATCATGCCAAACCAGAAACCAGCGAAGACGATCATCCCCCAAAATCCGGCCCACGTCTTGTTCGCCCCGAAAACCGGCTTGCCGTCTCGCCAGCACCTTCCGCCATCCATGGCCACCCGGTTCCGCTTCACGATCGGCAGCTTCACCCATCCCATATTCGTCATTCCAGCCAGCACAATCGGCATCATAAACAGCAATACCTCGAGTCCAATCATCGTAATCATCCCCCTTTCTCTATGACATGACCAGCATGGTGACGGCACGCGCCAGCAGCGGGAGCAGGAAAAAGGTATAGCCAAGTACATAAAACAGGCGCACACGCGTAGTGGAAGGATGCCTCAGCATCGTGAGCAGGAGCGCCTGGTTGATCAAATAGTGGAGAATGAGAATCAGCAGGAGGATCGATGAATCCTCACTCACATAACCATAGCTCATCCCGCTGAGGCAGCTCATCAGAAAGAGCAGACTGGCCATGCCTGTCGTCTTCGCTGTACCCATCAACTTCTCATAGGAAGGAAGGGGTTCCGGTCTTCGCTGTCCGATATTGTGGGCATACTCATGTGCAATCGCCGCCCCGTAGATCCAACCTCCAGCGGCCACAGACGAGAGAGAGAACGTATCAGTGTACAGCCAGGATATATAGACGGGCAGGAAGACGAAGACGACGTTAGATCCAAAGGGACGCAGCACATACGGCATTTGCTCCTGCACCCGAAACCAGATGGCATAATACATCATGCAAGCAATGACCATGCCGAACAACGGAAGAGTATAAAGGGACACGATCACGATCACGGCAAGCGCATACCAGACAGATCGCTGGACGGCCTGTGGGGAAATGACCCCGGAAGAGAGCCCCCTCTGCGGGCGACTCATCCGATCTTCGGTTATCGCATGCAGGTCATCCGTCGCGCGCAAGGCAAACAGGCTGAGCCAAGTGATCACAAAAGCATGCAGCACGGACAGAAGCATTCCCTGCTCCGACACTTCCATCAATCCCAGCACGAGCACCCCGGCAAGCGGCAGAGTGATGCGAAATGCGTAACGCTCTGCGATATATCGAACGACCGCATTCATGATACGCTGGCTTCCTCCATCCATGCCTGTCTCTCAATTTCTCCAGTATCTCCGTTGACACAGACCTGCTCTCCATCTGTCAGAACCGTGGTCGCTCTCTCCACCGCTGTAATGGCTGGAATGCCAAATTCGCGCGCCACGATGGCCCCGTGAGACAGCATGCCGCCCTTCTCTAATACAATCGCCCCGGCGAGCCTGAAAAGCGGCGTCCAGCCTGGGTCTGTGCTTTTCGTCACCAGAATGTCTCCTGGCTGCAACCGCTGGTCCTGAACAGGGTCCAGAATAATTCGCACTGTGCCCGTCACACGACCACCGGAGACGGGCACCCCGATGAGAGAGGATTCCGAGGACATACCCGATTCGGATAACCCCTGTGCCACATCCTTCTCTACATATCTCCCTCGCGCTCGCATGAAGAAGCCCGGGGGCTCTGTCTGCTCGTTATCCATCGCCGCCTGTTTGCGCAAGGAGACCAGGGAGGGAATGGTTTCAGGAAACTGAAATTTCCCGTAGCCCAGCGCTTCGATCTCATCCCAGCGCAATTCAAACACATCCTCTGGCTGTGCCAGGTGATGGCATTCCGTCAATCTCGACCCGATTTGCAAGGCGATCTGACGCATCTCTCCGAACAGCAAGCTGCGAATCAGCCGACTTTTTTCCCGCATTTGAATGGCTTTATGAGCCTGACGCAGCATGAGGCGAAACAGCATTCTCTTCGGCAGGGAGAGGGCGCGGCTGATCTGCTGAATGGCCCGCGCAGCCTGATCCTCGTGTTCCTCCTGTGGCCTGCCTGCCGCAGCTGCTGAAACAGGTGCAGCAGCAGAAACAGGTGCAACCGTCTGGTATTTGCGAACGAGCGACCAGTACAGATCATGCCTCTCCTCAAAGGTCGGGGACACCATCGTACAATCGTGATAGCATCGTCCGCCAAACTGATCCAGAAAGCGATGAAACAGCGCAGACGATTCGCCTTGCAACTGCTGCTCCAACTCATCATATCTCTCCTGTTCCAGCAGCTTCTGGAGACCGGGTGCGCGCAGCAGGCATCTGGCTTGCTCTTCGATTAGCCGTGTTGGTTCCATGCTTCGCAGTTCATCGGTCTGCAAGACGTGAACAGCGGCCAGATCGGTGCGGAATTCGTCCGTATGTACCCATTTCTTGATCATCAGACTCAATCCGCCCGGGAAGATGGCAGCGAACAGATCGACGATGGCCGGACGATCGTAATACCGTTTGACAAAGCCATGCAGCACTTGATCCATCGTCTGCAGCAGCTGAACCAGAGACTGCTGGTCATACCCCTTGCCTCTCCATTTCGCTCTCTGGGCATAGAAAGCATCCTCGTATTCCTGGACCCGACGGGCCCCTGTCAGCCACAGCCGCATGGAGCGAAGGGACAGCGAGGTATAGCGAAGCCATGAGGATCGTTTCCGTCCAGCAGGCGCAGATGCTGAGGTCGGCTCATATTGAATCGGCGTATACTGACCAATAAACTGATCCAGCAGCTTCTTCAGCATCGGGCCCACAGGCAGCATATAAGCGCCCTCATACCAGTGGGACAACTGATAGTAGATTCTCCCTGCATGAATGCCTGTTGTATGCCGATAGACGGCACGCGCCTGCTCCAGCTGAGCCTCCTTGACGCCGAGCATGCGCAGCATATGATAGGAATAATACTGATAGAACGAATCGACCAACGACCAGGTCAGCGGGGAAACGACAGAAGGAAAATTCTCGACCATATTGACATTGGTCCAGAGTACAAGATCATGCTCCTTCATACCGGTAATCGGTCGGACTTGCAGCAGCGTGATATACTCACCCGATGCACACCATTCAATATCCACTGGCTGCTGGTAGTGCTGTTCAATTTGCAGGGCAAGCTGAACCAACTGCGTCAGCGCTTGACCCAATCGCTCTTCTCCGGCAGGCAGGGCTACTCGCCTGGTCAGACGGGAAACCAGCAGACGCGCAGGCGTCACCTCCCCGTTCACCAGTTGATCACCGAGCCCTTCCACCCATTCGATAACGAGATGGTCCGTATCTCTGGTAACCGGATTCATCGTAAACAGCACTCCGGCATGATCCGGATGCTGCTGTTCCTGTACAATCACGCCCATCGGAGCGTGCTCGCTCAACGACCTCTGTGACACATAAGCCGTCACAGCCTGACTGAGCATACTGGCCCAGCAAGACCGAATTCGGGCATAGACTTCATGGGCCGTCACATTCAAATAGCTCTCAAACTGGCCCGCCATCGAATGATCTTCCCCATCCTCAGCAACGGAGGATGAACGGACCGCATACCGGTGAAATTCATATTGCTGCAGACCTTGCTGAATGGCTGCATACAGATCCTCCGGGAACGTCCCTTTCAATATTCGGGCTTGCTTCTCTTCCGGCGCAAGCGACCCATCCGCCAAACAAATGTCGTTGAATTGACAATAACGCTCGAACGCCGATACCGTCAGCACAAACCCATCGGGCACAGGAAGCTGCAACTGGTGAAGCTCCATCAGGCGAGCTGCCTTCCCTCCTACCTGAACTGCAGGAGCAGGTGCGCCTGCTAAAGGCAAAACATCCGACATGCTGCTTCTCCCTCCTTTCTGATTGCTCATCGTTTCATATCCATGTGCGGTGTTTCCAGTGACTCACATCCCGAGCGTGAGTCATCCAGCCTTGTTTCGATATAGGCGGCCAAATTGCCATACACTCTCTCCATATAAGGCAAATGAAGCAAATTGTTGGCCAGCAAGTATAAATTGTAGCGAACGGTCAGCAGCTCCAGCGCATTCAGCATCGTGATCCTCGCAAATTCGACCGGGTCCAGGCTCTGACTGGTGACTCGTTCGAGCTGCTTCCGGTAGCCGTTCAGATAGTGATCCATTTGTTTGACGGTATCCTCGCCATCCAGCGCATATATGAGAAATTCCAGCACATCATGCTGCGGATTCTGATAACGGGCGAGTTCCCAGTCATAAACAACCAGTTGCTTCGTGGAACTGCGCAGGGCGATATTTCGGGTGGTGAAGTCATTATGCGTCAGCGTCTGATGATAGTCCGCCATCGTGGCCGCGTGCTCCGGAAGCTGCTCGATAAACGTCCGCATCCGCTTGTACAGCTCGTCCGATATCCACTGTGGATACCGCTCATGATTGTACGTCGTCAAGGCCAGCAGAAGCTCGGTTGCATCACTGTAATCGACTGCTCCCGCCCCTGTCACCTCTGCTCCCCAACCCTCCCCGGGCGGCTGGTTCCAGTAAACGCTATGCAAGTCAGCCAGATCATTCAGCACGCACTCAATGTGCTGGGCATCCCACTGTTCAGGCTGCGTGATAGTATTGAAATGACTGCAATCAGACAAGTCTTCCATCAATATCACATGGGCATCCTGATCGGGCTCGTTCCTCACACCATAAATAACGGGACAATAGGTCAGCAAAGCAGAATCTGCCTTCGTATAGACCTCGATCTCCCTCCCTGTAGCCCCTTCAAATCCGAAAATATGCATTTGGGACTCAAACAGTCCGGACAAGCGGTCATCACCCGACAACTTGGCGATGGCAACCCCCAGCTCCATCATGTCTGTCTCTCCAGACTTCACCTTCATCACGACAGGCAATGACTTGTTATCTGTATCATCTTCAATAGACAGCACATAGCGGTGCAGCCCCTGGAACGTTTTTTGCCTGTTTTTAAGCATATTGGAGACAACACTCGATGAGGTATCCAGCGAGACGATATCGAAGGAAGTCACTTTGCCCACCGATGGTTCCAGCAAGGATTGAAAGAACCTTGGTGTAATCTGATTGCGGGCAATGCCGGTCCCGGATGCTTTTCTGCCCAGCTTCTCGTGAGCTTTGACGAATTGATGCGATTCGATCGCCGTAGAAGTGGAGATATCCAGTGCGAGACAGCTGGCTGCGATAATTTCGGCGAGCTTGTATACTTTGCCCGGCCCATAACAGTCCATCATCTCCAATCCTTCCCGCTGCGCAGGCAGGTTCGTGCCCCCGCCTACCGTTCCGATCACGAGGGATGGCAATTGTAGATGAAAGGTGATGCCGCTCTTTTCCATAATGGGCTTGAAAATCGCGGTACTTGATTCATGCACACAGGCGATGTCCTGACCAGTGGCCGTGAAGATACCGGCGATGACATTGGCGACATTGACATTATGACCGATCATGCCTGTTTGCAAAGCGCCCGTCTCCGCCATGTTCCAACTGTGCATATAAGCTTCGCTGGATACCCGGAAGATACGAGCCATCTGATCATGGGAAAGGTGTACGCTGGCCATGACCTGGATTCCTCTTCCTTCCAGCAAGTTGCTATAGGTCACCTTCTTGTCTCCGGCCATGTTCCCCTCAATGACATATCGAACCTCCTGCAGATCAGAAATGAACTGAATCTGCTCCATGATCCACTCGCAGGCCACGAACGTACAGGACGTCGTCATGTTTTGTCCGGCTGCATCGCCGGTTTCATAGTAAAACTGGACATGAAGCGCACTGCCGAACGGACGGAACTGCAGACGAACCAGCTTTGCCACCGAGGAGACACTTTCTGCCTTGGCGCGAATATCCGTTTCATGATCTCGCATCCATGCTGCGAACCGCTGGGCTGCCTGCATATTGGGACAATGAAACAGCGGCGACCTCAGCATGACCTGTCGGTTCACATACACGTCCACTCCGCCTGCGGCGTTGCAGCCTCTGGCTCCACGGGATATCGAGCTGATCAACGCACCTTCAGAAGTTGCAATCGGTACCGGATAGGAACCATTGGCGTAGGTGCCATTCACGTGAATAGGCCCCGCGATGCCGACTGGAATCTGTACCGCTCCGATATACTGTTCAATGTTCCCCGCCAGTACGGAAGGGTTGTCGTGATACATCGACTGTTTCAGATTCGGATACGATCGTCCTGTCACCTGATCCAGCCAGCGATGCCGCTCCGCTATCGCTTCCTGCGTATAGTGCTTTCTGCCGACGAAAGCAGGCAGCGCGCTGCCACTTTCCGAAGCTTGTGAAGCGGCAGACAGACGGGAATGTCCGAGAAAGCCCACATGAAACTGTTGCCGAAAGGTATGCCGGTATTTCGTATACGAAGCCGTCAGATCGACTCGCATACAGCCTTCGCTCACGGTCATTTTCTCAATCATCAGATGATGGAAGACCGTATCATGTTGCGGGCCAAACAATTGGACCGTAGGCAGCGTATCGCCTTCTAGCAGGGGCAGCAATTGACGGCATATGAACTGGAAACCGTTTTGACCGTATTCGGTCATCCGCCCTTCGTAGAAGCTGCTCTCATATTCGAACAACAGCTTGGGCCTGCGATGCGTATGAAAGGAATTTCCATACATATTCTCAACTCCTTTTTTCAATCAAGTCAGTGCAGGATCATGCGCATCCTCACCATAAGAACCACAGTGCAACTGGCAGCAGCACATACAGTGATTTCGTGGCCAGACCCTTTTTCGCATAGGGGAGCGCAGAACACATGGCGACTGCGGCAGACAGAAAATACAGACTGATGGCAAGGGTCTGTGTCTGATTCGAAGCCTCCACAGCTGACAGCGCAGCCAGCAAGATGACGAACCAGCTGGCACATACCGTCGTCGGTACGCCGATAAAATAAGCATCGCGGTTCGTTTCGCGCATTCCGGACAAGTTAAAATAGCCTAATCGCCACACACCAGACAGCAAGTACAACAGCATAAATGGCACCGTCCACATCGCTGGCTGGAAGGACAGCCAAAACAACAGGGGCGGGTACAAGGTAAAGTTAAGTGCATCCGCCAGGCTGTCCAGTTGTTTCCCCATTGCTGTCGTTTGTCCCAGGCGACGCGCCACCGCTCCATCCAGGCGATCCAGCAAGATGACGAGTACATAACAGGCATAAGCCCAAAACACGTACTCCTCCATCAGCAGCAGCACACTGACAAAACCGAATAGCAGGGAGAGCGATGTCAGTCCATTGGCCACGTTGCTGAATTGAAGAGGGGGAAACGCCTTGAATTTGTTCATGATACAACTCCTTTCTACCAAGGGAATCATGACCATCCTGCTATCTCCATACAGGGCCGTACAGGGCCATACAGGATGGTGGATGCGGTATCTAAAAAAAGAATAGGACAAGGTTACCACGCAAATGTGTTGAGCATATGTCGAACGTGTCGAATGATCACGATCCATTCATGGGAATGGTCAGAGTGAAAACGGTCCCGGAGGCGGACGTTTCCTTGACGAAGAGGTCGCCTCCTTGCGCATTTGCCAGCATCAGTGAAAAAGGCAGACCAAGTCCCAGTCCCTTTACCATGTGCTTTTTGTCTTTGCCGCGATAAAACCGCTCGAATATGTATGGAAGATCCTCCGGTGCGATCCCCTTTCCCTGATCGATGACATCCAGTGCAGCCTTACCGTCTGTATGGATATACAACCGGATGTCGAGTGGACCATCACTGATCGAGGCCTGAGAAGCATTGTTAAGCAGATTGAAGATCATTTGTTGCGTCCGTACGGGATCACCACGTACTTCCACTTCATGCGTGAACTCCGATCTGACGGTCACTCCCTGCTTTCGCTTATGCGCCATCTGCCACTGCTGGCACACTTGCTGTACAAAGCTCGTCCAGCTCATGGTCACAATCTCTGCCTTCAGCGCTCCGGTTGCGAATCCGTTGAAATCCAGCAAATCTTCTACCATCCGCTTGAGACGCTCGGTCTCCACAATAGAGAGCTGCAGAAACTCCTGTTTCTCCTCCTGCTGAACGACATCATCCTTCACGGCCTGCACCAGGCTGCTGATCGCGGCGATCGGGGTCTTCAGCTCATGAGACACACCCGCCAGCAGCAACGTACGCAGAGCCTCCAATTCCTTCAGCTTCTCGGCCATGCTCTGGATTGCAGACATCATCTCAAACACTTCTTTTTCCTTGATCATCTGCTGATCGATGGCGATTTCATAACGGCCTTCTTTCATTTCGTTGGCAGCCTGTGCCACCTCTTCTATGGGCCGAACCAGCCGTTTCGTGACCACGTAGATCGTCGCCCAGCCCAGCAGCAGCATGCCGACCAGCACGGAGATCATATAGGGATAATGAAGCTCCAATCGGGTCGCATCCTGGTTGTCCATCCCGATCATCATTTCTGCCGCCAGTTGCTGTTCATGAAAAATGGGCACATGCACAATATGGATAGAACCAAGCGGCTCCACTTTGATGGTCGCCGTGACAGGATCGGCCGGAAGCGGTCTCTCATGAAGCAGACGGAGCAACACAGGCCCCCATGAAACGCCCGAATGACCTGCTTCCAGGAAGGGAGGGGGGCGGTTCGGGTCTTTGTCTCTCCATGCTGGCGGAGGGGGGAGATGAGGGGCAGCTGGCCGATGCAGAGCTGGCCCTGGTGGCGGAAATGGAGGAGAAGAGACTGGGGAGTCTGGTGTGCTTGTGCTGTGAACTGGGAAAGCCAATTCCCTCTGGCCGTTTACAATCACCAGGGGCAGCCTCATATGCATTTGCAGGACCCCCTGAATCATCTTCAGTCGCTGATCTATCTCTCGATCATCCACAATCAGGCCCTGATCATTGACGACCTGACTGGCAAGCTCGTTAGCCAGAATCTCCATTTGCTCCAGTCGATGTTCCTTGGTGGCATGGCGTATCCACAAGAAGGCGATGACAGTGATAATTAGAATCCCGACTAGCAGGTGCAGGAAATAAGCGCGGGTACAGTGGAAAAACAGCGTAACTCTGCGGGTTTTATTCATGGAGCATCAACTGGTAACCGATCCGGTGCATGGTACGGATCTCGCCCTCCACAGCGCTCCAGTGCGCCAATGCCTGACGAATACGCCGAATGCTTAAATCTACCGCACGGTCACTTCCCTCATAATCTCTGCCCCAGACACATTCCAGCAGTTTCTCCCTGCTAAAAACCTGCTTGGGATGCGCAGCCAACAGCAAAAAAACAGACAAGTCTCTCGGACTAAGCAGGACTTCCCTGCCGTTCACAAATAATTGATGCGATTGGAAATCAACTTTTAATGATCCGTAATACCGCACATCCTCTCTCTGCAACATGGCGGCTGACCTCGCCAGTACCGCTTTCACTCTTGCCAATACCTCCTCACTGACAAAGGGCTTGGTGATGTAATCATCGGCTCCTTCCCGAAAGCCCAGCAGCTTCTGTTCGGTTTCCGACAGGGAAGTGAGCAAAATGACCGGGCAAGCATGATGCTGGCGTATGTGTCTCAGCACTTCCCAGCCTTCCATACCGGGCATCATAATATCCAGCAGCACGAGCGATGGTTCAAATTCCCGAAAGGCTTCTACTGCGGCTAGACCGTCATGCACCACGAGGGTCTCATAGTTTTCCCGCTGCAGGTACGCCTTCAGAACACGGGCAATGGCTTGATCATCCTCAGCAATTAAAATTCGTTTCATGAACACGTTCCAACTCCCTAATCTGAATCAGATCTATTCTTCTTTCTGTATTATATTACAAAATGGCATCAAAAAAGGGAGATCTTCAAATTGAGATCTCCCTCTTTCGGTTCTATGCGTCTCTATTCGTACCTTTTCATCATCTGTTACGGTCTTACTGCCTTTCCAAATGGGTGGATTGCAGCTTCCATTGTTCTTCCTGCTTCACCAGTGTAAAGGTAACCTGCATATTGCCTCTCAGGTCACTCTCTTGCTGCTGAATCACTTCAACCGTATTTTCGTCTGCCTGATTCACTTCGAATGGCTGTTCGGTCTCCAAAAAGACCGGCAACTCGGTCGGTTTCAGGTAAACCCCGTCCTCTCGTTGCTCGAAGTGGATATCTGCAGTCCCGACTGCCCAGGCTTCCGTCATGATGGTCTCATACTCGTCTAATATGTCTTGCATGGACGAATAGCCCTCTATCTTGAACTGATCATCATAGTCCTTGCCTGTCTCCATAAACACCTGTTCATATTGAACCAATACCTGCTCAGCCTGTTCACTGGTCATGGGCTCTTCCTGTTCGGCTTGTTCGCTGGTCATGGGCTCTTCCTTTTCTGCGGGATTGTCCGTTTCCTCTCCCTGCTCAACAGGCTGTTCATTATCAACCTGACCCTCTTCCTGCTGATTGGCTTGTGGCTGCTCATTGCCAGCAGCATTGTCCGTATTGGAACAGTCAGCCACAACAGCCAGCATGAGACCGAATACAATAACCTGTAAATATTTCACGATGTATGACTCTCCCTTCAGTATCTATGTACATAGACGGAAACCAGTTGAAAAGGTTGCAGTCGTGTACCCGCATATCATTCGCTTAGTCAGAAGGATTTCATACGGTAGCCCTGCAAAGGGGCCGAAGAAGGACGGGCCCCTCTCTCATTAGGTTAACAATGGGTTGGCGGATTGACCATGTGGAAAGGAAATCATGACCGTGCCTGTTTTATGCCCTTGCTCGACATAGTGAAAGGCTTCTCCAAGCTGATCCAGGGAATAGGTGCGGTCGATGAGGGGTTTCAGGATACCCTGCTCCAGCATCTCTCTGACCACTTGCACATCGTGCAGTGTAGGGAAGGTAACTCCGCACAGGACTCTTTTGCTGCTGAACAGCCTGGACTGAATCGACTGAATAACCAGCCCGCCATTCAGATAGGTTGTGGCATATACGCCTTTTTTCTTCAGCACGGGCTTCACGGTGCGGTACGGGAGGTGACCCGCCGCTTGAAAGACGAGATCATACGTGGAAGAGAGCTCTCTGAAGTCTTCTTTCGTGTAATCCATCACATAATCTGCACCAAGCGCACGGACGCGTTCGACATTTCGGGTACTGCAAGCGGCCGTCACTTCCGCTCCGGCATACTTCGCATATTGGACCGCGAAGCTTCCTACAGCGCCCGATGCTCCGTTAATGAGCACCTGCTGACCTTTCTGAAGGGATACCCGTTTCTGGAGGAAATAGAGGGCAGCATTGGCTCCGAAACCATAGCAAGCCGCTTCTTCGTATGAAACAGCAGGAGGGATGGTGGTCACTGCCGCTTTCTCGGAAATGGTCATATATGTGGCGTGAGTACCGGTTGAAACGATGCCAAACACGCGGTCTCCCTCTCGAAAACGAGTGACCTCTCCACCCACTGCTGTCACGATTCCTGCAAACTCCTGCCCCAAGATCCCAGACTTTGATCGCAGCAACCCGCCCATTTTGGCCCGCACCACATCACCGGAAGCGACTGTCGCGGCATGAAGTCGAATCTGAATCTGCTTTTTCCCAGGCTCGGGGATGGGAAGCGATGTACGCCTAAAATCATAGTCTTTTCCGTACCGGATGCATCTCATGGCCTCCATGTTGTCGCTATTTCCTTGATCCTGTCTCATAATTGATTTCTTCTCCTTTCTTCTGACTGTTCATTGCCTTATACGAAAGACCTTTTATAATTGCCCTTACCTAAATGCCCTGTACGAAATGCCTTTTTCTGCATGCCTTTTTCTGTCAGCCTTGCTATACTGAAAAGAGCACGCAAAATATTCTGTCAAGGAGGTCATGATCATGAAACATATCCTCATTGATTATATGAAGCGTTATACGGATATAAGTGAATCCGATCTGGAAAAGATGGCCGAACACATTCCGGTTGCCGTTTTGAAAAAGGGCACGGTACTGCTCCATCAAGGAGAAGTACCCGACAAATGTTATTTTGTGCTAAAGGGCTGTGTACGGCAATATACGACCGATGAAACTGGCAAGGAAACCACCTGCCAGTTCTTCACCGAGGAACAGAGTGTCACCATATTTAATGGTGCTACGAAATACACTCTCCACTGCCTGGAGGACTGCGTACTCATCGTGGGAGACTTGTCTGTGGAGCAAGACATGTATGAACGGCATCCAGAGCTGGAGAGGATGACACGTAAGATGATCGAGGAAAACCTCGGTGACATGCATGATGATTTTGCCTCCTTCATGGCTTCCTCTCCTGAGGAGCGCTTTCTCGCCCTTCAGGAGAAAAGACCTGGCCTCATCGACCGAGTACCGCAATACCAGTTGGCCAGTTATCTCGGCATTACGCCGGAGTCACTGAGTCGCATCAAAAAAAGAGCGGGAGCCCCTCACCTCAGGCGGGTGGATTAGCACGGTGCAATGGCTTCCTATCCGGTTACCTGCCTTCACATCTGCCCTGACATCAGTCCCTGTTAGTAGCCTTGCTTATAACCTTGCTGTGATCTTGCTTGCTGCCTTGCTTATGACCTCTTAGCAATAGCCAGATAGCGAAGCCCAATTCTCCAATCATCATCGGCGCCATCAGGATCATTTCCAGGATCGCCGTTACACTCTCCAGCTCGGGTACGATTCTGTACATGAGGTTAATCAAGGTGTAGCTGATCCCTGCGAGGATAAGCAGGCTTCCGATCCACTTCGGAATGTGGACGGCTCTCAGGGCAACCAGACCAGCCACGATCAGATGCAGACCGAATATGATGAGCCCCATGGACCAGATCGATTCAAAGGCCGTGATCGAAAGCCAGACTTGCATCGCCCATTCCTCCATGGTACCGCCGAACCCGCTTCGAGTTTCCTCTACGACACTGCTGACGACTACCAACTGGGCAACGGCTATTGACAGGATCGCCGTATACAGCAAACGAAGCCATCCAGTCAGGACGGCATAGGCCGCATGAATCGGCTTGAAATACTGATAGAGCCCCCAGGAGACCAGCAGATCACACAAGATAATCAGAAGCCACCCCAATATCTCCATTCGAAATAACGTCGCCGATGCCTCCATCTGTTGCAGGGTATGAAGGGGATCTCCCTGATCGATTAAGCTATTGTGCACATAGCCGTATGAGAAAAAAGCAGCTACAGCCATGATGAGCAAAGCCCCTCCCGCTACCACCGCCGCTGTGCCATGTCTATCTTGCTCACGCTGATCTGATTTACCGCCCTGAATCGTCATGTTCTTTCTCCTCCTCGCAGCTTTTGATTAAATCCTAACATGCTGGCAAGGTGCGCTCATTGACTTAAGTCAAGAATAAGAAAAAGACACCAGCCTCAGGTGAGAGGTGGTGTCTTTTTCTCTGATATGGATAGTATCTTAACATTTGCATGACGGTGTCCAGGAATGTCTGTACATACGCTGAATGTGCGCTAAATGCGTGTGAATGTCTATGCATGTCTGGACGTTTCTATGCGTGTTTGTGTGTGTTTGCCGTGTCAGTGATGAGTGGGAAGATCGCCTAGCTGTAGACGAGTTCTTTGACTTCCTCTTCCGTTAAACCGAGCGTGTGTGCGGTAGATTGCTGAAGTTCCTGAAACAGGTCCGGGTTCGCTGACAGGGAGATACCGTAGGAAGGAATCATCTCCCTGATCTTCGGCTCCCATGCTCCCATCTGTTCCGGGAAGCATCGACCGAGCAGCTCCAGCATGACATGAACGGCTGTCGAAGCACCTGGAGAGGCCCCGAGCAGCGCTGCAATCGACCCATCAGCCGCACTGACGACTTCGGTCCCGAATTGCAATGTCCCTCTTCCTCCCGCTTCGGTATCCTTGATGACCTGTACCCGTTGACCAGCCACCACCATTTCCCAGTCCTCGCTTTTCGCATTCGGAATAAACTCTCTCAGTTCCTCCATGCGCTTTTCATGCGACAGCATCACTTGCTGAATCAAATATTTCGTCAAAGCCATTTCTTTCACCCCGGCAGACAACATGGTCAGCAGGTTATTCGGCTTGACGGAAGTAATCAGATCGAGATTCGATCCCGTCTTCAGAAACTTTGGCGAGAATCCCGCAAACGGACCGAACAGCAAGGTCTTCTTGTTATCGATATAGCGGGTATCCAGGTGCGGCACGGACATAGGCGGTGCGCCTACCTTAGCCTTGCCGTATACTTTGGCGTGATGCTGCTCGACGACTTCCGGATTGTTGCACACCATGAACAGACCGCTGACTGGGAAGCCGCCAATCTGCCTCGATTCCGGAATGCCGGTTTTTTGCAGCAGATGCAGACTTCCGCCGCCGCTGCCGATAAAGACGAATTTCGCCATGTGGTGCTCCACCTGTCCATTCGTCAGGTTCCGTACTTTCAGACTCCATAATCCATCAGAAGTACGCTTCAATTGATCCACCCGGTGCTGATAATGAATCTCTACCTGTTGTTGCTGTAGATGATCGAACAGTCTGCGCGTCAGAGCACCAAAGTTGACATCTGTGCCTGAATCCATTTTCGTTGCAGCCAGCGGTTCTTCCCCGGGCACCCGCCCTTCCATCATAAGCGGAAACCATTGCTTGAGCTGCTCCGGATCATCCGAATATTCCATGCCTTGGAACAACGGGTGGTTGGACAACGCATCAAAGCGCTTTTTCAAAAACGCAACATTCTGATCCCCCTGCACGAAGCTGATATGAGGGATCGGTCTAATAAACTGCTCCGGATTGTCGATCAGCTTGCTCTGCACAAGGTAGGACCAGAACTGTCTGGATATCTGAAACTGTTCGTTAATGGCGACCGCTTTGCCAATATCGACCGTTCCGTCCGGTTTTTCCGATGTGTAGTTCAGCTCACACAGGGCCGCATGACCCGTACCGGCATTGTTCCATTCGTTCGAGCTTTCTTCCCCTGCCCCAGCAAGTTTCTCAAACACTTTCATTTCCCAACTGGGAGCCAACTCTTTCAAAATCGCGCCTAACGTGGCGCTCATGACCCCGGCACCTATTAAAATCACATCTGTTTTACGCGGATTGCTACTCATGATAACCTTCCTTATTCCTGGATTTGCGACACGATTCAACATCTACTATTTTCAGATAATTATATACGATTTTGGACAGGGAAAAAACAAGAACTTTTCATATAACGGCGATTTTATCGTGATTTAGATCGCAGAGTAGTGAAAATCACCCGTTTTTATTTTCGAAATAGGCAGCGAGAGAATGAATAGGTCACTCTTGATTGGGCCATTCTAGTACCATTCAACAGAATAAGAGGAGGAAGATGCATGAAAGAGATAGAGGTCTATTGGCTATGGATATATGTCGCAGTCATGGCCGCGGGAGCCTTTTATTTTGCCAGCCTCAGTTTTCAGAGAAAAGGGGTGCCCCGCATCGAGTATTTAGTTGCTTTTATCATCCCCGTGTGGTCGGGCACGGCCTATGCCTCGATGGCTGTCGGACAAGGCATCGTCGATATTGGAGAGAAAGTGACCTACTACGCCAGGTATCTGGACTGGGTGGTCACCACGCCACTTCTGCTCGTCGCACTGTCGATGACCGGTATGTTCTACATTCGCAAGGACAAAGTGATTATCCTCGGTCTGGTAGCTGCCGATGTATTCATGATCCTGACCGGCCTGATTGCCGATCTAACCTCAAGCTGGCCGCTTCGATATATGTGGTATACGCTCGGACTGGTCGCCTTGCTGCTCATTTTGTGGATCATCTGGTACCCGCTGAGGCACAAGGCACAGTCCCAAGGCCGGGAACTGGCATCCCTATACGACAAAGCAGCCGGGTATTTGTCCATACTCTGGGTCTGCTACCCGACCATTTGGCTCATTGGCCCTTCCGGGATCGGGCTTGTGGGACAAGTAACAGACACGGTGCTATTTGTCATTCTCCCGATCTTCTCCAAAGTCGGTTTCAGTATACTGGATCTGAACGGATTGCGTGCCCTGAAAAAAAGCCCGGATTCGAACCCGCTTACCGCTTGATCACGACAACCTGCAGGACCTGCACTTTAACAGGTCCTCTTCTTCTATTTCTCGCTTTCCTTTCCTATCCTTTATTGTGTTAGCCGTATTCGCAAAGAAGAAAGAAATGACAGGATGGAACTTATTGGAACCCTCGAACAAGATGGATATGTCATTCAGCACAGTGCGAGGCAATATGGTAGGGGAAACACGGCACGGCTATTTGCTAAAGTCGTCAGACAAAATAGCGCAAATCTCAGCATCTACGAACTGTCCTTTTTCAAAGAAACACTGCCTAAGCTGTCCTTCATATTGAAATCCTGCCTTTTCAAGAGACCTCTTGGAAGCAAGATTGGCGGGGTCATAAAAAGCTTCAATTCGATGAAGCTGCATGTGCTCAAATCCATAATTTAAAACGGGTTTTAAAACTTCTGTGATGATTCCCTTCCTCCAATACGTCGGTGCAACTTCAAAACCAATCTCTGCTTTGAAATGCTCCTTTACCCATTGATGATACCCGCACGAGCCTACCAGCAGATTATCCTCTTTTCTAGCAATTCCCCATCTGATCCCTTCTTTATTATCAAATCTTGTCTGCCATCTCTCCATTAATTCATGCGCTTGCTGCATGTGTGTGAAGCTGTCCAGATCATAATATCTGGTGACTTCATCGTTAGAGAAATATTCAAATAGCTGGCCTGCATCCTGGTCGTCTATTCTCCTAAGTTGAAAACGTTCCGTCTGAAGGATCGGGAAATCATCTTGCATGAAATATACATCCCCCTACATGGCTGTCCGAGTCATTACTCGGGATCAGTGAGATTGATGACACTTGTGAAAATGTCGTTGAATGTCTGCATATCTATCTGTTCTTCCTGCTCGAAAAGCACTATCCATTTATTCAAATTCGCATGAATGACCGTTAATTTCTGAATTAAATCTTCATCATAACCATTCCGACTAATGGCATCCTGAACCGTTCGAATCATATCTCGTATGTAATAATTACCGTTATACATGTGTGGTGTGGATTCCATAATCGATTCCATCTGATAAAGCAATCGCAACAAATTTAATGTGTGAACAAATTGAGGGTCCGCTTTCCGTTCGAGGATAGAGTCGGCCGTCGCACTAGCAGATTCCACATGGGAGATGAAGTTCGTCATCGATCGCGCCATCCATTCCTTCTCTTCTTTTCTCTCTTGCAGGTAGAGGTAACCGAATACAAAGGTAGTGACCAGAAACAAAATGGAAATAACAATCATGTATATAGTTGATTTAGACACCCTATCACCCTCTCAATGAACAACAACTCTAAAATTTATACATATTTTACATAATAGTATATCAATCAATGGATGTTCATATATAGGTCTGATGAATGATTTCCCCTATGAACGTGTTTCGGTCATGATGAGAGCGTGGAAAGAAAAAGCTCCTCTTTGCAACGACAGGATCAATGGTGCACTGTCTGCTACAAGAGGAGCTTTCACCCATTTATGATTCATATATACTCTTCACCAGCTCAATAACTTCATCTAGCGTCAAGCCAAATGATTTGTAATACATGGTATCATTTTTCATCTGTTTCAAGATCATTTCATTACGGATTCGCCGCATCTCATCTGCTGTGAATGCGGCTACAAAGCACCCTTTCCCTGTGACGGTATAAATGAGACCATTTCGCTCGAGTTCTTCCCACGCTTTCTTGACGGTAATGACGCTTACCCGCAGCTCCAGCGCAGCTTGTCGAATGGGAGGCAAACAATAACCGCTTTCCAGTTCGCCTTTTAGAATCTGGGCGCTGATCTGATCGGTGAGTTGCTGATAGATCGGTTTTTCGGAAGTATTAGAAATCTGGATGTTCATAGAATCTCTACTTTCTGGAATCGCCTCACCGCCATTCGGTAGGCCATCAGGTTACAACCCGCAAAAATGACGATGCCTGCGATTAAAATTGAGACTTGCAGCCCCGTATTCTCCAGTCCGGAGCCATAAAATATATCGTGTACCCATGATTGACTAATTCCGGCCCATTGAACCAGCCCGGCAAACAGCATAGCGGCCGTAATCGAGGCCACCGTTGCCGCACCATACTTATACGCCGTCTTGTAATACATCGGCAACAAGATGAGATTGAAGATCGCCAGCATGATCAGGCACAATCCCCAAAAGCCGAGGTGTGGCTCAAAGAAAAAGTAAATCAGGTTCGGGTACAATCGAAGCGTAAACAGGCCGAAGATCATGGCCACGATCAGATGAAGCAGTTCCAGGATGACAATGACGGTGATCCTTGCCTTCACGATGTCTTTTTTGGTGACGGGCAGAATCATGCTGTACATCAGATCGTTCTGACTCTTAAATCCGCCGAACATGTTCGGGACCGTGATCCAGCAAAAATACAGCGGGACGAGAAAGAAGACCCATCCCGGAATCAACATTAAGGCGCCTGTAAAGAAGGGCAATGCGAAAAACCATGGACTAAAACCTATTTTCAAATCTTTCATGATTAAATTATACATACACATCCTCCTTTTTCGCGAAATAGATCATGATCTCCTCCAGGCTCGGAGTGGTGACCATCAGATCAGAGGATGAATCGAAGTCTTCGGTATGAATCAATCCGGTAAAGCCGAATGAATTGATTTTGTAGGAGATCAGCTTATCCTTCACTTCCTGCATTTGTCCCTCGCTGCCGCTGAGGAGACGATAGGACGCCATGAAATCGTCTTTCTCGCTACTCGCAATGATCCGCCCATTTTCAATGAAGGTGATATAATCCGCGCACTTTTCCAGATCGGATGTAATGTGTGTAGAGAATAGAATGCTGATTTCGCCGCCCATGATGAGCTCCTGAAAAATGTCCAGCAGATCATCCCTGGAAACCGGATCAAGGCCGCTTGTCGGTTCATCCAGGATGAGCAGCTTCGCCCCATGGGACAGCGCAAGGGCCAGGCTGTACTTCACTTTCATTCCTGTAGACAGTTCGGCAATCTTTTTGTTTTCATCCAGTTTGAATCTTTTCAGATAGTGGTAGTAGGTGTCATCATTCCAGTTCGGATAGAACTTCTTGGTGATTTGGGTGAGCGTCTTGACCTTGCTGCGCGTATAGAAATCGATATCGCCGAATGCGCATCCGATTTCCTGCTTCAACTGAATCTCGTGTTCGACGATGTTCTTGCCAAACACGTGCACCTGACCGCTGTCAATTTGGATCATGTTCAAGATCGACTTGATCGTCGTCGTTTTCCCTGCCCCGTTGGCCCCGATAAACCCCATGATATAGCCCTTCTCTAGTTGAAACGATACGTCCTTTATCTCAAAGTTGGGGTATTTCTTACTTACATTTTGAACGTCTAAAGCAAGCATACCGTACCTCCTCATCAAATTGTGTATGTTGTATATTCACAATGTATCATGTAGAGTTTGACAAAGTCAATCGATTTTTCACCTGATTTTGGATATTTGTTTGCTATCGTCCAGAAAAAAAGCAAGTGTAAATAGAAAAAAACCGCTGAAAGAGCACGAGTTCGTGTCTTCATCCAGCGGCTAATCATGCGTTATGCTTTCTTATAAAATTTATGATCTAATCAATGCTATGATTATTTATCTAAACCGAGTTTAGCTATTAAAAAGTCACCTTGTTCTACTTTTATCTTGTTATTTCCTTGACTATAGTCCCAACCATGCTCAATCGAATATTTAATTATTTTTGCACAAGTATTTGGTCTGTGAAGGTTTATGCGGTAATTTCCTTCCCATGAAAATAGCACCTCAAAATATGATGTTTTCGATGAATATATTTTAAGGCTAACTGATTCATTATTCGGTGTTTCATTCACAACATACTGAAATACTGTGTTATGAACAGTAATCTGTTTTGTTTCCTTACGAAATAATTTCAATAGATCACCTTCCCAATGGAAGATTTCGAAACGGTACTGTGGTTTGTTTAAAGCTCAATCCTTATTATAATAGTTGGCTCGAAGACGAGTAAAGCACCGTTACAAATGTTGAATATGTAGGAGTTCTTCAGTCAGCTACCTGCTGTTTCAGCCATCTCAAAATTACTTGATTGGTTTCGTCCGGCATTTCTTGCTGAATCCAATGACCGCAATCGAGACTGACTACTTCCACATTCGGTACGAATTCTGGCAGTCTTTCAAATTTCGGGATCACATCACGGTCGCCATAGATCATGAGGGTGGGCTGCTGGATGATCGGGTTCACGTCGGCCAGTAAGTGCCAGTTGCGATCGAGGTTCCTGTACCAGTTTATACTGCCCGTAAATCCTGTTGATTCGAAGGCGGAGACGAAAACAGCCAGTTCGCTCTCGCTCATCATGGGTTCTCCGAGTGGGATTTCTGCTCTGGCAAGACTAGTCATCGCCATGCCTGGCTGAGGCGGTGCGGGGGGCACGTTCTTGCGGAACAAATTGCGAAGGAACTGGGTTGTATGCTCTTCTAATACTGCGTCCGCGACGCCTGGCTGTCGATTAAAGTGGACAAAATAATAGTCGTCCCCAAGGATCTCTTCCATGAACGCCAACCAGGGCTGTTCTCCGCGCTCTTGGTAAGGCAAGGCCAGGTTGATGACTTTGTTTACCCGCTTGGGATGCAGTAAGGTCAATCCCCACACGACCATGGCGCCCCAATCATGACCGGCAAAGGTGGCATTCTCGTATCCGTAGTGATCGAGAAGTGCGATGAGATCACCCGACAAGTGTGCAATGTCATAATCTGTTACTTCGGTCGGACGGGATGAATTGCCGTAACCCCGCTGGTTGGGAACAATGACATGGTAGCCCGCTGCGGCAAGGGCGGCCATCTGATAGCGCCAAGAAAAGGCATGCTCTGGCCAACCGTGACAGAGCACAATGGGTTTTCCGGCATTTTGTCGGCCTGCTTCAAAGACTTCGAGCTTCACACCGTTGACTGATATAAGGGTGGGCTTGGGAAAATCGGATGAATGAAACATGACATCAAAACCTCCTTCTTGGAATACATGTAGTATAATGGATAAAAGGTGACATCTTATTGTCACCGTTCTGAAATCTGTTAGAAAAAAGAGGGCCAAGATGGACAAAGTGGAGAGACTCATTTCGATTATCATGATATTGCTGAAAAAAGAGGTTGTTTCTGCAACCGAATTCTCACAATTGTTTCATGTTTCTAAAAGAACGATCCTTCGCGATATGGAAACCTTAAGCTTATCGAACATCCCGATCTACGCTGTCAATGGCGTCAAAGGCGGCTACGGTATCATGGATGAATACAAGGTCGATAAACGCCTTTTAAGCAGCTCCGATTTACAGCATATCTTAACTGCGCTCGGCGGACTGGAACAACTCCTCCTGACTGAAGAAGTGGAAAAAACGATCAAAAAAATAGAGGCCATGGTTCATCCATTATCTCTGAGTCGTTCGATTCAGCTATCGTTTTATGATTGGGAAGGCCGGTCTGAGATGCTGGAAACTTTAAAGACATGTCAAGCATCCATTCTAAAGGAGAGGCTGGTTTCGTTTGAGTATACAGATAAAGACGGGGCGGTAACGCATAGAAGGGTCGAGCCCTATGAACTGCACTTTAGTGAATCGAGTTGGTACTTGAAAGGATTCTGTTTATATCGACAGGGGTATCGGACATTCAAATTATCTCGGATCGATCAGCTGACGATGGATGAACGCGCTTTTCAGCCTAGAGACGATTGGTCGGAGCAAGGACGCGAAGCCAGTTATCTGCCGCAATTGGTCACGATCAAGGCATGGATATCGCCTCGCATCAAAGATCAAATGATCGAAAGGTATGGTCGAAAAAGTATGCAAGACCATGGTTCTGGGGATTTATTTGCAACCATGTATGTCCCTCAAAATCGTACGGGATTTCAATTTTTAGCAAGCTTCGGCACTCATCTGAAAGTTGTAGAGCCGCAAACCTATGTGGAAGACTTTCGAGATTATTTATATCAAATGATAGAGAGCTATTCCTGATAAAGTTTCAGTAAATAAACAAAAGACGAGTCTCCGTGTGGGAGTCCTCGTCAAATAGGTTCTCTTCAAAGTTCTTTCACCTTGTTATGGTTTTCACGGGTAACTAAGTCTGATTTCGTTTGTTCACTTCGATCTCAATGAACTCCGGCAAATAATTGGGCGTACAGCCCTTCGAGACCATTTCATCTTTATACAGGCCCGTTTTCTCACCCATTTGAATACAACGTGCCCGATTCTCATCATCATAAACGCCAATCCAGCCTGCGGTGAAATTCATCGCCCATTGAACTTCCGGTTCTTCCTGCGCAATACGAGCTTCAATGGCAGATAGTAGGTCTGCATTGTTATTCGGCGGTGTCTGTCCCGTCCATCTCAATCGCGCTTGATAATACCAGAAGGTACGCCGTTGAAGAGCAGAAGGACTGTTTTCCCATTGCTCCATCAATGCGATGGTCTTCTTGTGTTTGGCGAGCTGATTAGCCATTAACCAATCCATCAATTTATTTCGCTCATCATAGGAGTGGATTTGCATATCCTGATCTAGCTGATCTAGCAGTTCTTGTGATAGAAGGTTTTTGTCCATGATGAGGATCGCCAATTGTCTGGGCATAAACGCCTCGGTTGACCAAAGCTCCATCGCTAGTTCGTGATCTTTTTTAATGTCCTTGGCGATTTTTCGCAAGTCGCCAAGCTTCGTTTCACTATTGATTTGGGATAGAATGTTTTCTGCTTTTGCAGAGCGTTTGGTATCTGCACGATTATGCTTGTTCATCTGACACAACCCCCTTTCAAATCTCTGTTTCATAGTATGTCCTTGGTGCGATAGACCAATCAGTTCCTTTGATTCATCGTCTGTTTGCCTATCATTGTATCATATCTATGGTCAAAGAGGACCCAGCATCATCATGTAGAAAAAACCAGGCTGCCACTCATTCCCGCTCGTGGAATTCGTGACCTCCTGGTTTTTTCAATGCCCTTAATCTATTGCCCGGTGAGGGTCCCGTTGATGGTCCCATTGTTCACCACAGTGCCGTTCGTGGTATCGAATGTACCATTGTTCGTGATGGTGCCGTCATTCGTAACGGTGCCTTCGTTGATCACGATGCCATCCGCATCGACGGTTAGCGTTTTGCCGCTCGCTACTCGAAGCGATGCCCCGCTAGCCACCACATACTTCTGATTGCTTTTCACACTGAAATTTACCATGACCGTCGCATTGCCATTCAACGTATATACCGCTCTGCCGCTCACATACGTGAGCACCACACTGGCACCCGTGGACAAGGTCAGATACGCAGGATCTCTGCTGATGACGGAGAAGCCATTCACGACATGTAAGGCGGAAGAGGTAAACACCACATTCCCAGTCAGATTGACATTGGCAAAGTCGAAGTCCAGTCTTCCCGATACATTCATGTTGCCTGAGCCATTCAGTGTCGATCCAAACTCTGCTCTCAACACACCGCCCTGGCCGTCCGGTATGCTAACCGTGCCATGATTGGTCCATGTGCCACTGTTGGTGACGGTTGAGTTCACGATAACCGTACCGTTGCTTTCTACCAGAACGGTGCCGACATTTCGGATTTCCCCTAGCATCCCTTCTACTTTTACGGTTCCTTCCACCGTCAGCGTTGTTCCGGCATTAACCCTCAGATTGCTGGTGACGGTCATTGTAATGCCTGCTGGGACGCTCAAGTTGGCTGTCAAGGTTGCGTCGCTTGGTATGGATACTTCGGTGCCAGACACTTTGGAGATACTGGCTAGTCCGGCTGCTTTTGCATTCGCGATAAACTCATCTGCCGGAGAGGTTGTTGCTGCGTTCGTTGCTGCACTTCTTACGGTGCCGACGCCTGAATTCACACCGGTTACCACAACCTGAAGCTTCTTGCCGCCATCTGCGGCTGCAACCATATATGCGGCCGTTGTGCTTCCACTACCTGTTGCATCTTCATAAACGCCACTTGCTGGTGCGGTTTCCACTTTCCATTGATACGTCACGCGGCTGCCAGCCGGGTTGCCATCCTCCATGGTGACATTCGCATAGATGGTCGTCCCTACCCAAGGATCGGTTTGATCGATCACAACAGATGTGATCCGAACCGTGACGGCACTTGTGACTGCGCTCTGTGAACCCGTTGCCGGATGTACGCCCGTCACCACGACTTGCAGTTTCTTGCCGCCGTCTGCGGCTGCAACAGTGTAGCTTGCCGCCTTGTTCCCCGTACCTGTTGCATCGGTATAAATGCCACTGCCGGCTGTCGTTTCTACTTGCCACTGGTAGGTCACTTGGCTGCCAGCTGGGCTGCTGTCACTCATCGTTACGTTGGCCGTAACCGTATCGCCAACGGAAGGTGTCGTATTATCGATCGTGACAGTCGTTACCTTGACCACTACCGCGCTTGTGGCTGTGCTGGTGAGCGTGCCTGTCACCGGACTTACACCCGTCACCGCCACTCGCAGCTTCTTGCCCACATCTGCTGCTGCTGCGATGTACGCTTGGCTCTGGTTGCCCGTACCGGTTGCATCGGTATAGATGCCGCTACCTGCTGCCGTTTCTACTTGCCACTGATACGTCACGCGGCTGCCCGCGGGCTGTCCATCACCCATCGTCACATTGGCCGTCAGGGTGTCCCCGGCGGCAGGCTGTGCCTGATCGATGGCGACACTGGTAATCGGAACACGTACGGGCTGGGTTGCAGCACTGGTTTGCGTTCCAATCGCTTGACCTACACCCGTTACAACGACTTGCAGCTTCTTGCCTGCGTCTGCTGCTGTTACTTTGTAACTGGCTGTCGTATGGCCCAAACCTGTCGCATTCTGATACGTTCCGCTTCCCGCTTCGGTCTCGACCTGCCACTGGTAGATGACTTGACCGTCTGCCGAGCTGCTGTCACTCATGCCGACCGTCACCGCAAGGGTATCTCCGATCGTCGGCATCGTGTTGTCGATGGTCGCGCTGGATACCTGGGCCGCAAGACTCCAATCCGCTACAAACGTCACATCCTGAGCTGGCATGATCGTTGGCGGATCAGGGTGAATCCAGCCTCTGAACAGATAGCCTTCCCTCGTTACGGTTGGTCGTGGTACATCGGATGCAAGGATGGATGCCCCATACTTCACCTGTGTGGTTGTACCACCAACACCGCCATTGGCATCAAACGTTAACGTGTAGCTATTCCGCTTGTAATACAGCTTCAAGCGAAGCGGATTGAAGCTATCCAGATTGACCGTGCCGGATGTCACGGTGCCACTCACACTGCTGTCATACGTAAAGCCCTCATAGCTTTTTGGCGTTGCTGTTATGATGGAACCTGCTTGTGTATACAGCTTTTCCGGATTGTCCAGCGCATCATATTGGCCGCTCTCCAGCTTTTCTTTGGTGTGGTACACCAGATAGAAACCGTCCACGAATGTCCACGTTGCCTGGAAATGAACATCTTGCATTGGCATCGTTCTTGGCACTTCAGGCGACCACCCATTGAATTGCGCATATTCACGCGCGACTGTCGGCACCTGTATGCTCGCGCCGTATGGAATTTCTTTTTGGTACGAAGAAAGCGCCCCTCCATTTGCATCAAAGGTCACCTGGTACTTGTTTCGTTTGTAGTACAGCCTGAGTACACGACTTCCATCCGGGCTTATGGTGCTGGATGTGAGCGTGTTCGGAACGCTGCTGTCAAACGTAAAGCCGTCGAAATGTTTGGACGTGGCCTGAATCTCCGCATTTGTCGTCCCTTTCTCATTGATCGAATCCACTACGGTGTAGGTACGGGCATCTGTATACGTCACTTTCCCGTGAATATCTGTGCTGAGGGTCGGCAAATCCTGCAGCAAGTGCACAATCTTATACGGTGTATCGTGATTCACCGTCCAGATGGCCGTGTAGGTCGTATCTGCATTCGGCATCACGTTCGGTACGGCTGGCGACCAGCGAACGAACGTATAACCGGGTCTGGATGGAACAGGAACTTGACTCGTCGGGATGTCTTTGCCGTATCTCGCGTGAATGGATCGCTCGAACACGTCATGGCCCGCTGAATTCTTGTAGCCTAAATCAAAGGTCATGCTTTGATACATCCGCTCATAATACACCTTCACCACGGTCGAGCCGTCCCCTTTGATGTTTCCTCCTCCATAACCCGTCACGTATCCATCGCTTTCGTATTTGTTGGAGGAAATGTCAAGCTGCTCACCTGTGGTGCCCTTGAAATTCTCTGTGGCCACAAGGGTAGCTGCATTTGTATTTGGATCTATGAGATAATGCTCTACTCGATAAGGCGTATCGGTCCTCGGGTCCCACTTGGCATACAGCCACTCAGGGTTTTCCGGCATTCGCTCCGGTATCGTATATTCCCTTCCGTCCTCTGTGAACCAGCCTTTAAATATATAGCCCTTGCGGACAGGAGGTGCTGGCGCTACGATCTTCTCGTTATACTGTGCTCTCAGAAGGAAGGAGGACTCCCCGTTGCCCGGATAAAATTGCAAGAACTTCGTATAGTCGTTTGCGATCCAGCTTACTAGCACTTTTCGCTTCATTGGCGCAGAAGAGAACGCTAATGGCGCCTGCTTCCAGGTGATCGTCATTTCACCATTGACCGCCCCTTTGTCCGTTGCTACCTTGATTCGATTGCTCGCCGCATCGTACGTAAATGCCGGGTTGGTCATCTCAAATGTGAAATGGGAGGGATCATAGACCTTCTCCATCAGCTCGCCTGACTTTAAATCCATCGCCTGCATGGTGAAGAGGTTCGAGGCTAACGTCTCGCTTTCCGTTTTCTTCACGATCAGGATCTCAGGGGCCTGCTCCTGGGTGTAGGCAAAGTCATCGATACTCAGCTGGGAACCGACCGAATAAAGCGGCCATTCATTGGAATAGAGCGGAACCTGCGCAGACAGCCCGCCATTCCCGAGCTGTGCGGCGAAGATTGACTCCAAGTAAATGCCAATCTCCAAATACATCGCACCGGCAGAGCTGGTTTGCTTGCCAGTAGCCGCCGAATTGATCAGCTGGTAGTAGAAGTATCCCATTAGCTTCAAGTAAGGCCCTGCTTCCACTTCAAACCCGACACTGTTCAAATCGACACTGAAGAGACCTGCCTTGAGCTGCATCTGAATGCCTGCCCGTAGTCCCAACGTGCCGAGGACGTAGAGCTTAATATGATACTCGCCATCCCCTGACAAGCTTACGGTGTTGCTCGTGCCGGATCTACTCAGCACTCTCACCGTGATTGAGTATCTCTTGGCACTCTTGTAACCGAAATCACTGCCTAGCGTAATATTCGGATTCAAGCTGATGACAAAATTCACCGTAAATTCGATCTCGATGACCCCATAACAAATTCGTTGCTTTTTCTGCAGTAGCTCCTTGCTGAGGAGCGGAACCCATTCCGTCTCGTTTTCCAGAATATCTTGATACATTTGCTTTAATGTACTGGCGCTTAATGTCTCCTTACCCTGCACACCATCCATCAGCGCTTGCATTTGCTGCGCGATGTTGATGACGTCGCTGGCCTGCGACCAGTCGGTGACTTTGTCCTTTTCGATTGTGCCCATTTCCGCCGTGATATTGATCCCGGTATACGTATAGGCATCCAGATAGGCCGTAATGGTATAGTCTTGAATGACCGGAATAAACCAATACCATTTCACTTGCGTATCGCCGTTAATCCCTAAATCAAAGCGTATTTCTTGTGTGAATGTACTGGTCAGGTGGATGATGAAGCTGTCATCATTTCCCTCGTCCGTATCGATGACAATATCGCCCTGCACTTGAAGGGTAACACTGGCACCGGTCTGTCCAGGGAAGTGCTTCAACTGACTGCCTACGGAAGGAACCACCGTCAGATTTTCCACACTTACTTCTACCCCGCCGTCTTGTGCGGACATGACTTTCCTCTCATGATAACGCTGTTTGAACCCGTCCGTTTGGAGGGCCACTGTTGACAAGTAACTGGCTGCCTCCTGAACAAATCCGCTTTCGATCGCTTGTTGCTTAATCTGTGCTTCCAAGTTTGCTTCTTCGGCATCGGATAATAACTCATCGCCATCAATCTGTTGTTTCTGATAGAAATCCAGCGCATTCGTGATGTCCGCTGAAGTTGCATCGGTATAGGCAATGACATCCATCGCGCCTTCATTTGTAATGGACGTAATTTTCGCATACCCGGCAGAGTTGGATTCGCTTCCGAATTCACCATTGTAAAAGGCAATAAAGTCCCCTTCTCTGACAATCGTGAGCTCACTCAGTCCGAGCGGTTCGTACTTGCTGTCTCCAAAGTTCATGATCGTATGATCTACGGTGATGGAGTGATTCGCTGGGTCGCCGTCCGTATCGGAGGAGGTACTGATTGGCAGAACGTTCGGTTTTACCAGAACCTCCGCAGAATCCGCGCTTGTGTATGTATAGGTCTGTCCACTCTTCGCCGTAATCTCCACATACGCTACCTCGCCGTTATCGGTATCGCTCGTATCAGCTGTACGCTGGTCAGGTCGAATGCCTTCATAAATGGAGACTGTATCCCCTACTTCAATGCTTGTACTCCCGACATACTGGAAAGTACCGTTGGTTATATCAGACGACCCGAGTTCCGTTTTGCCGCCCGTCAAGCTTGCACGAATAGCCGGAATCGAAGCAGAGGCAACTGATTGACCATTGTGCGTCATATTGGATATATCAGAGGATGGTACATAGATCATATCCGGGTTTAGCGGCAGCTTGGCGACCGCTTGTTTCGCAATGCTAAAAATATAAACGGTCGTCGATTTGTCTTGACCGACATAGGAAAGATTCGTGTCCGTTAACGTAAGTTGATACGTATTTCCTTCTTCAAATGCGCCGTCTTTGGCCGCAACGGTAAATTGACCATTGGAGCCCGTCACTTCGATGCCTGCAAAATCAGGATTCGCAGGAGAAGCAAAGGTGAGGCCTGCTTTCACTTGATCGATGGTCATACTGCTTGTCGCATCGTTCAATCCGATGGTGAAGCTCGGTGCTTGATCCAGTATGGTTACACTCGGAATGCTTTGCACCGCCTCATTGACACTTTCCGTATACTTCGCATACAACGTCAAATTGCCCATGATTGGATCGCCATCGATCCATAGCTGCGTAAGCTCCTCATCCTTGTACCATCCTTGAAAGATGGCCCCTGTCTTTATGGGAATCGGCAGATTGCCAAGCGACTGGCCTCTCCGATACGTAAGCCGATTGATCGCGGAACCCCCATTGCTGTCAAACTCCACGGAGTAATAGGTAACGGGTGCCGTATGGCCGCCATGGTCACTGCCGGAGCTCCCGTCTTCTTCTTCGGGTGTCGCGGGCGTCTCAGGGGAAGATTCTTCGTTTTGCGCTGCCCATACCCTCACCACTTCGTTGCTCGTCATACTGATCACGGCCGCTTCCGCGCGAATGGCATTCGATTTGGGATTGAAATTACCTTGTTGATCTCCCTTAAGCACGCCAGCCTGCCAGAGCTTGATCACGGCCTCAACGGCCCATGGCGAAATCTTGGCGATGTCGCTCGGTTCCGTCGTTACGCTGCTGTTCGTTTGATACGAAATGTTCTCCACTTCAAAATATCGCAAAGTCAGTGCTGCAATCTGTTCTCTTGAAACCGTGCTGTCTGGCGAGAACGTATGATCACCGGTCCCGCTGGTGATTCCTTTCTCCACGGCCCATTGTACATAAGGCCCATACCAGGAATCTGGCTGCACATCCGTAAACACAGACGTTGTATATGCGCTGACATCCACGCCTGCGATCCGCCCGAGCACCGTGATATACATGGCACGGGTCATCGTCCCTTTGGGTGAGAAGTTGCCATTGCCTGTGCCACTGAAGATGCCATTTTGCTGCACATATTGTACGGCATCATAGTACCAGTCTGCCGGATTCACATCTTCAAACGTTTCCTCTTCCGTCAACGTGTCTGATGTGACCTCGTGCCAGTTTATTTGCGGATCTGATTGGACCTGCCCCGGTCCGGATGCGTCTACCCCGTTCGTAGTAGCACCCCATGCATGAGCGGGCAGCAACGACATCCCCATACAAAAAACAAGTAATAGACTCATGTAGCGTTTAACCCATCTTTTCAAGTCCAGCCCTCCCCTGATAACGTCACATTTATGTGCTTATTTTAACGGTCTCATGCCTGTGAAACATCTAACGAAAGTTAGAGATTCGACATAAACTTCTTGAACCAGGCAGGGCTAATCGGCTTTCGACAACAAAAAAAGACTGCAACCGATTCGAAAATCAGTCACAGCCTGTACCCGCAAAGAGCAGATGCATTTATTCGACGATTTGAAGCTCTCTTGCTTTTTTTATCGCTTGCACCCGTTTGTTCACTTGCAGCTTGCCATAAATATTGTTCGCGTGAGATTTAACCGTGCCTTCCGTGATGTCCAAGCGCAAGGCGATCTGTTTATTCGATAAGCCTTCGGCAATCAGATGGACAATTTCCATTTCCCGGCTGGTCAGCGATTCGACGAGTGGGGATGGCTCTTTCGAGTTCGGTGCCTTGGGTAAATCGGTACTTCGATCTCCAGATTGCTTATGTTCCGCATACACCATACGCGAGAAGATGAGCTCCAGCATATCCACCCGATCTTCGGTAAAGGCATTCGCCGTTAAATTGTTCTCCAGGTACAGGACACCTTCCCGGTGATCGGCATCTCGAATCGCCATACACAGAATCGAACGCGGCTTGTGATGTTGAATGTATGCCTCACTTGCGAACAGGCTCTGCCCAGCCTCCCCTACTACGACAGATTCCTTCGTCCGGTGGACGTATTGCACGACAGAAGCCGAATAGCGGCTCTCTTGTGTCAGCGCTTCCTGCGCATCATTCATCTCCTGCTGGGCATGAATGAGCAGTTCACCCGAATCCGCGAACAGAACCAGTCCTCTCTCTGCACCAGCCGTATGCAGCGCCAGTTGCAGAAATGTCGCTGACATGGCCACCTCTGACGGATAGGGAATCAGGCTTTGAGAGATCTGCCGCAGCATCTCCATATCGAGATCCTTTCTCAGGCTCGTATCTTGGCGTGCCGCTGCTGTGGAGTGCGTTTCAGTCTTCGCCTTTGGGTGGGTGGTTGCGCTCTGTAGAGATGCAAGGGAAGCAAGAGAGGGAACGCGATCCTGCAAGGCCTTTACTTTTCCGGATGCGCCCCATTTATCGTAGGCCTCCCCCGCTATTTGCAGGTATGCTTCGTACCGATCCCTCTCATTCCTTCGCAAATAAACACCCGCAGCCAGCTCTGCGGCAATCGCTTCATCCCGGCATTCCCCTGCCTGCTGCGCTTCCTCGATCGCTTGATCGTACAGTCTTAGCGCCTTCTCATCCTGGCCATGCAAGCTGGCGTACGCCGCCTGCATGATCCGGTATTTGGCCAGGGTTCGGTTCGGCGATACATTCGACCATTTCCTCATGCGGTTCATGAACGGACGCAGCTTTGTGCGATGCTCTCTGTTCCAGCGCTCTGCTCTGTCTCTATACATGGCCATCATCGCAAGCGCGTAGTAGAACACATACTTTTGGTTCACGGTTACCATGATTTCTTTCTCGAACATGCGGGCCTTCTCGGCGAGCGCAACCGCCTCTGCATAACGGCCATAGAGGAAGGCCACTTCCAGTTTACACGTGTAGAAATAGAACCAGTTTCCCTTTTCTTCACTACTCCAGGCGTCTTCCAGGCCCGGCACATCTTCCGGCATGTTCGGGATGTTGAATACGAGACTGTCGTCCCCGGCGTCATGTTGCAACCGTTCCACGTATCTCCTCGCAATATGTAACACACGCAGCGTGATTTCATCCAGCACTTGTCCGTACGGTTCTTCATAGGCTTTGCACATTTGGTCCAATCGCCTCAAGTTGAGGTCAGAAACAATCAAATGGCAAGCTATGGCGTTCCCTGCATTCACTAAATCCCCGCATTCTATGCTCATCTGTCCGGCCTGCTCAAAGAGCGCGTCTACTTGTTGCGGATGCGCATATTGCATCACCAGGGCCATAATCACTTGAATCTTGCCTTTCAGCAGAAGGCGGTCCGACTGCTCAGCATAGTGCCAGGCGGTCTCCACAAGTTGCAGCGCCGTCTTGTGGCTTCCCAGTCCGAATGCCAGCGTAATCGCATAGGAGCCCAGTGCGATGGAGAACGCATCACCGAGGCCCTGGCGCAGCGACAATCGGACGTACTTCGCGAACAAGACCACCGCTAATTGCGGGTTGACCACATAGATTACCGATGCAGAGACCATCACGATCTCAGACAATGCCTGATGTCTCGCATCGTCATTGTTCGGCAACTCGCTAAGCTGCATGCGTTTGTTCGCAAGGGCGAGTTGGGTACGTGCAACTTCGATGAGCATCGCGGAACGTGACGTGGATATCGGGATGGAAAATCCGAATTCATTCATCGCTTCGAGTGCAGTGGCCGCCGCCTCTTCCATCCTCTTATGGAACGAATACATCATGACCATGGTCGCATAAATGCGTGCACGAACGGGCAAGGCTTCCGTATGCTGAAGCAGCTGGCGCAAATCCGTCTCGGCTTGATCGATGTGGCCGCCGAAATACAGACATTCCGTTCGCTCCAGCACCAGCTGGGCATACAGGGCGTCCAGTCCATGCCATCCCGCACGCTCTACCAACCGCGCCCCGATCGTCAGTAGTTCCGATGCTTGTCCGTACGCAGCGGAGGCTTTCGCTTTCTTCCCGGCCCGCAGGTTCAGGCGTGCTAATCGTTCTGCTTCCGCGAATTCCGTCATGTGGACACGGCCCGTATTCAGGTGATGCACGATCTCAAATAGATGCTCATCTTCGGCATCCGTACCGAATGCGTTCAGCAGCGACCGCCCGATGTCCAGATGAACCTGCTGCTTGTCCGCTTCTGAAATCAGATCATACGCAACCCGCTGCACTTGATCATGGAGGAACCTCATCCGGCCTTGTTCCACTACCAGCCAACCCTCGCTCACGGCTGGCAACAGAACGTCCATCACACGTTCGGTGCTCTGCCCCGTAACGAGCGAGAGCTTCTCCAATGGAAAGGAAGCGCCCAGGCAACCTGCCCAACCCAACACCCGGCGGGTGGCTTCGGGAAGCATATGTATGCGGCTCCGAATTAGATCCACAACATGCTGGAAGCCGACCATCTCTTGCATGGCTGGCAAGTCCCACTCCCAGCCCATTCGTTCCGCATTGAAATAGAGACAGCTTCGTTCGTGGCAGGTTTGAACCATCTCATTTAGATATAACGGATTGCCAGCCGTTTGCGGATACAGCACATCGGCGAACGGTCGGATCTCCTCCGCCTCAGTTTGAAGCATATCAGATAGATACCGAAGAACTTCCGGATAGCTGAGGCCTTGTATATGCATCACACCGATCGGGGCCACAGCGGATTCGGGCGTGTCCAAGAACAGTTCGTGGAGCCTGTGCTCTTCGTTCACCTCATGATCTCGATACGTGCCGATGATCATCACATGCTTCAATGAGCTATGATGCCATAACTCGGCAAGCAGCTGAAGCGTAGCGGAATCCGCCCACTGCAGGTCATCCAGTCCTATGACAAGTGGATGCTTCTCGTCAGCGAACGCCTGAATGACGTTGGCAAATAGTCTTCGGAATCGGTTCGTCGCTTCCACAGGCGACAACGGCTCGACTGGCATTGGCTTACCTAGCAACCAGGACAGTTCGGGCATGACATGCGTAAGCACGTTCCCGCTCTGCCCTACCGCACGAGACAGCTTCGCTTTCCATGACTGCACCTGTTCTTCTCCGCCTGCTACTATCTGCCGAATCAGCTCGGTTATAGCCGTAATGAACGGGGCATAAGGTTTAGATTCCTGAAGCGGCTCACATTTCCCAACGACACCATAGCCGTCACGTTGCCATACGTAGTCTCGGAACGCCTGGACAAGAGCAGATTTCCCGCTTCCCGTATGCCCACCGATGAAGAGCAGTTCCTTGGAGCCTCGCGTGGAGCGGTCGTACACCTCTACCAACTGCTGCCATTCCCGAGCTCGACCTACTAGCTTATCGGGCAGACGCAAGCTGCTTCGTGCGTCCAGACTTCCTAACGGAAACGGATGGATCGTCCCTTCCGCCCGCCATGCTTCCGAGCCTTTTCTCAGATCGTCCAGGAGACCGTACGCGCTCTGATACCGATCCTCCGGCGACTTGGAGAGCAGCTTCATCACGAGGTCGTTGACCATACCCGGAACCTGCGGCTGCCTTGCGCTGACCGGAACTGGAAGCTTCGCCATATGGGCATGCATCCATTCGCCTAACGAATGGGCCTTGAACGGCGTCTCCCCTGTCAGCCATTCATAGAACAGAACCCCGATCCCGTATAAATCACTGCGATGATCAGGCTGTCTGAACATGCGTCCTGCATGCTCGGGAGACATATATGCGTATGCTTGTTCAGCATGCTCTTGTGACTCATCTATCCACCGCAGCGTCACCTGTTCGCCGTTGACTACAACTCCGATGGTGTCGGGATTAATCCCATGAGGAATGGGAGTAGACTGGTGCCGCTCTTGTACCCGTTCGACCAGCTGCATCGCCATTGAAAAAAAGAGAGACGTATCGATCCTGCTGGATTTCATGAAAGCACTTAAGGTTGTATCGCGAGATTCATTCATGGTTGCGCAGTCCTCCTGTTGCCAATTCGTCTGTCAGAAGCTCCCTGCAGGAGTCCCTGGGTGCCTGTTGCGTGAACAGGAGTCGATATATTGCCTAGCCATCTTTTCAAACTCTTCTTCTATTTCTATGTAACCGTCATATCCAAAGTATATCAAATTATGGATATCGCTACTAGATCCACGATCCATCATTGCCCATGATTAGACCTGCACATAAACAAGAAACGAGTCCTCCTGTGAGAGAACTCGTCCAATCGATTCCGAATGGTTCGCCTTATGCTTACCAAGAGGCTTACCTTCAACACGCGGTATAAATTTGAAAGGTTACACCGAACTTGTCTGTCACATCACCAAAGCCGGGGCTGAAGGATTCCTCCCCAAACGGTATATTGACTTGCCCCTCTTGCCGCAAGGCTTCATAGATGCGTTTTGATTGTTCGACGTTATTGGTTGTGATGCAAATCGTGACCCGCTTCCCACTGTCCATTGGTGTACCACCAGGTGAATCGGAGAGCATGAGCTCTGATTCTCCCACTTTCAGTGTGGCATGTGCCACCAGACTCTTTAATTCGTCCGTGAACGTATTTGGCATGTCTGGCATATCTCCGTAAGTCATGATGGACAGCACCTCGGCACCGATGGCTTCTTCATAGAACGAAATGGCTTCTTTCGTTCGTCCCTCCAAAGTGATATACGGCGTAAGCTTGATTTTCATACCCTGTTCCTCCTCCATTTGGATGAAATGAATTTTGAGATTCATAAGTATAGACGTTCAAGCTACGGCAAAATCATCGGTTAGTCTAGGATCAATGATGGACATGCCCATTTTTACTTTATTGATTTTGAGGAAATGCCGAAGCATAGCAATCCCGGGTCATCTAGACAAACATTGGTAGCAATCCAATAAATCTAAGTTCGGCTGAAGAATTCTGTCGAACCTGCTCCCAGTTCTGCCAAACCTTAAGAATCCTCCACTATACACTTTGCTCTGATTATGTGACCTCTGTTAATCTGCTTTTGTTTTTACTATAAATATAAAGCTCACTATACATTGAATAAATGAGGAGAATCTTTAAATGTAAATTATTGGACAACTTCGTGTATTTAAATGGGGGAGTTCTGAAGTAGGTGTTTTTATGGTAATATATTCTCAAAGCCCAAAAGAGATGGGAGATTATGAAAATGACAGTAGATAACCAATCGGTACTTGGCGAAGATGTGCTAAATCAAATCATTGAGAATGCTAAAGATTTTTTCAGAACAGAAATTGTACCCAATCATATTAAAAAGACTGAAGAGTGTAGAGACCTAAAGGCATTTAGACTAAACCCATTTTTAGATAAATATAAAGCCAGCTTTATAACTGGAAATATTGAAGCAATCAGCATAGCAAAGGCATTAGTGTACCCTAGGATAATAGGCACTTCAATAAATACGATATTCGGAAATAAGCTTCAAAAGTTTTGCAGCGAAGTTTTGGAAGGCTTTGCATCTACAACCTCCGGGATCGATATAGAATTCATCGACAAATTAGATGGTAAAAGGAAATACTGCCAAGTAAAGGCTGGGACTAATACGATCAATGCAGATGATGTATACACGATAATCAATCATTTCACAGGTGTTAAAAATCTTGCACGTACTAACAATCTTAATATTGGCATTAATGATTTAATCGTCGGAGTCTTCTATGGTCACCCTAATGAATTAAGTGGGCATTACAAAAGACTGCAAAGAGAGCATCCCGTTTATGTAGGTACTGACTTTTGGAATCGCTTAACGGGGCATATTAACTTTTACGATAGAATCACGGATGCTATTGGGGACGTAGCAACTGAGACAGATGGCACAGCGCTAGTTGAAGAAGTCATTAACAGCTTGGCAAAACAAATTGAAGTTTCACTTAAATACTAGCATTTGAATAATGAGAGGAGGATTCCTCCTCTCATTTTATTTATATCTGGTTCAAAACTTCAACAATTGAAAGGCCAACTGCTTTAGCAAAGCTCACTGGGACTGCATTACCAATTTGTTTGTAGCGGTTAGCCGTAGATCCTTCGAACTCCCAACTATCAGGAAAACTCTGAATCCGCGCGTATTCCCTAACGGTAAACGGACGTGTCTCATCAGGATGACATCTTTCAGTTTGCTTCTGCGCAGGGGAGCATGTTAATGTCAGCGAAGGCTCTTCCCAAGATAAACGCCTAGCCATACCTGTTCTTCCCCCACCGGAAAAGTAACTCTTTCCCATGTATTCCCTTGCTAAGCCATCAGGAAGATCCCGCCAATATCCCCCCGCTGGTACTAAATCCAAATACTTTTTCTTTGACTCGGGGTAACTTGCTCCGTCAGATTTGGGAACATCTTTAAGAACATCTTTTAGAACTAGGGTGCGACCATATGACTCAGGAAACTTGTAGCTAATATTTTTAGATTCAACCAAGTCCCTTCTAATACCAACAATTACAATTCGTTCTCTCTTTTGAGCTACATCATAGTTTAACGCGCTTAGAACTTTCCATTTTACCACATATCCCATATCTGAAAATACTTTCAACATCGTTTCTAGTGTTCTTCCATTATCATGATTAACAAGTCCTCTAACATTTTCCGCAAGGAACATTTTAGGCTTTAACTCTTGCAATATCATCGAATAATAATAAAACATCGTTCCTCTAATATCATCTAAACCCATTTTCTTTCCAGCATAGCTAAACGCCTGACAAGGATATCCTCCCGAAAGCAAGTCAATCTCGCAATCAGTTTTTAGATATTGACGAATTCCCGATGATGCTACTTTAATTACATCTTCCTCAATTACATTCCATTGAGGTCTATTAGTTCGCAGTGTTTGGCATGCATTTTTATCAACTTCTACAAGACCTAATGTTTCAAATCCAGCACTTTCTAGTCCTAAAGCAAGACCACCAGCACCCGCAAACAATTCCACCACATTATATTTCTTGATTGGAACTGTGTTTCTTACGTCTATAAAATCTATTGAGTCATCATCGTTCTCAAGTAATAGTTCCTCATCAATATCCAATTTTTCTTTGGTCAAATACATTTCTAGTTGTTCTTTAACTACGATGTCATCCAAAGGCACATTCAACACTTCACATAATCTCCTAGCATTTGATTTAATAGGGTCGAACTTGGGGGATAGCAGCATAGAAAGTTGATTTTTTGTAATGTCCAACTTCTCGGCGAGTTCTTTCTGTGATGAAATACCCGCCTTCTTCATTGTAGCTCTTACTTTATCCTTACTTATCAAATACATAGATAACCCTCCGAAAGAGTTAAGTTATTTATTTAACTTTCTAAGGGTATTATATTCCACTTCTATTAGTTTAGTCAAACGAATGTTCGCTAATGGTAATACAGTTTCTCTATTTCCCAGCCTTTTTTTGACTACCATTAAGTATGTACGGGTCAACGTATTGCGTCTCGGTATAACGTATTAAAGAAAATGAAAGTGAGGTGGGCAATTGTAGAGGCATTATCAAAGTATACGATAAATCCATTGTTTGAGTCTGTAAACTAGATTGTGTAAACTTCTAATCCGATTAATAGAAGTAGGAAAAAGGTTGAGATGGAAGTGGAAATGGACGAGCATTTGGGCTATGAAAAGCATGATGTAAAGAGCAAACAAACAGGAAATAGCCTCAATGGCAAAAGCAAAAAGAAGATCATAAGTGAATATGGAGAACAGGAGATTACGATCCCTCGGGATCGCCAAAGTGAATTTGATCCGATCGTGGTCAAGAAGCATCAGTCAAATGTAAACGGAATCGAAGATCAAATCATCGCCCTGTATGCCAAAGGAGTCAGTATCCGCGAGATTCAGGATCATTTGCAGCAATTGTACGGTGTAGAAGTCTCCCCAACTTTCATTTCCAACGTGACGAACAAGATCCTCCCTTTGGTGAAGGAGTGGCAGAATCGTCCGCTCCAGGGCATCTACGCAGTCGTCTATTTAGATGCGATTCAATTCAAAGTGAAGCAAGATGGCGCGTTCATCAACAAAGCAGCTTACATTGTCATCGGGATTGATCTGGATGGGATGAAGGATGTACTGGGCATGTGGATTGGAGAGAATGAATCCGCTAAGTTTTGATTCAACCCGTTATGTTTCTTACAAGCATTTTAAAAAGGTGCCAGCGACAGAGGAAATGGCTTTCATGGAACTGGATCGGTTTGAAGAAACGTGGGGCAGCAAATATCCCCTCATCCTCCGCTCCTGGCGCAATAACTGGGAGGAGCTTGCCGCCTTTTTCAAGTACCCGCCAGAGATTGGAAAACTTATTTATACGACCAATATCATCGAAAACTATCATCGTCAATTACGAAAGGTGACGAAGAGAAAGAGCATCTTCCCGACAGATGATGCTCCTCTAAAGATGTTTTATGTCATCACGATGAATGTCACACGAAAGTGGACAGATCGTGTTCAGAATTGGGGACAAATTCTTCTCCAGCTATCTGTCTTCTATCCAGATCGAATGGGCCACATTTACCCTGAATCATCTCCCTAAGGGAGATTCCTTATAAATGAGTTTACACAAAATTATAGACAGACCTTAGCATTAGATCTAAATTCCACTGGACTCAGGATTGAGTTGTAATCTTTAAGCAGGCCATTTTTATTAAATATCTTATTGAAGAGACTCTTTTTTATCAATCCTTAGACTATTATAGATACCTAGATCAACTTTATTTGACCGTCTTCCATTCTTAATAAAGGTGATCTGGTCATAGAAAAACTCCAAACCAATATAAACTCCTTTTTGCTTTGCAAATTCCCTCAATTCGTCGTGACAACAATGAGTCCAACTAAATAATACAAATTCCCAACCTTCTTCAACCAAACCTTTAATATCATATAAAAAACCTTCCTCTTTATTGTATCCTTTCCCATCTCCTGTGCAGAGTAGAATTGTTCCCTTATTTTTTTTATACTTTCTTGTATGTCGGTGCATGCTTAACTGAAGTATATGATCTACGGTCTCGCTTTCCCCTTCAGAAGAGCGTTGAATTAGATCCGGCTTAATTCCCTTTTTTCTCAATTTTTTCCATACTTTATCGCTCTCAGGAGGTGTACTTCCTCCCCATACAACCTCCGAAAAATCAAATGTCCCTTTAGAAACCATATAAAGGAAATTAGAAAAGTGTATCCGCAAATCAAAGCGAGATTCACCTTTATGAGCGGCAAGTCTTTGTCCTTCAATAAAAATATTGGAATTATCGACGTAAAGTAGTAAAGGTTTTTCAAATGGTTTTGACCCACTAATAAAGATATTATACAAAATAAATTCACCCTCCCCTAAATTGCTTACTTAGATACTATACCATATTGTGGGAATTAAGATATGTTATCTTTTTCCATTAATGCTAAAGACCTATCTAAAGAGGCTCTAAATAAGAGTGCTATTCCTTTGGATAAACGAATTTATTTCCTCTACCTTCTCTTCTTTCAGACTTAAAGATGAGAGCGGGAGGTTGTGTATTTTATTATTTATAAATAAATAGTTCATAGTATTCTTCATGTTCGTAGTTGATGCTTTATATTCTATATCTGCAATAGGAGAATGAGATATTACTTCTTTAATTTCTTCAACTAGACTTTCCTTTTCAATATCTATATCAAAGTAATGAAAGATTGCAGCTAAAATTATAGATACCCCCATTAAAAATTTACTCTGTCGCTGTTTGTCTTCAGAGATCATACTTGTTGAAAAGGGGTATTCTATTTTTTCGGATATTTTAAGTAGAAAATTATTGAATTTTATAAATTCTTGTTGTAAATATTCTAGGTTCTCATTCTCATTATTTTTATATTTAACAGATTTCCTTTCTAAAAATTTTTGGGATGCAGTAACTCCATCCCTTACATCTTCTTGAAGCCCGCTTTCTATTACACTAAATATAATACACAGCTCTTGATGATTTTTTTGCTTATCATTACGTGATTTTGTTATATTATAAATACGAAGTAGCTTCAATTCATTTGATTCTTTATTAAAATTTAATTCATCTTTCTCATTCGCTTCGATTAATATGTTAATAAACCTACTAATATATTTACTAGTTTCAGAAAAATATGTAGCCATTTCAATCTCTTGAATTTCTAATGGTTTCGTATTCCTGTTATATCGTTTAAATAGTTCTATTTCAATTTCAGGATCTTCAAAGCTTTCAAACTCCAATACAGATAAATGACTCGCTAATATTTTTATCTTATCTTTTTTTTCAAGTTCAGAAAAAGTCCTGTTCTCATAAAATGGATCATTTCCTAAAATATCGAGGTTCTTAAGCGGGAACTTATTATTAATATATCTATAAATTGCATTTAGTCGATGCTGTCCATCCATAACATGTCTTATTTGAGCGTCATTTTGTCCAGATATGACTAAAAACACTTCGGGAATAGGTATTCCTACTAACAACGATTCTATTATAGAACTTTCTTCTTTAGTTGATGAACGATATGTACGCTGATAGTCTGGACTTAGTACTATCCCTTGTAAAACTTCCATTACCTTCTCTTCATTCATATCTTCCACTGATAATTTTAAATATTTTTCTCCCTTATCAATAAATGTAACTATATCTTGAACGGATATAAGCGGTCGGTTTGCTTGAATATTTTTTATTGAATCCCTAAATTTATTACTCACTATTTGTTTCCCCCTTGCAACTCTTCATAATGAAACCTTATTGATTTAACCACATTGTCTTTATCAGGATATATATTTTCAAACGTTATACCTAAATTAAACAATTCCTTGAGGATTTCCTTTTTATATTCTTTGTTAATAATCACCACTTTACAATGATCATATAACTTTTTACCAAACTCTTCTTTGTCTTGGGCAGAAACCTTTAAAAAACATCCTTTTTGAAAATGAATTCTTTCATTTGAGTTTCCAAGCTTTATAAAATATGATCTTGAAGCATATCTTTTCATATTTTCAATAACTGATGGAATAGAATAGTCTATTAACTTTTCTCTTTGCCCTACTGTGTCAGTATTATATGCAAGGGAATCGATAAAATAGACAATTGAATGTTGTGTTGAATAATTATAATCCTCAATTGCAAATAACAATGATATTAAGTGTGCTTCTGTAAAATCTAAATAGTCTGTCGGCAATCCAAAATGTTGACCTTCTGCCCTTAGTTCCTCGTCAGATTTATGCTTTATTTCTTTGTCATAGTAAATAATTTTTTGCTTAAAAGCACCTTCATATATATCTGAATGAATCTCGTAATCTTTCTTGTATCTTCTATGTAATGAAGGTAATAAATTGAATGTACAATCTTTTTGTCCTCTTGAGACAAAATTAACTGTTAACTCTGAAACGAAATCAATGTATTCACTTAAATTGGAAATAAATTTTATGCTTGATTCTGGTAAACCTATTGAGTTTGAAATTGTACTTACTACGTTATATTCACTCCACTTCTCATTCTCTTCAGTTTTATTCCTAATTACCTCCCTAATTATATCAAATTTAATCTCAATGTTAGTTCCATTGTCGAAATCCTCTACATTAGTTAACTCCTCTAACCTCAAGCTTTTTAGAATTTCCAAATCTATTTTGTTAGTTTCCTCTTGTTCTTTTTTATCAATGAAATATGATTGTTTTATGTACAATAAATTGGATAGATAAAAATTAAATTCAGATTTATTTTTATCCGTTAATTCTGATGAATCAGCCAAACTATCTTCCAACTGCTTGTCGTCCATTTTAGAGATCATCTCAATTTCCTTCAAATAAGCAGTCATTATCTTTCTTAATACATCATCGTGTTCACTTAAGTTGATTATTCTCAAGTCATCAATCTGGAATATGTTTTTTACAATCTCTTGCATATTTACATCTCCAATCACAAAATAATATTATAAATTTAAAAAAATGAAAATTTAATCCTTCTGTTCAGTTTCTTGCTCATTCTTTTCTCCATATACTCAATTGCCTCCATCAAGAAACTAGATGATGTTATTAACAGAGTTGTAAAATCCCTGTTAGTATATTTAGATGTTGTATTAATGGGTACAACTCTTTAAATTCATTTAAAACTTGAAAGACACGGGGTAGTGAATTGTTGTCAAATGTAACGAAACGAAAAATTCGCCCTTACTTATGATACGGTTCCCCCCGAATAATCTTAAACCCCCGGTAGACCTGTTCCAGCAGCACCAAACGTAGCAACTGATGCGGGTATGTAATCTTGCCAAACGACAGCTTCAAATCTGCCCGCTTCTGTACCTCAGACGACAGGCCCAGCGATCCTCCGATGATAAACGTCAAGTGGCTGCGCCCGTATGTCGCCAGCTCGTCCATCTTCCTGGCTAGCTGCTTCGAGCTGTACATCTCCCCGTCTATGGCCATCACAATCACAAAACTGTCTGGCTTCACATGCGAGAGAATTCGCTCTCCTTCCTTTTGCATCACTTGCTCTTCCTCAGCTTTGCTAAGCTGTTCCGGTGCCTTCTCGTCCGGCACTTCAATCATTTGCAGCTTGGCGTAAGCTCCCAATCGTTTGCTATATTCATTGATCCCTAAAGTCCAGTATTTCTCCTTGAGCTTTCCCACTCCAATGACGGTGATGTGCAAATTAAGTCACTCCTATAGAATATCGACAATTCCAGTTCTTCGTCAGAATGCTTTTGTTTTCTTTTATGACGCTTCTTTAGTTAAGTAGTTATCCGCAAATTCCTGCAAGTTTTTCAATAACTTTTCTATTTCATCACCAAAAGCTTTGGGCTCGATACCGCTACAACTATCCTTCTCATAAACTTTATTAATTTGGTCTAATAAGATTTTAGAGCTTGGTATCTTACTTAATTTTATCTGAAGTAGATATTTGCATTTCATAGAGATGCTTCTATTCCCGCTAGTGTTATGACGATTAGTATAATAGTATGCTGAGATATCTGTTATAAACTCTGCTACAATTACTGCAACATCGTCAATGAGCTTTTTTCTGTTGAACGTGCGTTGAGATTCTCTATCTATTTCTAGGTTTACCTCAGATTCCTCTTGTATCCTTCTTGTTTCTAAAGTAGTAATATAAACAGCTACTAAAGTACCTATCCCCCCAATAATCCCACCTAAAAAGCTACCCAAGAAACTTGCCCATTCACCATTTGAAATGGCTGAGTAGATCTGATTTCTAAAAATAACATACTCCAAAATAAATGGAATTATAATTGATAAAAGTAAAAATACAATTAAAATTCCAAATATCGATTTTTGCCGCTGCACGATACTATTCACCCCGATATAACTGATCTACGAGTTTAGAAAAAAACAGGACTTGTCGTGTCAAAAGCTTGGTGACAGAAGTCTTTCTGCTATAGCCCGTGTGGTCTCAACTCGGTCATATCAGTATTGCTTGTGATTTCCCTTATTAGCTCAAAGAAGAATATATGATGTTCAATGGCTTCGATATTGTCCCGGCTGTTCAGTAGATAATCCTTCATAATCTTCTCACAAGATATTTAGTGATCTAAGGCATCCATACCGACTACATGGTTTTCTGTGAAGTCAATCAGATCTAGGAAAAGGCTTCTCCAACTCAAGGATGTGAGGAAATAGAAATGCTTGTTGTCGTAATCAAAGTTAACCCGTTCCTTTTATATATGGGTGAAAGAGAGCATTCGCAAAGTACGTCTCTTTTTCGCTGAATAAATCCTCACAGTTCCCCCAGAGCATATAGTGCTTTTCACTATCCTGGGCAGGAACACTCGGATTTTGAGAATTCCTGATGTTGCCTGTGGCGGTTTTCTTAAGCGTCCGCATAACCATTTTCGGAACGATGTGGCTTAACTCTAAGCTGGTCTCTGTACCACATAAAACACACTTTTTTAGTTTATACATCACATCACCACCTTAATTTTTAATGTGTCTCGCCACGTTCGCAACAATTTTACAGCCTTCCCGCATAGCTCTCGCATAATTCCTTACTTCACCACTCCACATAACTCGATTGTCCGCCACTGTTATTGGCTCACAGAGACAGAAGTGTTCCTGCTGTTCCGCTGATCACTGTACCCCACGTGGTCTCCAAGAGAGACGCTATCAGAAGCCTGAGATTCATCAGCATCCCCTCCTTAGATTGAACAGCAACTACATTACGACTGACGTATAGAACCAGCGACAACATTCCAATTAGAAGTAAAGCCACAGGGTCAACGAACAGTTGCAGAAACACTTCTGGCTGGAGACATGCTGTCTCTGTCGGCCAACAACATTTCTCAAACCCCTTACAATATCCTCCATCTATTAATTTATCCATTCTGTTCAAAATCTCATTCAAGTAATTTGTTATCGTTTTGAAACCAATGATTAAACCAATCAGAATAGCAAAGCCTGAAAATAATACCAACCTCATTTTCTCGCCCTATACGACAATGATATCCAAAGTATATCAAATTGTGCAGATAATCACTAGTTCAACTATCATTTGTGATTAAAATCAAGGGCAATTTGATTCATTTTTCATCTGTTTACCATCTATAGATGTTCAATCAGTCTTATTTCCTACTGATCGTGTGTTCAAATTGTGAGGCTTGACCGATAAGCTTATAAATATAACGCAAATAGAGGAAGGAGGTAAGGAATTGACTACGGCTAAAAAACCACACACTTCCTACAATCAGGAAGAGGACGAGTTGTTGAAACGGATCTACACCTGCAATCAGGCGACGGAGTCGATGTTGCAGATGATGGAGGAGGAGCCGGCTGCGATCCATTCATTGACGCTGGAGGACATCTTGCTCCACATCCATACGATGAAGCAGGATCTGCAAACCGAGTTGCTCCATCTCCTGCTGGAGAAGGCTATTCACAGCGAGCAACGAGCACAGGCGGATGAACTTCCCTCCCCTGAAGACCCGTCCACAGAAACCGGGTCCTAATCCCTCGCTGGTTTCATCCGAAAACGTTCGTCTACATAAAGAAGGTGCAGGAAAACCCGTGACGTTCATCACCAGGCTTCCCTGCACCTTCTGTATTTCTGTATGATTCTCCACTGCTTGCTTATAGAGGGATTCTTCCAAATCTCCCCCTAATCGAACACAATCATGCCAAGTTCCAGCTCAACTGTGGATGACTCGCCATCCCGGTAAAAGGTAACGGTCAGCTCGTCTCCGATGGCTTTCTCTTCATATAAATATCGTCTCAGCTGGGACTGGGTATTGATCTCGTTCTCATCCAGGGCGACGATGATATCCCCTTTCTCAATACCTGCCGCCTCAGCTGGCCCATCCGCTTCTACCTGCAGGACGATCAGGCCATTCTCGGCTTCTGCCGGAACGTCCAGCTCCACTTCCTCCTGCTCTACATATGCACTCACTTCCGTAAAGGCAATGCCAATAAACGGACGCTCCACGATGCCCAGATCCATCAGGCTCTCAATAATCGGCTTGGCATCGTTAATGGGAATCGCAAACCCGATTCCTTCTACCCCGAGATCCGCAATCTTCATGCTGTTGATTCCGACCACTTCCCCGCGGAGATTCAACAGGGCACCGCCGCTGTTGCCGTGGTTAATCGCCGCATCGGTCTGGATGACATCCATTTCCCATCTAGTGCCGTCCAGCTCAATCGGCATCGTCAACCGGGCATCACTGATGACCCCGAAGGAAATGGATTGAGAGAAATTCAGGCCGAGCGGGTTACCGATGGCGACGGCCATTTCACCCTTGCGCAGTTTGTTACTGTTGCCGAACTCGGCCACTTGCCCAATCCCGCTCCCGTCAATCCGGATCACCGCCAGATCGGTCAGCCAGTCGCTTCCCACCAGCTCAGCGTCTCGTACTTCTCCATCCGACAGTACAACCTCCAGCACCGCGCCGGCCTCGACCACATGATGGTTCGTCACGATGAAGGCGTCGCCGTCTTCTTTCTTGATAATGATCCCCGAGCCCTGCAGCACTTCCTCCGGCTCCATTTCTTCCGTCTGATAGTTGAGAATACTGACAATCGCGGGCTGAATGCGATCTGTAATCTCAATGAGCTGATTGTTCAGATCCAGGACCGACATGCCATCCGAAGAGGCCAGCTTCTCATCCTCCGCTGTACGGGTCTGCTGCTCCTGTTCTTCCTCTTCCTCCCGAATATCATCGGCAAAGACAGACACCAGCTCCTTGTCAGCGCCCGGATCGGAAGTGCCTCCCGAGGTCACATTCGCGACAATGACCACTACACTCACCACACATAGGCAGACAGACAAGAGCAAGGCAATCGTCCTCCAGTTCCCTGAACTCGCGCTGCCCCGGCTGCGTCTACCCACCTTGAAATGCTCGTCACCGTCCATTCGCGGCTTTCTTCGATAAAAATCATCGCGATCCATCCATGACATGAACCTCGCCTCCTTCATTGGTCTCCTGCGACCCACAGAAACGAGGCCGTAAGGGTTCATTCACCGCGCCGCTCTATGAAATCGGTCCTAATCTATGAAACCTGTAACATCTATGGCATAAAAGCAGCCTGCTTCGCTTACACTAATAGAAAGCACGTCCATCCCTCCACGATCGAAAGGAGCTGTATGTCCATGTCCACCCATTTCCCTGCTGATTCCCATGCCCATGCTGCCGAACGGTCTGCCCAGCTTCCGCAGACGCCCGCTTCGACCTCACACACCCAGCGCTCCTCCTGTTCTCTCTCTCCGCTGGAACAAGTCAACCTGATTGGTCAGCTCGCAGATCTGAAGGAAACGGTCTACAGGCAAAGCCTGCTCATCAGTGCGCTGACGGAAGTATTGATTGATCATAAGATGATTACCCAGGATGAGCTGGCCCAAACCGCACACCGCATCGATCATGAATGCGAGTATGACTAGTGATCCAGTGAATCCCAGAGCGTAGGCCGATCATAATAGGTGTCCATCAGCGTCACCCGCCGATTTTCCAGATGAAAGCCTCTCTCTTTACATAAATTATTCACCGTCATCTTCGCCAAGTCCATCAAATTGTGATCCTGGCTGAGATGTGCCAGGTAGACGCGGCGCGTATGATCAGCCAGCAAGGTACACAGCGCCTCCCCCGCGGCTTCATTGGACAGATGGCCTTCATCACCGAGGATGCGCCGCTTGATGTTCCACGGATAGCGTCCGATGCGCAGCATATCTACATCGTGATTCGATTCCAGCACGAGCACATCTGAATCCGAGATCATGTCCCGCACCTTCGGACTAACATAACCAAGATCCGTAGCCACACTGAGCTTGCGGTCTCCTTCGCGGAAGCAGAATCCGATCGGTTCGGCGGCATCGTGCGAGACGGGATAGCTCTGTACCTTCAACTCTCCGAAGGTCAGCTCTGCTCCGGTCTCTATGATCTCTCGCTGATCTTCTTCGATCTGTCCGACATGCTTGTCCATCGCCTGCCACGTCCTGGCATTGGCATAGATCTTCAGTCCATGCTTGCGAGCAAATATCCCGAGCCCCTTCACATGATCGGCATGCTCATGCGTGACCAGGATGCCATGAATGCTGTCCCCCCGCACCTCGCGCTCCTTCAGCAGCTGATCCAGCTTGCGCCCGCTCAGTCCGGCATCAATCATTAACGTAACGTCCTTGCTCTGAATAATCGTGGCATTGCCGGTTGAACCGCTTGCCAGTACACTAAACCGTATTCCCATGATGATAAAATCCTCTCTATTCCACTTCTATCTCGCATCCCTGACGCAGGCAAACGAAGCCGCCTTATCGCGCCACTTCCTCCACCTCACCATTGATCGCGTGCAAATAATAGATCGTTCCGTCTTCCAGTGTAAATCGCCATTTCGGCGCCATGACCTGTGTATCAGAATTATAAATCTTCCCGTGATAGCCCAGGCGGATGTCTTCGACTACGGTGCCCGGAACGAGATAATTCTCCGCCAGCAGCTGCAGCGCGGTATACGCCGACAGCACCGTCTGATTCTTCTCGCTGTCACCCGGCAGCACCTCTACATACTGCTGAGCGTATCCGTAAATTTCATCGTTCTCCTTATACAGCTTCAGATTGACTTCAAACATCGGCAATCCCTCAAACAGCTGATTGTACATCAGGATGCCTTCCTCATCCATCACCGCATCCCGCTCGTATTGATCCATTCCCTGTACGTGCTTGATCAGGTCCTGCTCCATCTGCTCCATCAGCACCCGCTCCTCGACAGGCAGTCTCAGCATCGCGTCCCCAAGCTGGTCCTCCTGATCGGAGAAGCGCACCGTAATCTCCCCCGCCTTTGGCGTCTGCTGCGGGATGTCTCCGAGTACGGTCACAGACTTGGCTTCAAGTAGCGCTTCTGTTTGCTGGGTGACCTCCGGACTGTGCAGCTGCGTGCCCAGCACATCCTTCTTCACCACCCACAGCTGATAGCCGAGTACGAGATTAAGTCCCAGGAAGGCCAATATCAAGATGGTTTTTGCTCTTCCCCATTCCATATGCCTTCCTCCCTTATCTCGTCGGCAACATGTCGAAGCTGCCGTCTGATTTCTGTATCGCCCACATCGGGATCATCTCGACGTATTTCTCATTCACACTCGCCTGGAAGGCTGGGAACACGTGAACGATCTCATTGCGGGACGAATGAGCTGCAATCAGCTCCTGCAACCGGTCGCCCCCGACCAGCGTCATCTCCGTGCGCGATACTTCCTCCTGCAACTGCAACATAGACCGCTCATAGTTTGAGACGATGGACTTCTGCATGGTCAGCCTGATCTGCCCATACGGCTGCATCTCAGTGGCGATAACCGGGTACATGCCGATATATTGCATAAACGTAAACTGCTGATTCCATGGTTCGGGGTACGCTTGCAGCATGTACGTCCCATTCCAGCCCCCGTGCTGATTAATGAACTGCACCGCACTGTAGAAATGATTGCGGATGTCGGCCCACTCCTGCACAGGTGCAACGGGATCAGAGTACGCCATCCATTTGTCGAGCTGATTGATCTGCAAGCCGCGTTTGCCATCGGTGTAGATCTCGGTGCCATCCTTCTCCGCGAAGTTGCGGCTAATACTCGGATCTACAAACAAGCTATTCTTCCACTGCTCCGGTGTAAATGTCTCATACGTAAATTTCAGTCGCACAGCCGGCAGGTTCTGTTCTGGCAAGTAATACAGGCCATCCCTCGATCGATAGTTGTTCTGGCTGTTCATATATTCCCCGAAGGCCACATACTGCTCAATATCGCTCGGCTGCAAGTCAGCCTGTGTCGATTCATACACATTCAGGCCATTGCCGGAGAAGAAGTACACCCGAACCTCGCTGTCTCCTTCCCCTTCATTGGCAATCCAGATCCGGTTGATCTCATCATCGGTATAGATAAAATCCCCGCGCAATTGCAGGATGGTCTGGAGGATCGAGATCGGAATGCTATCCTGGAAACGAATTTCCAGACCGCGCGTTGTGGTGCGCAGCTCCTCCCAGTTCTTCGCACTTCTGGACAGAGGACGGAAACCGTCGAACGTACGCTGCTTGATCTTCTCCTCGTAGATTTTCTTGTAGAACTCCTGCGACGGATACAGCACGGAATGGCGATCGTCACCGAAATGAAGCACGATTTCCCGCGGGAACAGCAGATCCTGCACCTCCAGCCGAGACCCTTCCAGCTCGGTCTGCACATAAGAGGTGCTGTCCATGCGCTCGAACTCCGGCTTGCTGTTCACGAGCAGGAAGGTCTGCCATAAACTGACGACAACCAGCAAGGACAACAACGTGGATTTCAGCTTCTCATACACGGTTCTTCACTTCCTTCTCCACGCTGGGCAACGTAAACGTGACTGTCGTACCCTGTTGATCCCCGGCTTCCAGACCGGACTCCAGCCGAATCGTCCCGCCATGCGCCCGCACAATTTCCCGGGCAATAGAGAGACCCAGACCGGTTCCCCCCATGTCGCGTGAACGGGCTTTGTCTACCCGGTAGAAACGCTCGAAGATTCGTTCCAGATCCTTCTTCGGAATGCCCACACCCGTATCCTGTACCTTAAAGGCAATCCAGTCGCCCGGGACGGCATACGCCTCCAGCCTGATCTGTCCTCCTGCAGGTGTATACTTGATCGCATTGGAAACCAGGTTATCCAGTACCTGATCCATCGCATCACTGTCCACATAGGCATCCGGCAATCCATCCTCCAGAATGAGCGCGATGTCGATATCCTTCTGCTGCAACTGGAAGGAGAAGCGATCGGCCACAATCTCCAACATGTCTTCCACCGATGCGGCCTGCTTGTGCAGAACGGCCTGCTTGCTGTCGAATCGGGACAAGTGAAGCAGATCATTGACCAGCCGGATCATGCGCTCCGTTTCATTGCGCGTTACGCCGAGAAACTTGTTGGCCAGTTCCGGGTCGTCCATTACCCCTTCATCCAGCGCTTCCAGATAACTCTTGATCGTCGTCAGCGGCGTACGCAGCTCATGGGACACATTGGCTACAAACTCTCGTCTGGACTGATCCAGTTTCTCTTCTTCGGTTACATCCTCCAGCACAATAATCGTCCCGGTCAGCAGCCCTTCACTGCGCCGAATCGGGGTAAAGGTGACTTTGATCTTGAGGGGTTCATTCAGTTCATGCGTATGAAAATCGATGACCGTCGTATGGTCATCGCCTAGTACGTACTGATCAATCTCCGGCTTGGTAATGCCGAGAAAATCGGCAATCTCTCTGCCTGCGGCCTGCTGCTCCGTCACTTGCAATATCTGCAATGCTCTCGTATTCATCAGCAGAATCGTGCCAGTATCATCCGTCGCCACCACGCCATCGCTCATGTTGGACAGAATCGAGGCCAGCTTGTTTTTCTCCTCCTCGATCGAGGACAGGGCTTCCTTCAGTCGCATGGTCATATGGTTAAAGGCGTGTCCCAGCTGTCCAATCTCATCATAGCCGATAATATGCAACCGCTGATGAAAGTCTCCGTCCGCTATGGCTGTGGCTCGCCTAGTGATCGCCTTGATCGGCGTTGTGATCGTATTGGCGAGGATAATGCCCAGAATCGCCGTCAGGGCCAGCGCGATCAAGGTCCCGGCTATGAAGATCTGGTTAATGCTGTCGATTGTGCCGAACAGTTCCTCCATGGAAGCAATCATGTAGATGGCGCCCACGATTTTCGTACCGTCCTTCACGGGCAAGGCGAGTGCTTTCTTGCGCACGTCAAAGGCATCGATGACATCCCGCTCTTGATCCTTAATCCCCTGCAACGCCCGGCTGATCGTCGGATCGGTGTTCTTCTGTCCGACGTCTCCGGCATACATGGAGGAGCTGAGGACGATGCCGTTCAAATCGATGACCTGAATCTCGGCCCCGATAATCTGGTTAAAGTTGGTGACGACATCGTTCAGGCTCTCTTTCTTGGTCACGGTTTCCTCCGATTGCAGGTCGGCTTTTACCGCCAGGTACGGACGGACATACTCAGCCAGCAGGCTGGCTTTGCCATTGAGATCCTCGGAGAAATTATTGCGAAATGAGTCTTCCATCGTCTTCACGAAATAGACGCCAATGAGTTGCATGGCAATCAGAATGAGCAAGACGTAGATGACAATGAGCTTCATCTGAAGCGTTTGATAAAAGCGAAGGCTCTTCATTCGCTCCCTCCTATTTGCGAGCCGCCATCATATAGCCAAGACCCCTGCGGGTGACAATATATTCCGGCTTGCTGGGATCATCCTCAATCTTCTCTCTTAAACGACGAATGGTCACATCCACGGTGCGGACATCGCCAAAATATTCAAATCCCCAAACCTGCTGCAGCAAATGCTCACGTGTCATCACCTTGCCGGAATGCTTGACCAGGTAATGCAGGAGCTCGAATTCCCGATGCGTCAGATCCAGTGCATCTTCGTCCTTGTAGGCCACGAACATGTTGGTGTCGATCCGCAGATTCATATAGCGCAAATCCGGATCACTCTGCTTCGTCTGCTGCCCCTGCTGCCTGGAAGTCTGTCTGCGCAGATGCGCCTTCACCCGGGCCAGCAGCTCCCGTGTGCCAAAGGGCTTGGTCACATAGTCATCCGCGCCCATTTCCAGGCCCAGTACTTTGTCCAGCTCCGTATCCTTGGCTGTCAGCATAATGATCGGGGTATCGATCTGACCGCGCAACTCGCGGCATACGTCCATGCCATCCTTCACAGGCAGCATGAGATCCAGCAGGATGAGGTCGGGTCGCTCTGACAGCGCCTGATCAATCGCCTCCTGACCGTCAAAGGCACAGACCACCTGATAGCCTTCCTTCTCCAGATTGAACTTCAGTATATCTGCAATCGGCCTCTCATCATCGACCACCAATATTTTTCCGTACACTGCCGCATCCTCCTCTGCCGCCTGGCTGTAACGTCCAATATACTCTAGTCATATTCTATCATATCTACAACAAAAAGAGACAGGCTGGAGGAATCCCCCAGGCTGTCTCTCTGTCTATTTCTATCGAAGTTCTCTATGCGAGATTTAGTTCAAATAAGTTAATGGATTCGTATAGCTTCCATTTTTCAAAATTTCAAAATGCAAATGAACCCCTGTCGAATTGCCGGTATTGCCCATCACGCCCACCTGCTCGCCCTTTTCCACTTTGGTGCCTGCGGATACGGAAACTTTGTTCAGGTGCGCATACAGCGTCTGGTAGCCATTTTTGTGATCGATGATGACGGCATTACCATAACCGGATTTCTTCCCGGCGAACGTCACCTCACCGCTGTCTGCGGCAAGAATCGTCTTGTCCTTGGATACCATATCAATGCCCTTGTGCATGCTGCCCCAGCGCATGCCGTAGCTGCTGGTCAACGTGCCGCCTTTTACAGGCCAGGCGAAGTTTCCGGTGCCCTCGCCCTTGATGACCTTGGTTCCCTTCACGATGACAGCTGGAACGGATTCAACGAGAATCTCTTCGCCCACCAGCTCTTCCTCCATCAGGTTGCCGTTGACAGACGTGAGACGGAAAGTCATCAGCTTTTTGCCGTCTTTACCTTGCTGCACGACCTTGGTCTTGCCCATTTTCATATTGTCATCGTATTCATACTGCGTCTGATACTGAATCTCCTGCACTTCCTGGGTCGTCTCCACGGTCTTCACGGAGAGTCCCGGCTGCAGCACGGTCAGGTCGAGCTCGTCGCCCACCCGAATCATATCATTCACGATCCATGCATTGTTTTCATAGATCACTTGTTTGGAAATATCAAATCGACTGGCAATCGCGGAGATACTGTCGCCTTCCTGTACCACATACTTCACAGGCTTCACATTGCCGGTCTCAAGCTTCTGCTTCACCTGCTCGGAATCACTGAACAGGATATCGGGCTGATCCAGTTTGTCAGCGTCTATCTCCACTTCCTTCACGGAAACAGGCTCAACAAAATCCACCGATTCCAGCTTGTTGACGGTCTTTCCGGTATCTGCGGACTGGGAGCCTGAAGCTTCAGCACTCGCAGAAAGCACCTTCACGTCACTTGCTGCTTCCGGTTTGGATGCAGGTGTAAATTTGGCTTTTAATGATTCCAGTACCTGATTGGCTTCGGCTTTCGTCTTGAAGACACCGACGACCTTGTCTCCGACAACCAGCTCCACCCCGAAGGCTTGCGGCTCAATGAGCTCTTCCAGCTTCTCCAGGACTAGAGCGTCATCACTCTCTGCCATGAAAGCCCTTTCACTCTTGAAGTCGATTCCGTCATCGTTAAACGCGAGTTTGACATCTGCGTGCTCAGACTGCACGGTGTCCACGACTTCCTCTACGTGGTTCAGCACCTTCTCTTCACTACTGGCAACGCCAATCAGTTCATCCTGAAAATATACTTCATAGACTTCATTCATATTCGCTTCTACATATTCATGACCCGCATAGGTAGCACCCGCGAGGATCGTCAGGGCTCCAGCTGTGGCTCCGATTCTTAATTTGTAAGCAGACCATTTGGATGGTGCTGTCTTGGATGGTTCTACATGCTGAACGTTTAGGGCTTCGACATTGGGATCGTGTGCACGATTCGTATTCAGTTTTCGTTTAGGCAGAATGGACTTCATCCATCCCTTTCCTTTGTTCATCCAATTCATGTGTATACCTCACAACCAAGGCTGTATTTGTACAAAATCTCTTTTATACTGTACCACAGCATGGACCGTTCGGCAATTGTTTTTGACCCCAATGACTTTTAACAAGGGATTATATGATTAGTCTTTTATTGATATTTTTCAATTAGCGAGAGCAGCTCATCCAGTTCCTCCGGGCTCACATACGTGCCGATCAATTCCTTCATGGCGATAAACTCGGAGGTCGTAATGCCATTCTCCATGTAGGTGGATAATGTCTGCAGCTCCTCCTGAGGCAACTTGGTAATCAGCATACTGAAAATCTGCATCTTGTCCTCCGCAGACAGCTTGTCTTTCGTATCATGGAAATCTTCGGTCGAGATGATCACTTCATCCTCTTCCCCGTGCTGTACCGTGCCGCTGCTGAACACGGGCAGCGCATCTTGTCCTTCCGGCTCTGACTGCTCCTGCTCCACGGGTTCGGACTCGGTATCCGCCGGAATCGGATCATCAAGGCGCGCCTGTTCCTCTCCGACCTGTCTGGCCCACTGCTCGGTCCGATCACTCGTGCTGGGCATCCATTGCTGCGTCAGTCCGGTAAGCAGATCGCCGACCTGTACGGTGTCGCCTGACAAATTGAGATTCCACTTCATCAGTTGCTCTTCGATATACCACTGCACCGCATAAATGGAAGCCGTAGATGATACCAGGCTTACCATGATACAAAACAGCATTGCTTTGATACCCCGTTTAATCCATCTCATGCTCCATGGCCTCCTGCCGTCTGTCTGCTGACTTGATCCTCACTAGTATTGACGAAGGGGATGGAATTGTATTCCATAGAAATGAAATTTATAAAGGGATTTACCTAATGAAATAAGCTGCCCGGGCAGAGAACCGGTGATCGGTACTCCGCACAAGCAGCTTATGACAGGTGGTGAATGATGCTAGATGAAATGGCAAGGTCTCTTGTGACCTTTACGCATAGATCGGACGAACGATATTGGTCTGCTCCCGGTTCCGTCCAACGGAGAAGATCGAGATTGGAATCCCGGTAAGCTGACTGACCCGCTCCAGGAAATGTCTCGTATTATCAGGCAGATCACTCAGGGAGCGCGCACCTGTAATGTCTTCAGACCAGCCTGGAAGCTCTTCATACACCGCTTCGCATTCAGCCAGCATGTTCAGGTTAGCCGGATAGTGCTCAATGAGCTCACCCTGGTATTTGTATGCCGTACAGATCTTGACCGTTTCCAGACCAGACAGGACATCCAGTGAGTTCAGTGACAATCCGGTAATGCCGCTTACCCGACGTGCATGACGCACGACAACACTGTCAAACCAGCCGACGCGGCGTGCACGGCCTGTCGTGGTGCCATATTCATGTCCCTTGTCGCGAATCCAGTCGCCGGTTTGGTTGTTCAGCTCAGTTGGAAACGGGCCGTCTCCGACGCGAGTGGTGTAAGCCTTGGCTACCCCGATTACCTGATGAATCTTGGTCGGTCCGACACCAGAGCCGATACATACCCCGCCTGCGGTCGGATTGGAGGACGTTACGTATGGGTAGGTGCCCTGGTCGATATCCAGCATCACACCCTGTGCCCCTTCGAACAGCACCCGGCGGCCTTCATCGATGGCGTTATTGAGCACCACGGAGGTGTCCACGACATACGGACGAAGCTCTTCGGCATAGCCCAGGTAGTCCTGAAGCATCTGATCGATGTCCAGCGCCTCGCCGCCATACATTTCGATCAGCTGGTTTTTCTCTGCTGCAATGTGGCGCATTTTCAGTTCAAATACTTCTGCGTCCAGCAGATCCGCGATCCGAATGCCGATCCGGGCTGCCTTGTCCATGTAAGCTGGACCGATCCCTTTGCGTGTGGTGCCGATTTTGTTCGGTCCCTTGCGCTCTTCCTCCAGCTCATCCTGAACAAGGTGGTAAGGCAAAATAATATGCGCGCGATCACTGATGCGCAGGTTGTCAGTTGAGAAGCCATTTTCATGAATGTATGCAATTTCTTCAATGAGCGCTTTCGGGTTCAATACCATTCCGTTCCCGATCACACATTCTTTGTCGCCATAAAAAATACCGGAAGGAATTAAATGCAGCTTGTATTTTTTATCTCCAATCAAAATGGTATGTCCGGCGTTATTTCCGCCTTGATATCTGGCTACGACCTCTGCTGATTCTGCCAGATAATCGGTGATTTTCCCTTTGCCTTCGTCTCCCCACTGGGTTCCGACTACAACAACGGTTGACATCTGTTCATACCCCCATCGGGTGTACGGTGACACCACGTATATTTCCGCATTTTGCGGCATTCTAAGTGTAGCAATCCCTTCCATTAAAGTCAATGAAAAAACGAACAATTAGGTATGTCCATACCCAATTGTTCGGAAAGCAGGCGATAGATGCCGGTTCAACTAGGCGCCTGCCCCCATCTCATCGTGAGAACGGTCGTAGTTGACGAATTTATTGTAATGTTTGAGAAAGACCAGCTCAACGGTGCCTACCGGCCCGTTCCGCTGCTTCGCAATGATAATCTCGATAATATTTTTCTTCTCGGTATCCTGATTGTAATAATCATCCCGATACAGGAAGGCCACGATATCCGCATCCTGCTCAATCGATCCGGATTCCCTCAGGTCAGACATCATCGGACGCTTGTCCTGACGCTGCTCGACACCACGGCTAAGCTGCGACAAGGCAATAACGGGAACTTCCAGCTCCCTGGCGATCTGCTTCAATGTTCGGGAGATCTCTGAAACCTCCTGCTGCCGGTTGTCTGATTTGCCGCGCCCGTGTATGAGCTGCAAGTAATCAATCAGTATCATGCCCAGCCCTTTCTCACGCTTCAATCTTCGACACTTGGCCCGGATATCGGCGACGGTCAGGGCAGGTGAATCATCAATATAGATATTGGCTTCCGCCAGGGTACCGATCGCCATCGTCAGCTTCTGCCAGTCATCGTCCTCCAGATGTCCGGTGCGCAGTCGACCAGCGTCTACGTTGGATTCTGCACAGACCATCCGCTGCACGAGCTGAGCGGCTGACATCTCCAGACTGAAGATCGCCACACTTTCATTGGCTCTCACCCCTACATTTTGTGCAATGTTCAGGGCAAAGGCGGTCTTTCCGACTGAGGGCCGCGCTGCCACGATGATCAGATCGCTGCGCTGAAAGCCGGAGGTCATTTTGTCCAGATCGACGAATCCAGAAGGGATGCCTGTCGTTCCGCCCTTGTGCTGGTACAGAAATTCCACCCGATCAAAAACGTCCATCACCACGTCACGGATAGACACAAACCCACTGCTGGAACGGCGATTGGATATTTCCATGATCCGTCGCTCCGCATCACTGAGCAGGCTGTTGACGTCCTCCGCACTGGCATAGCCTTCGGAAACAATATGAGTCGCCGTCCGTATCAGACGACGCATTAATGATTTTTCCTCTACAATAGAGGCATAATGATCGACATTGGCCGCTGTAGGTACGGCATTGGCGAGTTGGGTCAAGTAACTGACCCCGCCCGATTCTTCCAGTTGCTTCTTGTCCTGCAGTCGGGAAGTCACCGTGACCAGGTCCACCGGCTCCTGTTCCTCTGCCAGCTCCACCATCGCTTCATAGATCAGCTGGTGGGAAGCACGGTAAAAATCGTCCGTCTGGACGCGCTCCATCACCGTCACGAGAGAGTCACTGTCCAGCAAAATCGCTCCGAGCACGGCTTGCTCGGCTTCTACGTTCTGCGGAGGAACCCGGTCAAACAGGCCTTCCCCACCTGCGCTCAAACTTTCGCTCATGCTCGAAGTCTCCTTTTTCATATCCCATTCCAGACCTAATCATGCAACAATCTCGCCTCATAAGCAATCCTTAAATCCCACCGATTCAGGAAATGTTTGCAGCACAAGACGATCTTATGCTTCCTTCACCTGAACTTTCAGTACCGCTGTCACTTCCGGATGCAGCTTCACCTGAACCTGCGTCACGCCCAAGCTGCGCACCGGATCACTCATCTCAATTTTCCGCTTGTCGACCTTGATTTTATGGCTCTTGGCGAGCTGCTCGGCAATTTGCTTATTGGTAATGGAACCAAACAAACGACCGCCCTCTCCAGCCTTCACCTCGAAATCGACGGTGAGCTTCTCCAGCTTCTCTGCCAGTTTCTTGGCTTCGTTCAATTGATCTTCTTCTTTCTTTTGCTCCGCTTTCTTCTGCTGATCGAGTTGCTTCACATTGCCTTCATTAGCGGGAATCGCCAGGTTGCGCTTGATCAGAAAGTTCTCGGCATATCCGTCTGATACGTTTTTGGTTTCTCCTTTTTTCCCTTGGCCCTTCACGTCCTGCAAAAATATCACTTTCATTCTACAAACCCCTCTTCTTCTGCTATTTGTTCGATCACATGCAGCAATTGCTGTCTGGCTTCCTCAATGGTGACGCCTTCGAGCTGGGTCGCCGCATTATTCAAATGTCCGCCGCCGCCCAGTTGCTCCATGACGACCTGGACATTCAGCTCCCCGAATGATCTGGCGCTGATGGCGACTACACCATCCGGTCTTTTACCTATTACGAAAGAAGCGACGATACCCTGCATGTTCAATAAGGTATCTGCCGTCTTGGCTGCGGTTAGCTGGGTAATAAAGCGTTCCTCTTCGGTCGCCGCAATGGCAATCCGATTGTAGATAATCTCGGTATGCTTGATAATATCCGCTTTCTCCAGATAGGCCGCCAAATCCTCCTTGAGCATATGATGAACCAGGTTGGCGTCTGCACCATGCCTGCGCAGAAACGAAGCCGCCTCGAAGGTTCTGGCTCCGGATCGGACGCTGAAGCTCTTCGTGTCAACGACGATTCCAGCCATCAGTACGGTGGCCTCGATATCCTCGAGTGTAATGCGCTCCTGGAAGTACTGGAGCAGTTCCGTCACCAGCTCACAGGTGGAGGAGGCATACGGCTCGAGGTAAATGAGCATGGCATCATCAATAAACTCTTCGCCCCTGCGATGATGATCCACCACCATGACCCGATTGGTCTGTTCAAGCACTTTCGGCTCCGCTACCATCGAGGCCTTGTGGGTATCCACAACAACCGCCAGGGTATGCGGATTGGTAATCTGCAGCGCCTGTTCAGGTGTAATAAACCATTTGCTAAGCTCTTCATGCTGCTCGATTTGCTCCATGAGGGGCTCGATCGACGGGTTGATGGCCTCGAGTACGATATAGCCTTCCTTGTGAAGCAGCTTCGCCGCCTTGAGCACTCCGATGGCGGCCCCAACCGAGTCCATATCTGCAAAACGATGCCCCATAATGACCACTTTGTCACTATCTTTCATCAGATCTCGCAGCGCATGGGAAATCACTCTCGCTCTGACACGCGTTCGTTTCTCTACGGCGTTGCTCTTGCCTCCATAGAAGGACAGCCGCTGTCCCATCTTCACCGCTGCCTGGTCACCGCCTCGGCCCAGTGCAATGTCCAGGCTCGCTTGCGCCAGTGAACCCATATCGGTCAGGCTGTCAATCCCTGCTGCAATCCCGATGCTCAGAGTAAGCGGCAGCTTGAAGTCGCAGGTCATCTCTCTCACGTCATCAAGGATCTCAAAGCGCGCGGCCTCGAGTTGTCTCAGCGTCTTCTGTTGCATCAGAATCAGAAACTTGTCTGAGGCCAGTCGGCGCAAATAGATGCCGTTTTTCTGGCTCCACTCTGTGATCAGACTGACCACCTTCGCTAGCATCAGGCTCCGCGTCTGATCTTCCATCCCTTGTGACACCTCATCGAGGTTGTCGAGCATGACGACCCCGAGTGACAGCTTTTCCTCTTCATATTTACGCAGCAAGGTGACATATTCACTGATTTTTGTAAAGTAAATCAGCCGTTCTTCAGGTCGTATGTCAGCCGCATAGTATTCGCCTTCCAGCGAGATTTCAGCAATCTGTTCCTTGTCTTTCTTACTGCGAAGCATGGGAAACAGTTCGAACAAATCCTTGCCTACCAGACTGTCATTTCCAATGATCTGTCCGGCATACGGATTGTGCCATTCGATTTCTTTGTTTTCATTATATAGCAGCATCCCGATGGGCATTTCTTGAATGACTTCACTGCCTGCCTTCTTCACACGATGAGACAGGGTCAGGACATAGTCATTCATTTCACGACGAAAGGTCTGCTCTGCCCGAATAATATAGTAAAACAGCGCGCCTGTAAGCGTAAAAGCGACAATTCCGAAGATCCACTCATACCAAGTCAGCGCACTACTGATTGCAACAAGCAGGACGCCACCCCAAATCATATGAAGGCCGTGCCATCGCTGGAATAAATGTTTAGGCATTGATCTCGCTCCTATTTCGTAATGAACGTTACGATTTGAACCGTTTGCGGATCGGAAAGGCAATATCGAAGATGCCGATCAGGCTAACAACTTGTGGTAATACAAAAAAGAGTAAAACCGCGAATATCGGCAGCACTTTTCCCCAGCGCTTGTTCCGCCCGACAAAGACGAGAAAGGAGATGGCCTGCACGGCAAAGGCCGTCATCAGCAAGGGAAGTCCGTTCCAGACAACCATCTGCATCCACCCGTCGGACTCCGGTGAGATCATGATGCTGGCTATGATGACCAGCACATACAGCCACACCAGAGATCTCGGAAGACGCCACTGCTCAATCGGCGGCAGCTTCGCGACATGAATATCTTGTCGAGACAGGATGCGTCTGGCAATCGTATGACTCACACTGACAAAGAAAAAGGAAAAGACAATAATGCCATAAGGGATGAGGTCAACAACCCTTTGAGCCATTTCATTCAGGGGCAGTTCCTCCTGTACCACTCCAGGAAGCTGGGCCCAATTTTGCTCCAACAGGGCTGTCGTTTCTACGGTCAGGTTAATTCCGGCTGCTGATACACTGACATACAGCAACAGTAACATCCCCACCATCGCGATGATGCCTGAACTAATCGCGGCACGAGCATCACTTTTCTTGCGATATTGAAAGAGGATAGCCAGAGCAGGTATCCCAAATAGCAATACAATCAACAGAACTCCAAATCCAAAGACCACACTCGCAGTAGCCGTAATCAAACCCAAGATCATGAATGCTTTCCGTGGCGGCACGAGCATGCCGATGACCAGGATAGGCACCATCATGAAGACCGCGCTCACTGTAGCAAGCGGCGTTAGAAGCATAAAAACAAAGATTGCAAAGGCCACACTCCATATCATGACCGGACCAAACCTGCTACTCAATCTGTTCACCTCTTACTTCTATAATCGGAACCCCTCATCCCCATGCGTATAAACCATGCCATCTGGTTCATAGGAAACGGAAGATGTTCCTCCAAATAAGCTTTAAGCTACATTATATCACACTATCCACCCTATTGCCTTGAACGGCTGCCTATTCAGAATCTGAGTTCACAACGTGTTGCATATGAACAAAAGACAATAAAAAACAGCAGCCTGATTAGCGGTTAGCCAAGCAGGTCTGCTGTTCGTTTATTTCATCATTAGTCAGTTGTGTATGGAAGCAACGCGATTTGACGGGAACGCTTGATCGCGATAGTCAATTGACGCTGATACTTTGCACTTGTACCTGTCACACGACGAGGCAAGATTTTTCCACGCTCGCTGATGAATTTCTTCAACAGATCGATATCTTTGTAATCGATGTGCGTGATCTTGTTTGCAGTGAAGAAACAAACCTTGCGACGCTTGCCGCGTCCTCTGCGACCTCCGCCGAATCTTCTGTTCTCACGGTTGTTATCGCGGTTGTTCTCTCTGCCTTCTCTGTTGTTCTCACGAGCTGGGCTCGTTTCAGGCGCTTTGTTTTCTTGAGTGGACATCTATTTCATTCCTTTCTATTTGGAGATAAAGACAGCTTGGCTTCGCCAGCCGCTGATTTTAATGGTCATTCTGCACTCCGACACTTGTGCCAAACTAACTTATCTCTTGATCTTCTTGCTTTTTCTCTATATTTTTCGATTGGCACATTTTTTGTGCCACCTGTTAAAGTCGCTTGTAATAATATAACTCAATTCAATCCTAAAATCAAATCCTTTTTCAGAATCCTTTTCCACTATCATGTATTTGTGTGCAAATCCTCTTGCAGACCGTTGGAATGGATAAAATCACCATGGTCTTATCCCTTTATATATTCTTCTTCTGTCTCCGGATTCATTTCAGCTTCCCAACTCGGCAGCGGATCGGACAACTGACTCCAATCCTGATGCATCTCCTGGTCTGTCAGCAAACAGGCCTCCAGCTTCTCCTCGACACTCGCTCGATCCATCTCCACGCCGATCATGACCAGCTCGCTCATCCGGTCCCCCCACTGCTCGTCCCAGTTCACGAACAGCTCTGGATCCTCCTGGCGCATCTGATCCTGCTCCTCTTGCGGGAGGCTAACCAACCACTGTCCAGCTGCGCCAATCTGGATCGAAGGCCCCGCTTGACCAAGCAGACCAGCGAGATCAGAACGGGTGGCGATCCACAGGACGCCCTTCGCCCGAACGACTTCCTCCGGCCAATCCTCCAGGAAGTCCATGAGGCGCTCCGGGTGAAACGGCCTGCGACGTCGAAACACAAAGGAGCTGATCCCGTATTCCTCGGTCTCCGGCGTATGCGCTGGCTTCTGCAGCTCCTGTATCCAACCAGAAGACTGACTGGCTTGCTCGAAGTCGAATAGCCCCGTGTTCAGGATCACCTCGGGAGGCACCTGTCCGTTGACGGCACGAACGATCCGAGCCGACGGTTGCAGCTTCCGCAGGACAGCTTCAAGCTTCTGCAGATCGTCCGCTTCGACCAAGTCGCATTTATTCAGCACGAGCACATTGCAAAATTCGATCTGATCGATCAGCAGGTCAACCACTTCCCGCGTATCCTCTTCGCCCGCGGCCTGCTGCCGATCGAGCAAGCTCTCCCCGGAGGCGAAATCATGCCAAAACCGGTACGCGTCTACGACCGTCACCATGCAATCCAGCGTCGCAAACTGGGAGAGATCGATCCCCGTCTCCTCATCCGCATAGGAGAACGTCTGCGCGACCGGAACTGGCTCGCTGATTCCCGTGGATTCGATGAGAATATAATCGAATCGACCTTCCTCTGCCAGCCTCTCCACTTCCTTCAGTAAGTCATCGCGCAGCGTGCAGCAGATGCAGCCGTTCGACATTTCCACTAACTTCTCTTCCGTCCTCGACAGATGCGCTTCATTCTTCACGAGTGCCGCATCCATATTAACCTCGCTCATATCGTTCACAATGACGGCGACCTTCAATCCTTGACGGTTATGCAATACATGGTTCAATAAAGTCGTTTTACCTGAGCCTAGATACCCGCTTAGCACGGTAACTGGCAGCTTTCGTTTCACTTGATTCATCATCAGATCTCTCTCCTTTTAATGTGGCCTTATTGGCCATCATCCCATCATGGAATGATCACCACATAACTGTGGTTGACCCTCTCCGCTGCCTTCTTCTTGAGTAAAGCTTGCATAATGCTATGGTTGTGTAATACACTTAATCGTAAATATTACGATTAAATGATAGCTTTAGATTAATGTGTTGTCAATATGAATGGGAACGGGAGGAACGACTACAATGTTAAAATGGATGATCATCGGCGGCGGGGTGCAAGGCTGCACCCTTGCCATCTGGTTGCTTCGCCATCACAAAGCTGCCGCAGAGGACATCGTGATCATCGACCCGCACGAGACTCCCTTGTCCATTTGGGAGCGCTGCACCTCTGTGATCCAAATGCCCTATCTACGCTCCCCGTCCATCCACCACCTGGATGTTCCTCCGTTTGCTCTTGAGCACTTTGCCAAGACATCATACGGCAGATCGCTGGGAGGCTTCCGTCCTCCTTATGATCGCCCGTATATCGACTTGTTTAACGAACATTGCCGTCATCTCATGGATGAGCTAGGCCTGAAGCAACGCTGGGTGAGAGGCCGTGCCGTTGATCTGACCAAAGAACACGGAGCATGGACCTGTGCCTTGGAGGATGGCACGGTTCTGCGGTCTAAACGCGCAGCGCTAGCCATCGGTATCAGCGAAGCTCCCTACTGGCCCCAATGGGCAAACCCGCTTCGGGACACCCTGGATGTACGTCATGTGTTTGAATGTGAACGTGCTGAGCAGTTGGATGAATTATCCGGGCCGATTATCGTGATTGGCGGTGGCATCTCGGCAGCCCATACCTGCATTCGTCTAAGTGATCAATACCCCGGACAGGTCACATTGCTTACGAGACACCCGCTGCGAATTCACCAGTTTGACTCCGATCCCGGATGGCTTGGCCCTAAATACATGAAGCCGTTTTCTTCCATTCAGGATGCTCGAGTACGACGGGAGCAGATTCGAGCAGCAAGACATAGGGGCTCGATGCCGCTGGAGCTGAAGACGAATCTGGTACGACGTATGAAGGAAGGGAAGCTTCACATCACGATAGATGAGGTTAAGGAGGCTTTACCTCGGACGAGCAGGGGAATAAAACTGAAGCTCGAGAGCGGTGCGCTCGCTGAATGTCAGACGTTGCTTCTCGCAACGGGGTTCTGTCAAGATCCTCCGGGGATGAATTGGCTGACCACTTGCGCGGAACGTTACCAACTGCCCCGCGCTGAGTGTGGATATCCCCTTCCCTTGCCTCATTCCCTGGAATGGGATCAAGGATTACATGTGACTGGAGCACTGGCGGAGCTGGAGCTCGGCCCGACAGCCAGAAATATCTCCGGAGCTCGGCGGGGGGCTGAACGTATCATTGCTTCATTACATTAACTGATGCGTGACATCCTTGGCGACAACAAACACGAGTGAAATGACCTTCACTCGTGTTTGTCTTCTGAACAAATAGCGCAATACCCATGGATTTGGAACGTGTGCTGAACGATCTGGAATTTCTCGGGGATGCCGATTCCGAGCTCGATCGGACACATCTCTATCGGCATCGTTTGCTCACAGCTGAGACAAATCAAGTGATGGTGATGATTCACATGCGTACACTTCACCTGGTAGCGAACACCATCCGGAAAAGTGATCGGCTCGATCGCCCCGATATCGACCAGCTTGCGCAGGTTACGGTACACCGTATCCAGACTTAATCCCTTATAGATCTCATTCATACGACCGTATATCTTCTTGGGGGTGAGGGGCTGATGTGTCTCCTCAAAGATCGCGGCCAGCGTCTTGCGCTGGTCTGTGATACGCAGGCCGCATTGATCCATCACCTCAAGGATGTGTCGCGCTCTGCTCATTTCACTCACTCCCTGCTGCTGATATAGACGATAAAGCAACAATCTGTTCCGCAAGCCTGTGCTTCGACATAGTGTCGCTCCAGTCACCTCGGATGGTACAGCAGATACAGCCGCTGAGCAGTTCAGCTACGGGAACCTCCTCATCCAGTAACAGCCCGTCGATGTTCATATCGCCAACCTCATTCATGATCACCGCCCGCTTCATGCTCGAAGGCTTTCTTCAAAGCATTGAGATTTTGTTCCATCAGCATGATATAATCCATGTCCTTGTCCGTCTCTTCTTTTGTCCGATATTCAAGCGGATGGAGCACGGCGGTTTCCGCACCAACCTCCTTGGCGATGACCTCAGCCACTTTGGAGGATACCAATGACTCAAAGAAGATCGTCTGAATGCCATGCTCCCTGGCGAGTTCCACAATCTCGCCCATGCGCTCTGCAGATGGCTCATTTTCCGGTGAAAGACCCGCGATTGGCAGCTGCTCCAGGTCATATTCATGCGCCAAATAAGCGAACGCCGCATGCTGCGTGACAAATTCCTTTCCTTTATAAGGAGCTAGTGCTTCAACGAATTGTTCATTCAGTTTCTCAAGCTCTGCAATATAAGCCTCTGCATTTTCTTTGAATGCCTGCTTGTGCTCCGGTGCAGCTTCAGCAAATGCAGCTTCGATGCTTCTCACCTGCTCGATCGCCTTGACAGGAGACAGCCAAACATGTGGATCAAACTCCCCGTGATCATGCCCGTGCTCGTCAGTGTGCTCCTCTTCGTTCGCATGCTCGTCAGCATGTTCGTCATGCTCTTCTTTGTGTACATCCTCTTGGTGCTCTTCTTCACTGGCATGTTCGTCTGCGTGCTCTTCATGTTCTTCTTTGTGTACATCCTCTTGGTGCTCCTCTTCACTCGCATGTTCGTCTGCGTGCTCTTCATGCTCTTCTTCATGCGCGTGATCATGCCCTTCCTCAGCTGCGAGCAGTTCGAGGTCATGGCTCGTTTCCACCAAAATCAAATCTTGATTGTCCAGGCTTCCCGTAACCTGATCGATCCACCCTTCCATGCCTGATCCGTTGTACACCAGCACATCGCTCTTCTCCAGCAAGGCCAGATCCTTGGGCGCTGGTTCCCAGTCATGCGGCTCCACGCCTCCCGGAACAAGCAGCGTTACGTCTGCATGCTCGCCTCCGACCTTCGAGGCAAACTCATACATCGGATAAATACTAGCCGCCACCTCCAGCTTTCCACCAGAGCTCGAAGCCTCTTTCTCATTTCCGCAGCCTGCGAGAACGAGCATCATCATCACAACCAACACAAATCCCGTTTTCAATCTAGCCTTCATTTCGTTCAACTTCCTTTCTTGGAATAAATAATTTTAATTCAGATGATTCCTCTTTGAAGCCATGCTGTTTTCGTTTTAACCACTTGCCCAGACGTGTATAGGTGAGCCCCCCGCCCAGAATGAGGACGAGGATCAATGCGATCGTACCGCCAGGTGGTGTACCCACATAATAAGACACGGACAAACCGCTAAACATGCCGACCAAACTGACTCCAATCGCGATGGCAATCGCTGAGGCGAATCCTTTGGCCACCCTGACAGCCAATGAGGCTGGCAGTACCATCATCGCCGATACTAGCAGCACACCAAGGATCGGCATGGATACCGCGATTGTCATCCCTGTCACGATGGAGAAGGACATGGAGATGGATCTCACTGCCAATCCGTTCACATCTGCTGTCTCCTCATCGAAGGTCATGTTGTATAGCGGTCTTCGCATGAAGAATAAAAACAAAAGCGCCAGCACAACCACGATGAAAATCATCAGCAATTCCATCTCATTGACGGCCACAATCGAACCAAATAAATAAGCGGTAAAGCTTAGGTTCAGCCCTTGGTTCAAGCTCATCAGCACAACAGCCAGCGCCAGCCCGGAGGTCATCACAATCGCAATCGACACTTCACTATATGAACGATAAGCCCGGCGCAGCTTTTCCATTCCTATGGCTCCTGACAAGGCGACCAGGAAAGCACCCACCACCGGATTAAATCCCAGCAAGGCACCTAGCGCCACACCCGTCAGCGATATATGCGACAAGGTATCCGCCATCAGCACCTGTCTGCGCAGGAGCAAGTAAACCCCTAGCACTGGAGCAACCAAGGCAATCAATCCCCCGGCCCAAAATGCACGTTGCATAAAGCCGTACTGAAGCATTTCCATCCTCCGCGTTCGCCCCTCTCAAGTTGTATTCTGCGATCCACATAGGGCTCCACTTCATCCATATCATGCGTAATCATGATGACCGTTCGGCCATGCTCGGTCACATGATGCTGCAGCATTGCATAGAAGCCCTTCCTAGTCTCTTCGTCCATCCCGGCTGTCGGCTCATCAAGCACGAAGACATCCGGCTCCTGTGCAAGCGTGCGAGCGATACAGATACGCTGCTTCTGCCCTCCAGATAATTCACCGATCATCGCATGACGATGCTCCCACATCCCCACCTGCTTCAGGCAAGCCTCCACGATGTTCTCTTCCCGTTGCGTAAACCGTCTGAACAAGCCCAGCTTCTCATACCGCCCAGACCTCACCAGCTCAAGTACGGTACTCGGGAATCCGCGGTTGAAGGACGCCACTTGCTGGGGCACATAACCATACGTAATCTTCCTGCCAGCTTCGTTATGCGTCGCCATCTGGATGTGTCCGCTCCATGGCTTCAGCAGCCCGAGCAGTAAACGCAGCATCGTGGTCTTGGAAGCTCCGTTAGGCCCTGTCAGACAAACAAATTCTCCCTGATGCAGCTCAAGTTGAACCCCGTCAAGCACAGGATGGCTTCCATAGCCGAAGATGACATCCTTCATCGATGCCAACAACACATCGTCCGCCCCCTTTATATTTCGTAATCATTACGATTAATGTTCAAAGTGTATTCTACGCGAAACGCCCTCTTATGTAAATAGTAATCGTTACGAATAATTGAAAGAGATGTTGATTAAACTTCTTCGGGCGTTTATTATAGATATTAAAGATCCATAATTACTTATTTCTGAAAGGAGGTACACGATGCAGTTCACCAAGAGCACAGATTATGCCCTTCATGCCTTAATTCATCTCGGGCTCGCAGACAGAGACGAAAACATCGGGATCAAAGAACTGTCTGCAACACTAGGTGTTTCCGACAGCTATTTGTCCAAAATCATGTCAAAGCTTCGTCAGGATGGCATCGTACGCGCTGTACCGGGGGTGAAAGGCGGCTACGAACTTGCACGCCCTGCCGAGATGATCACGTTCCTCGATGTGATCCAAGTCATCGAAGGACGACAGCAGCTGTTTGAATGCTCCAACTCAAGATCACAGCAGCATCAGTTGTTCATGGATACGGGGACTGCGCAATCCCATCAGGAGAATCCGAGACCGAATGAATGCTTGGTGGAAAAGGTGATGTATGGTGCGGAACAGCAGTTACACCAATACTTGAAGAATCATACGATCCAGTTTGTGCTCGATGAATGGAGGAATGGAAAGCAAGTTGGCAAAGAAACAATCAAGAGGTGATGCATCTCTTGGACATTAATCCTGCTTATTACAGATCTGTGGAGGTGTAGATGATGGTAGAAAAACAGAAGGTCGATGTGGCCATTATTGGAGGCGGTCCGGCTGGGCTCAGTGCTGCGCTTGTATTGGGTCGAGCAAGAAAGCAAGTCGTCGTAATCGATGAAGGCCGCCCCCGCAATGCCGTAACGCATGAAACTCATGGGTTCCTCACCCGTGACGGCATCCAACCCGGAGAGTTTCGACGTATCGCAAAGGAAGAGATTAGCGCCTACCCGTCCGTATCGATCATTGGGGATGCAGCGGTATCGATTACCGGAACAGATGGTGCGTTTCAGATTGAAACGGAGCAAGGAACGAGATTCACCAGTAAAAAAGTGCTCTTCACAGTCGGCATGAAAGACCGTCCACTGGATATCCCGGGGTTGGCTGAGGTTTATGGCAAAAGCGCCTTCGTTTGTCCGTTCTGCGATGGCTGGGAATTAAGAGATGAACCGATCGTCGTGATCAATAAAGGACCTGAGCTGATGCACTTCATCCCGCTCTTATCCGGATGGACCAACCGCCTCACCATCTGCTCAAACGGCCCCGATGAACTGACCGATGCAGAGCGCGAAGAGTTGCGGCGTCATCACGTCTCTGTGTATGCATCCCCCATAAACTTGATCGATTCAAGCGATGGCATCGTCCAGCAAGTGATACTTGAAGACGGGACCACGATCCCTTGCAGAGCCATCTTCTTCAAACCAGGTCTGGCTATTGGTTCGGCGTTGCCGCAAGCATTAGGCTGCCGGCTCACAGACACCGGAGCGGTCGTCGTCGACGAACTCGGCAAGACAAACGTGGCCGGTGTTTATAGCGCCGGAGATGCGGCTTCGCGCATGCATCAGGCCATCGCCGCCGCCTCTGCGGGTTCCCTTGCCGCAGCTATCCTGAGCAGTGAACTTAATATGGAAGCCTGGCGCCAAACCGAGTAATGTAGGCATAGCCGTGGAATTGTAGAAATAAAAAAGAACCCTTGATTGCGAAATCAAGGGTTTAAGCGACTTTAACAGTGTTTCAAAACAATTCAGTTGTGTCAGAATTCAGAATGGCAGATCGTCATCCGAAATGTCAATCGGTCTACCATCGTCTGAGAAAGGATCGTCATTGCTGCTACCGCCGCGATTCGAATCCGAGCGATTATACCCTGAGGATGATTGGTTCTGGTTGTAGCCATCTCCATCATTCCGGTTTCCGCCCATCGATTCCAAGAACCGCACATTATCAGCTACAACTTCCGTTACGTACACTTTTTTGCCTTCATTATTATCGTAGTTTCGGACCTGAATGCGGCCTTCGACCGCGGTCAGGCGACCTTTGCGCAAGTAGTTTGCACACGTTTCCGCAAGCTGCCTCCACGTGACGATGTTGATGAAGTCTGCTTCTCTCTGTCCCTGCTGATTCGTAAAGGGACGATCACAAGCGAGTGTAAATTGCGTGACAGCCGTACCTGATGGTGTATAGCGAAGCTCGGGATCCCGGGTTAATCTTCCGATTAAAATAACGCGGTTTAACAAATGATATCCCCTCCTGCGTCGAATTTACGGATTACGCTACATCGTTTACGATCAGATGACGGATCACTTGATCAGTAATACGCATGACGCGATCCAATTCCGCTACTACTTCTTTTTCAGCAGTGAAGTTCACAAGAACATACACGCCATCACGGAATTTTTCGATCTCATACGCAAGACGACGCTTACCCATTACATCGTGTTTCTCAATCTCGCCACCGTTATCAGCAACGATGCCCTTGAATTTCTCCACGGTTGCATCCACTGCCTCTTGCTCAATATCTGGACGAATGATGTACATCAACTCATATTTGCGCATTCGATTCACCTCCTTTTGGACTGACGGCCCCACCAAGTCTTGTCCGATCTTGGCTGGAGCAAGGAGCGAGAACAATTACCTGTTGTTTACTCGCATTGATATACTATATCAAAATTGTATGTAGAGTTCAAGTTCTTTTTGACCTGGAATGAGTCGTTTCCGGATTGCACATGCTAATGATGAATCTGCACATTTTGCATACAACGAAGGAGGCATCGCTTCATGGGTCAACAGACGGAATTCGAGCCCGGCGACAAGGTCCCCAACAACGGGCATTATATTGAAGTCGGAGAAACAGCCTTTCACATGGGGATCGAGAACCCGCAAATGGTAGAGCTGGAACGGGGAGATACGTTTCCTGATACGACGAACAAGGACCGCAAGTGGAAGCTGAAACGAAAAGGACGATAGCCAGTAAGCGCAATAGCAGGCTCAATAATCATGGCAGGTTGATGGTTATTGAGCTGTTACATGGACTGCATCCAGTGTACGAGCACCCCCAGCCACACGCCGGTCAGATAGCAAGCTGCTTCCATGGCAAAGGTTTTCAACACCCGTTTCTCCGCTCTCATGCCTAGCCCCCCTTTTCCCTGTTGTTTCTCCTGATCTGCCTTTGCTATCAGATTATGTTTGGAGATTGGCGGGCGTGCAGAGACAACAAAAAAGAACGATCTCCGCAGAAATCGTTCTTCATCATTTGTGTTTGGTTAGAGAAAAAATAATGGCGGAAAGAGTGGGATTCGAACCCACGCACGCCTCTGGGACGCCTAGCTGATTTCGAGTCAGCCCCCTTGGACCTCTTGGGTATCTTTCCAGCTGATCATCGCCTCTTCTTCATGAGAATATCATGGCGACAAGAAGTATTCTATCACATCTTGCGCGAGAGATGCAACTACAAATCAGCCCGGTATCCACTTCCATTATTCGCTTGCCTCGGCCTGCTTCAGCACCTTTTTCATGCGTTTTTCGAACTTGGGTCTGGGCATTAGCACACTGTGTCCGCAACCTACACATTTGACCCGTATGTCCATCCCCATTCGAATGATTTCCATTTCATTTGCCCCGCACGGATGATTCTTCTTCATCTGTACGCGATCCCCCATAGCGAATGCCTTTCTCTCCATGGTTTCATCTGCCCCCTGTCACAGATTAAGCCGTCTCGGTTTCTTCCTGACGGTGATACGTAACCAGTCGTGGATATGGAATTTCGATTCCTTTCGCATCCAGCGCTTTCTTCATTTCCGCATTCATCTGTCTGGCTACGGCGAAATGGGTATATGGCTTGCATTCGGCCAGCACGCGAATCACCACATCCGATGCGCCCAGTGACTGTACACCCAGAACGTCCGGCTCCTTCACCATGTTGTCGTTGTTCTCATATACCTGCATGGCTGTTGCCTTGATGACTTCAATGGCGGTATCCACATCCACTTCATACGCCACACTCACGTCTACGACGGAAATGGAGTTGTTAATAGAGAAGTTGGTCACCTCGGTAATGGAACCATTCGGAATGTAGTGAATCTCGCCTGTCCAGTTTTTGATCTTCGTAATGCGCAGACCAATTTCTTCGACCGTTCCCTTGAATTGCCCGGTCTGAATAATATCCCCTACTGCAAATTGATCTTCAAAGATAATAAAAAATCCGGTTATGACATCCCGCACGAGATTCTGGGCCCCAAATCCAATAGCCAGACCGAGCACCCCGGCTCCAGCCAATAAAGGCATCAGATCAAAGTTCAGCTGACTCAGAATGAGCAGGATGGCGATAAAGTTGATGGTGTACGTAATGACATTGCCTACGAGCTTCCCGATGGTATTGGATCTTCTCGCATCGAGCTTGAAGTGTTTCTTTTCCCGGTCTTCCAGCATAAGCTGAATCATACGCTTGCTGATCTTGATGACGATCTTGGCTGCGATGAAGATGACGACGATCTTCACAATCACACCCAGCATGTTCATCCATCTCGACGGGTCCTGGAAATAGTTCATCAGTTGATCCTGGATACTCTCATTGTTCGCTTTGTTCTCTGTCTCGGCTGCTGTGGCAAACCAATACATGCATCTTCCTCCCTTTTCCTGTCTGCTGTTCGATTGTGAACGCGCTGCTTGGTGTTCAGTGCTCCATTTTATCGGACATGGGGTTAGGGCGCAAGCTCGATCTGTATGTATCCGTCATCGGCTGCTTCAAATATCCCTCTAATCTCTACCTGTTCCTCGACAATGATACTCGCCACCTGCTGTGCATCCGACTTGGGAAATCCAATCGTAAGGGCACATCCGGCCGTAATCTCTTTCGGTGTTGGACGAATATCAATCTCAATGTCAGCGTACTCCAGCAGCATCTCTGCTCTCAAGGCCTGCTGCGTGGAATCAAATGCAATCAGATATTCATGTTCTCCCAGCATATCATTCTCCTACAAGCTTCTGCTTCATCTGGTATCTCGTAAATGTTTGTACCACACCCATATGCGTACCTCGCATTCGTACCACGTGAATGTTTGTACGACCTAGTATAAATCTACTGTCTCAACCGTATACTAGTGTTAAAACGCGGTAAAAATATGTTCCTTAACCCAGGAGGGGTACACGTATGAATTTACCTCTAACTTCGAAAAAAAGCAAATTAAGCAGTTGTAAAATCCTGCACTCTGACGAGAGCTGTCTCTCTCAGGTCGCCTCTACCCTCGGACATCACTTCGCAAAGCTTCATCGGGATGATTCTCTGGTCATTGTATGCATCGGTACGGATCGTTCCACAGGTGACAGCCTGGGCCCCATGGTCGGAACGAAGCTCAAGGAAATGAATATCGCGCAAGCAACCGTATATGGCACCCTCGACGATCCGGTCCATGCCATGAATCTCGAGGAAGTCTTGTATCGCATTCATCGGCAGCATGCCCGCCCCTTTATTGTAGGCATCGATGCTTGCCTCGGACAGGTATCCAGTATTGGCTGTATTCAGATCGGAGACGGTCCGGTCAAGCCTGGCGCCGGCGTCAACAAGGAGCTTCCACCTGTCGGTCACATTCATATTACGGGCATCGTAAATGTCGGAGGATTTATGGAATACTTTGTGCTGCAGAACACTAGACTCAGCCTGGTCATGAAAATGTCCGCCGCCATTGCAGTGGGCCTGCAACGGGCGATTCTGGCTACCTCTCCCCGTTCTTCCCTGGCAGCGCTTGACTGAGCGCATCCTTTTCCTCGGGAGAGAGGGTGTAGGAAGACTGCCCTTTCTCTACCGGCTTGGCATATACATAGGAATGATCGCGGTTGTGAATCCCGCTGAGAATAATGCCATCTTTCTCGTCATCTATTAGTGCCAGTGAAAAGCTCAGGTTGTTGCCGGTGCCAGAAAACGCACTGTACCGAACGACGGCTGCATGGCCTTTGCTTTTCTTCACTTTTTCTTGGAGTTGGACAAGTTCCCTCTTTTGCTCCTGAACCGTTTCCCTTTGCTCGTCCAGTTTTTGCTGAATGCGAATGAGTAATTCCTCCACATTCACATCCTGTTCTCCGTTGACCATCTTTACATACCGTTTCCGCATTGAACCGAGACGAATCGCAAGTCCCAACGTAAATGCGCACAAGATCACCAACGCAATAGCCAGGCTTGCGATCCAGATCGTCTGATATTCTGCAATGAAGCTCACTTCACTCATGAAGCTTTCTCCCTTTCCCTGTTCCCATCATATTTATGTGTTTAATAATGTTTTACCAATTGTTTGACCGCTTGAATCAACTGTTCCGCGTCGTGAGACGTACTGAATGCCCCGAAGCTTGCTCTGACGGCTCCCCACTCCTTGGTTCGCGCTGCTTCATGCGCTAGCGGTGTGCAATGGTATCCGGATCGAACGGCAATTTCATAGTGACGATCCAGGATGTAGGCAATCTCTGATGAATCCGCCCCTTTCACATTAAAGGATACGATGCCTGTTCGCGGTTCTCCTCGTGCAGGGCCAAGCACCTCAACCTGCGGCAACGCGCTCAGTTCCGCTATGGTCATCTGTGTGAGCTCCCATTCCATTTCATGAATGGTCTCCTCCCCCTGCTTCAGGACGTACTTGACCCCTTCCGCCAGGCCAGCCAGCCCCGGTGTGTTCGGAGTGCCGGATTCGTAGCGATCCGGTCTTACAGATGGCTGATCGATGGCTTCTGATTGACTGCCTGTCCCTCCGTACAAGAGCGGCTTCAGATCGACGTGAGGGCCGATATACAAGCCGCCTGTACCTTGAGGACCAAGGAGTCCCTTATGGCCTGGAAAAGCCAGCATATCGATGTGTAGCGCCGTCACATCGATGGGAATTGTACCGATCGTTTGCGCCGCGTCTACTAGTAAAAGCACACCGTGTTTCTGAGCAATTTCTCCGATGGCTTCTAATGGCAAGATGCTTCCCAGTAGGTTGGAACTATGATTACAGACAATCAGCTTGGTGTGGGGCTGAATCGCCTTCTCCACCTCGGACGGGTGAACCATTCCCTTTTCATCTGCTTCTACATACGTAAGCGTCACATTCTTTTCTCGCTTCAACCGTTCCAGTGGCCTGCGCACAGAATTATGTTCAAGCTGTGTACAGATCACATGATCCCCTGCTTCCACCACACCTAAAATCGCCAGGTTCAAGGCCATCGTCGTGTTCATCGTAAAAGCGATATCATTGGGGTTGCGAACGTGCAGCAGTCGCGCAATCTGTTTCCTCGCTTCGAAGCAAATCCGTCCGGCTTGCACCGCCATTTGGTGACTGCCTCTTCCCGGATTGGCACCGCAGTTTGTAAGGGTATCATAGACCGCCTTGGCTACCTCAGGTGGTTTCGGCCATGAAGAAGCCGCATGATCCAGATAGATCAACGTTTTCAACTCCTTTATATAAACAATAGCATACCCGATCCCGCACCTCTTCATGAAGTGAAGTTAGGTATGCTACTCGTATTCGGAACCTCCGCGATTCATCCTGTTCTTACATTTCCACATTCAGAATGTCCAGCAAACGATTGAGATCATCTTTGGAGAAATAAGAAATTTCGATCTTCCCTTTATCCTTGGAAGATTTGATCTTAACGGTCGTCTTTAATGCCTCACGCAGCTGATCCTCTGCTTGTCCCAGGTAAGGGTCCTGATGCTTGGCTCTTGGTTTCACTTTCTTTTTTTGCTCGGTTTGCTGCTGCATTTGCTGAATGGCTTCTTCCAGTTCTCGCACACTCCACCCTTCCTGGATGGTCTTTCTCGCCAGTTCCAGTTTTCTCGCTGTTTCCTCTACGCCGGCAATCGCCCTTGCATGACCCATGGAAATTGTTCCACGTGAAACATAATCCTTGATCTCCTCCGGCAGGTGCATCAGGCGCAAGAAATTGGCAATGTGTGATCTCGATTTGCCCACTTTGGCTGACAATTCTTCCTGTGTCAGTTCAAACTGATCCATGATAGCTTGATAAGCTTGTGCGACTTCCATCGCATTCAAGTCCTCACGCTGGATATTCTCAATCAGTGCAATTTCCATCACTTGCTGGTCAGAGAATTCCCGGACCACCGCTGGTATCGTCTCTAAACCTGCCAGTTGAGCAGCACGCCATCTCCGTTCACCTGCAATGATCTCGTGACCCTTTACGACTGCTCGAACGATGATTGGTTGAATGACACCATGTTCCTTGATGGATTCGCTCAGCTCTTTGATCGCATCCTCGTTAAACTGTTTGCGTGGCTGATACGGATTGGCACGCAGTTGCTTCACACCAATCTCGGTTACTTTGTCATCCTCTTTAACATTTAATGAAGGAATCAGTGCATCCAATCCTCTACCCAAACGTTTACTCATTCATAATCACTTCCTTTGCCAAATCCATATAGACTTCTGCTCCTTTAGATTTAGGGTCGTAGTTAATAATGGATTTCCCGTGGCTGGGAGCTTCACTCAGGCGTACATTTCTCGGAATAATGGTCTGATACACTTTTTCCTGGAAATATTTTTTAACTTCCTCAATGACTTGAATGCCCAGGTTGGTTCTGGCATCCAGCATAGTCAGCAATACGCCTTCAATCTGCAAATTCGTATTCAAATGTTTCTGTACGAGACGGACCGTATTCAACAACTGACTCAACCCTTCCAGCGCATAGTATTCGCACTGAATGGGAATAATGACACTATCTGAAGCCGTTAAAGAATTAATCGTTAGAATGCCCAGAGATGGCGGGCAATCGATAATGATGTAATCAAACATATGCTTGACCAGCTGTAGTGATTTCTTCAAGCGAACTTCTCTGGAAATGGTCGGAACCAGTTCAATCTCTGCACCGGCCAGTTGAATGGTAGCCGGAATCAATTTCAAGTTCTCAATAGCTGTATCTGCAATAGCATCCTTGGGATGAACATCGTTAATAATCACGTCATAAATGTCATGATTCACATCCGCTTTGTTTATGCCAATTCCACTGGTTGTATTTCCTTGCGGATCAATGTCGACGAGCAGTACCCGCTTGCCTAATGTAGCCAAGCATGCGCCTAAGTTTACAGACGTTGTTGTTTTTCCAACGCCGCCTTTTTGATTGGTTATTGCGATTGTTTTACACAAAGTCGTTCACCCCAGAAAATATCATGCTCATCTTCCTTTACACTTTCATTTTCGGTTAACCTGTTCTTCGACACCTTTATCCATTATACTTCGCCACTGCCAGAGTTGAAAGCGTATGGATGAATTTATTATACAGAATGGCAAGAAAAGGTGGCCGCATCAGCCACCTTTTCACTTTCACGCGTTTCAATTTGAAGTTTGTATTGAAGAGTCATTCATAGAAATCTATATCTGATTATTGCACCTTATCTTATTATTGCACTTTGTAGTGATCATATTGCCTTGTTTTTGAGAATGATATCATATCATTTCAAGCATCCTATGCTTTGTTCTTGGGAATCTTGATGGTTATCTCGTAATATTCACCGGCATCCTTCTCATCCTTCTCTACCTTCATACCCGTATCTACGATCATATCAACGGATTGACGAATGGTATTCAAGGCCAGTCTGACATCCTTGGAGAAAGAGATCCGTTTCGTTTTCTTGTCTGGCTTCGCCTGCTTAAAAAACTCTACTCTCGTTTCCGTCTGCTTTACATTTAACTCTTTGGAGATAATGTCCTCCAATATTTTCTCCTGCAGCTCTACCTCAATCCCAATTAGCGCCCGGGCATGTCTTTCTGTAATCTGCCGTTCCATCAATGCCTGCTTCACGGCATCCCCAAGCTGAAGAAGACGTATTTTATTGGCAATCGTCGATTGGCTTTTTCCGAGGCGTTGCGCAAGACTCTCCTGGGTAAGCTCGTGCAATTCGATAAGTTTCTGATAGGCAATCGCCTCCTCAATGGAGGTCAGATTCTCTCTCTGTAAATTCTCGATCAGGGCAATCGAGGCAGCCTGGGCATCATTAAACTCACGAATAATAGCGGGAATGGTCGCCATCTCCAGCTTTTTCACAGCCCGAAAACGTCTTTCCCCCGCTATAATTTCATATTTATCATTTCTCAATCTCACGACAATAGGCTGGATGACACCGTGTGTACGTATGGTTTGACAGAGCTCTTCAATTTTTTCATCATCGAAGATCGTTCTCGGTTGATAAGGACTCGGTACAATTTGATCGACAGGCAGCTGTCTCACTTCATCCTGTTGTACTTTTTCTCCAAATCCGAAAATTTTAGAAAATTGCTCTTTCATCTACTCTCTACCACCTATCTATATGCCTAATCAAACTGAATGGATCGATTGCGATTGTGTCTATGTACATGCAAATGAACCCTACCTGAATGTACATCCAGACTATGTACGGCAAGCAGATCACAAACTTGCCAAACCGTTAGTTGATTTCCTATATTATTTCTGCATGTTCGCTTCTAAATCCTGCTATACCCCTAAATTTGTTACACGTTGAAAAGCAACAAAACGGGACGGCAAAGAAATAGAAAAGGGATGTTCCACGTGGAACATCCACTTTATTGGCTATACATGCGTGGAATGATCGCTTCCGTTGTCTGGTCTTTAACATCGCATATGGATGACTACAAAGGTTGCTTGAGTGGTGTACCCGGTTTGCGCGGATACTTGTTTGGCGTTGCCTTCAATTTTTGGATTAACACAATGTGTCGGCTGGATTGTTCAACTGGCAATGTAAGGGAAGGCTGCTTCTCAACGACACCACCCAGCACTTTCAAACTATGTGCCGCCTGCGTGATCTCCTCTTCGGAATGCATTCCTTTCATCGCTGCAAAGTATCCCTTTACCTTTACGAAAGGCAGGCAAAATTCATTCAAGACATTAAGCTTGGCAACCGCTCTGGCACAAGCCAGATCATATTGCTCCCGATGCGCCTTGTTTCTCCCCCATTCTTCTGCACGTCCGTGAATGCAAGTAACGCCGTCCAGACCAAGCTGTTCACTCACCTCAGTCAGAAATGAAATGCGCTTGTTCAAGGAATCGAGAATCGTCAGCTTTAGATGAGGAAAAGCAATTTTCAAAGGAATACCGGGAAAACCGGCCCCTGAACCGACATCGATGATACTCTCCAGTTGCTGAACAGGGACATGGAAAGCTAGCGTAAGCGAATCATAAAAATGTTTTTCGTATACGTCCGCTCTTTCCGTAATCCCTGTCAGATTCATCTTCTCATTCCATTCTACGAGAAGCTCGTAATACCGCTCGAATTGCGCCAGCTGTTCGGCTGTGAGGGGTATCTGCCCCGGCACCAGCCATTCTGTAAAGCGCTGTTGAATCTGATCCATCAGCTTTGCTCCTGTTCGGTCGCGATGCGTGCCTGAGCAGCTTGCTTGTTCTTTTCTTTCATTTGCTGGGCATTCTCCAGGTACACGAGCAAGATCGAAATGTCCGCAGGCGTTACGCCTGATATGCGGGACGCTTGGCCAATGGAAATCGGCTGAATCTGGTTGAGCTTTTGTCTGGCTTCCATCGCAATCCCATGAATGTCCATGAACGGAACACCTTCGGGGATGCGTTTTTTCTCCATTTTGCGCAGTCGCTCTACCTGCTGCAACTGCTTCTCAATATATCCGGCATATTTAATCTGAATCTCTACCTGCTCTTTTACGTCCTCAGGTAGTGGGGTTTCAGCTGGACAAATGGACGCAATATGCGCATACGTTATTTCCGGGCGGCGTAATAGCGTAGACAGTTCCACTGCATTGTTCAGTTTGACGGTTCCCGCTTCCTCCAGCATCTGCTGAACAGGCTCTTCCGGTCTAACCTTGGTCGTTGTCAGACGCTGAATTTCGTCTTCAATTTGCTGCTTTTTCAAGCAAAAACGATCATAGCGATCCTGTTTGATCAGCCCGATCTCATAACCCAGATCAGTCAAACGCAAATCTGCATTATCGTTGCGCAGCAGCAATCTGTACTCGGCACGGGAAGTAAGCAGGCGGTACGGTTCATTGGTCCCCTTCGTCACGAGATCATCAATCAATACCCCAATATAACCTTGTGAACGATCCAAGATGACCGGTTCCCGGTTCTGGACTTTACGAGCTGCATTGATACCCGCCATAATCCCTTGTCCGGCTGCCTCTTCATAACCCGACGTACCGTTAATCTGTCCCGCAGTAAACAAGCCCTCTACCCGCTTCGTCTCCAGGGAAGGCTTGAGCTGCGTCGGCACGACAGCATCATACTCAATCGCATAGCCCGTACGCATCATCTCTACCCGTTCCAGTCCGGTAATGGAGCGCAGAATCGACAACTGCACATCCTCCGGCATACTGGTGGATAGCCCCTGAACGTAGTATTCAGACGTATATCTTCCTTCCGGTTCCAGGAAGATCTGGTGCTTGGGCTTATCTGCAAAGCGCACAATTTTGTCCTCAATAGACGGACAATAACGGGGTCCCGTTCCTTCAATAGCCCCTGAGAACATCGGTGCTCTCGACAAGTTGTCATTGATGATCTGGTGCGTGTCCCCTGTCGTATACGTTAGCCAGCATGGCAGTTGCTCTTCCTTCGGTCCCTCTGTCGTCTCGAAGGAGAAAAACTTCGGCTTTTCATCACCGGGTTGACTCTCTGTCTTGTCAAAATCAATGCTGTCCTTATGAACACGCGGTGGTGTGCCCGTTTTGAATCGAACGAGCTCAAACCCCTGTTCTCTCAAACTTTCGGACAGTTTTAGAGAAGGCTGCTGGTTATTCGGTCCGCTCTCATACATCAGCTCTCCCATAATGATCTTGCCTCGCAAATACGTGCCGGTTGTTAGCACGACTGCTTTTCCAAAATAGGTAGCCCCTGTTTTCGTGATTACGCCTTTGCAGACTCCATCTTCCACGATCAGTTCTTCCACCATACCTTGACGCAACGTCAGGTTTTCTGTCTGCTCGATCGTCTCCTTCATCACCTGCTGATACAAAAACTTGTCAGCTTGTGCCCGTAGGGCATGCACAGCAGGTCCTTTTCCGGTATTGAGCATTCTCATCTGAATGTACGTCTTGTCGATATTGCGTCCCATTTCACCGCCAAGGGCATCAATCTCCTTCACGACATGCCCTTTGGCCGGTCCGCCGATTGAGGGATTGCACGGCATAAACGCCACCATATCCAGGTTAATGGTCACGAGCAGTGTGTTGCATCCCATCCGAGCGGCTGCCAGAGCTGATTCACAGCCCGCATGTCCTGCTCCGATTACAATCACATCATATTCACCTGCGTAATAACTCATCTGTGTACCTCCTTCACTTTCCGTTCTTTAAGCAATCTATACGAAACCCCTGAAGGGTTGTCATTTACATCTTCTACTTACCTAAACAGAATTTCGAGAAAATCTCATCTAACAGCGATTCAGTAGCAGAGTCACCGACGATTTCGCCAAGAAACTCCCAGGCTCTTCTGACATCAATCTGAATCATATCAATCGGAACCAGCATCTCTACCCCTTCGATGACATCATGAAGCGCACTTCTGGCCTGCTTCAGCAACTGAATATGCCGACTATTCGTCACATACGTCAAATCCTGGCTCTCAATCCGCCCTTCGAAAAACAGGTCGGTGATCGCCTTCTCCAGCTCCTGCAGCCCCTGATCCTCTTTAATAGACATGCGAATCAACCGGTCTGCCTCAACCACGTCCTCAAGCTGCTCCATCCGGAGTTGCTGCGGTAAATCCATTTTATTGATAATGACCAGGACCGGACGATGCGTCATCTGCTGCAACAGATCAAGCTCTTCCTCCAGCAATGGTTCATTGTAATTCAGAACCATCAGAATCAAATCCGCTTGCGCAATGGCCGATCTGGAACGCTCGACCCCGATGCGCTCTACAACATCCTGGGTTTCACGGATGCCTGCCGTATCAAGCAGCTTCAGAGGAATCCCGTTAATCGTTATATACTCTTCAATGACATCACGCGTTGTCCCCGGAATGTCTGTCACAATCGCTTTGCTCTCCTGAGTCAACGTGTTCATCAGCGAGGATTTTCCGACATTCGGTCTGCCTACAATCGCAGTCGTAATGCCCTCTCTGAGCATTTTGCCTTGGCCGGCTGTTTTCAATAACCGATCGACCTCCACCAGAGCGCTCTCACAATGCTCCCGTATAAAGGCATTCGTTAAATCCTCGACATCATGCTCTGGATAATCAATGTTCACTTCAATATGAGCCATCGTGGCCACGAGTGTCTGACGCAGCTCTCTGATTTGTCTGGAAAGCAGGCCCTCGGATTGCTTCTGGGCTATGCCGAACGCCCGATCTGACTTGGAACGAATGAGATCCATCACTGCCTCAGCCTGGGCCAGATCAATCCGGCCGTTCAGGAAGGCCCGCTTTGTAAATTCTCCCGGCTCGGCTATGCGCGCCCCATGTTCGAGTACCAGCTCCAGCACTTTCCGAACGGAAACCATGCCTCCGTGGCAGCTGATTTCGACCACATCCTCCTTCGTAAAAGAGCGTGGCCCTCTCATGAGACTGATCAGGACTTCTTCAATGATTTCATTTGAAACCGGATCTATGATTTTCCCATAGTGAATCGTATGGGTTTGTGCTTCTGTCAGGGCTGTCTTGCTGCGAAATACCCGATCCACAATCGGGATTGCATCCGGACCGCTTACACGTATGACAGCGATACTGCTCTCTCCCACGGCTGTGGCAATCGCGGCTATCGTATCGGATATCACCTTGGTCCCTCCTCCATCACGTTCTCTATATGATGCTTCAACCATATCCTCATATTATAGCATTTCTGTAAGATTGCAAAAAAATGCAATGACTCCAACGAACTCCCGAAGCCATTGCATTTGCCTTATTTCAACGTAATTACGACTCGTCGATTTGGTTCCTCACCTTTGCTGAAGGTCTTCACCTGATCATGTTCCTGAAGCTGCGTATGAATAATGCGCCTCTCGAGGGCATTCATCGGCTCCAGCATGACCTCTTTCCCTGACCGGATCACTTTCTGCGCCAGTCGCTTGGAAAGCTCCTCCAGGGTCTTCACCCGTCTCTGACGAAAATGCTCTGCATCCACTACGATGCGAAGATGCTTGTCCGAATATCGATTAGCCACGATGTTCACCAGGTACTGAACCGAATCGAGGGTATGTCCCCTTCGCCCGATCAGGATACCAAGCTCCGGACCATGCATATGCAGGACGGTCTGTCCGTCTCGCTCTTCCTGTTCAACCGTGATGTCAATCGAAGCTGCATCAATCAGTTCCTTTAAAAAGGACATCGCTTCTTCAATCGGATCTGGAATCAGGGTCAAGGCCACCTTGGCTTCCTTGGCACCCAAAAGGCCAAATAATCCTTTGGAAGGCTGTTCAAGCACCTCAACCTCTACGCGATCCGAGGAAACCTTCCACTCGGCCAGGCCAGCCTGGACTGCATCCTCCACCGTTTTCCCCGATACAGTCATTTTCTTCATACGGGCATCCTCCCTTACTTTTTCTCCTTGTCTGGTCTCCCATATAAAAAGTAAGTCTGCACGACAGTGAACAAGTTACTATACACCCAGTACAACGGCAGAGCGGACGGGAATGACATCGCCATGACGAAGATCAATACCGGGAAAATCATCATTAACGCCTGCATTTGATTGGCTCCAGGCGGCATATTGGCTTGCATCACTTTCTGCTGAATGAAAGTCGTGATGGCCGCGAGCAGCGGAAGGATATAATAAGGGTCCTTCTCCCCTAGCTCGAGCCACATAAAGGAATGGGTCGCGATCTCGCTGTTCCAGCTGATGGCATGGAACAGGGCAAACAGGATCGGCATCTGAATCAGAATCGGGAAACAACCCGCCAGTGGATTGACACCGTGCTTCTGGAAGAGCTTCATCGTCTCTTCCTGTTGCTTTTTCGGATCATCCTTGTAGCGGTCACGAATTTTCTTAATATCCGGCTGAAGCGCTTGCATCGCTTTGGAACTGCGGTATTGCTTGATGTTGAGCGGCAGAACCAGCAAGCGGATAATAATCGTCAAAATCAGGATTGAAATCCCGTATTGGTTCCAGAATAAATCAGCAAACAAATCCAGTGAATAGGAAATTGGGTATACAAAATACTTGGACCAAAAGTTTCCGTCCAGCAAATCCTCTGTCGTGGTCTTCTCTCCGCCTGTTCCACAACCAGTCAACATCACCAGCATGAAAGCAAGCAAGGCAAGCAAGTACCATTTATTTCTCCGAGACAAGTTTCATTTCCTCCTATCGAACCATCAAACCTCATGATCTTCTATAATGAAATGCCACATTCAACTATATCATAGTTTGACCCTCAAGAAAACTCAACACAAAGGGCTCCCTACCGTTTTTTTGGCTTCCACAACGAAGCCTTTCTAATAATATGTAACACACTCTTTTCCATCTGCTGATACGTCATGTCGGCCACGGGCTTGCGGGCAATCAGAATCAGGTCATAACCGCCAGCAATCTGCTCCCGGTGATGCCGGACAATCTCCTTCATTCTGCGGCGAAGCTTGTTGCGCACAACTGCATTGCCCAGCTTCTTGCTCACTGACACGCCGAGTCTGAACTCTTCAATATTCGCATTTTTGCGACTGTATAACACAAACTGATAGTTGGCGACAGATTGACCAAATCGAAAAACCTGGCTGAAATGCTCCCTCTTTGCCAAACGATATTTTTTTTGCACAACCCATCTCTCCATTATTACGCTATGCCAGTCATTGTCTCCATCCCAATCGCGCTTATACCTCAAAACAAGCTCAAAATGACAAAAAGACCACTTGACGTGGTCTTCATTAAGCACTCAATACTTTTCTTCCTTTGCGACGACGAGCAACTAAAACCTTGCGGCCTGTTGCACTACTCATTCTTTTACGAAAACCATGAACTTTTTTACGCTTGCTAACATTCGGTCTGAATGTAGGTCTCATTTACTTGCACCTCCTCTTGCGGTCTTGCACATCTTCAAACATTCATTACCCTGTTCAAAAATACCTTTTTTCATTAAATCATCTCCCGCCCCAAAAGTCAATGAGAAAAACCGCTCCTTTATTTACCGACCTTCATCCACAGGTATAACCTTCCCTGTCTCTACATATATATATAACAGTTATGCACAGCTGCCGATTTCCTGTCCACCACATCTATTCGTTGCGATCTGGTTATCCACATGGCCAACAGATATGAAATCTCGCATATTTTGTCATCCACTTGTGTATAATTTTTGACGCACCTTCGATCATTATGTCGCTTTCTTCACATTCTATAAACAATATGTAGTATTGTAGATAACTTCTGTCCACAAGTTATTGTGGTTGTGGATAAAATGAGCAAATTCATTGAACTGAGAGCATTTATTTGGTATGATTATCTTGTTTTTGATGTGGATAGCCGTAAACAATGAAATATTTTATTAACAGCCTGTGGATAAAATTGTGAACAACCGCTTTATATCTTGTATATATTTATTCACCATAGCTTAACTGTGTGGATAAATTTCGACAAGATTCTTTTTTTCGCTTTTTTTTGATATTTCGTTTTCATGAAGCATGTCGAATTCGAGGTTTCGATAAGCGGTTGAAATGGAGCCACAGTTTTTTTGTTGGAAGTAGGTAAAGGAGTGACTCCAGTGGAAAGCCATAAGCAGCAAATTTGGCAGCAGATCCTCGATATTATACAAACCAAAGTCAGCAAGCCGAGCTTCGACACCTGGCTGAAATCGACTCGCGTCGTGGTGATGAATGAAACGACGCTGATCGTGAGTGCGCCCACCGTATTCGCCAGAGATTGGCTGGAAAGCCGGTACACCAAGCTGATTCATACGACGGTTTCCGAATTTTTGGGCAGTCCGCTGCAATTGAAGATTATCAGTGATGAAGATGAAGAACAGGTCGAGCTGGAAGAAAAGATGCCCAAGCCCAAGGAAGATCCTGCGGCTGCGTCCGATGAACTCGTTTCCACGATGCTCAATCCCAAATATACGTTTGACACCTTCGTCATCGGTTCCGGAAACCGGTTCGCCCATGCTGCTTCGCTTGCCGTTGCAGAAGCACCGGCCAAGGCGTACAACCCGCTTTTTTTGTATGGGGGCGTAGGGCTGGGCAAAACGCATCTCATGCATGCGATCGGACATTACATTCTGGAGCATAACCCAAAATCGAAGGTGCTCTATATTTCATCTGAAAAATTCACCAATGAATTCATCAATGCCATTCGGGATAACCGGGGAGAAAGCTTCCGCAACAAGTACCGCAATATCGATATCCTGCTGATTGACGACATTCAGTTTTTGGCTGGCAAAGAGCAGACCCAGGAAGAGTTCTTCCATACGTTCAATGCCCTTCATGAGGAACGAAAGCAGATTATTATCTCCAGTGATCGTCCGCCCAAGGAAATTCCGACTCTGGAAGAACGTTTGCGTTCCCGCTTCGAGTGGGGCCTGATTACAGACATTCAGCCTCCTGATCTAGAAACACGGATTGCCATTTTGCGCAAGAAGGCCAAGGCAGAAAACCTGGACATTCCGAATGAAGCCATGATGTATATTGCCAATCAGGTGGACACGAACATCCGAGAGCTGGAAGGGGCACTGATCCGGGTCGTGGCGTATTCCTCTCTTACGAACCAGGATATTACGGCACATCTCGCCGCTGAAGCCCTGAAGGACATTATGCCATCTTCCCGTCCAAAGGTTGTAACCATTCAGGACATTCAGGAGAAAGTCGGGGAATATTACGGTGTACGCATTGAGGATTTCAAGGCACGCAAGCGAACGAAAGCGGTGGCCTTTCCGAGACAAGTCGCCATGTATCTCTCCAGGGAGCTGACAGACTTCTCTCTGCCGAAAATCGGCGAAGCTTTTGGAGGACGAGATCACACAACGGTCATTCATGCCCATGAGAAGATTTCTTCCACTCTGAAGGTCGATCAGGATCTCTATAAATCGATCAATACGCTTATCAACAAGATCAAAAATTCGTCTTAATTCATACACAGCCTATGCACAATTTATTCACATGTGGATAGGCTTAAAATTTGGGTTTAAGGGTACTTATACACATATTCAGGCCCTCTACTATTATTAAGAATAAAATAAAGGTATTATTATATATATGTTCTCCACCCAAAACGAAGAACATGTTTGTAGGAGGAAGTTATGAAATTAACCGTAACCAAGCAAGAATTAAATGAATCCATCCAACATGTCTCCAAAGCCATTTCCAGTCGAACGACCATCCCCATTCTCAGCGGCATCAAAATGGATGTCTCTCATCAGGGCATGACATTAACAGCCAGTGATACGGACATATCCATTCAAAGCTTTATTGCGACAGAAAAAGACGGGAAAACGATCGTAGAGGTGCATCAGCCAGGCAGTGTGGTACTCCCTGCGAAGTTTTTCGTGGAAATTATCAAGAAGTTGCCAGCCGATGAAGTTGAGATTGAAGTCAGCGAGCAATTTCACACCCTCATTCGTTCCGGAAAATCCGAGATCAATATGAATGGCCTGGACCCGGAGGAATACCCCCTCCTGCCCAAGCTGGAAGAAAATCAGATTTTGTCTGTCCCGTCTGATCTGCTGAAATCGATGATCCGGCAGACGATTTTTTCGGTGTCTCAAAACGAGAGCACACCCATCCTGACAGGGGTCCAGTGGCAGCTGTCCAAAGGCAAGCTCAAGCTGGTATCCACAGACCGGCATCGTCTCGCTTCCCGTGAAGTCGAGATTGAGAAGCATGGAGACCTGGAATTTAAAAATGTCGTCATCTCAGGCAAGAACCTGAATGAATTAAATAAAATTTTGCCTGATCAAAACGTCATGATCGATATGGTCGTGGCAGAAAGTCAGGTGCTGTTCAAACTAAATCATCTGTTGTTCTATACGCGCATTCTGGATGGTGTATATCCGGATACGTCAAAAATCATCCCGAGCGGCTTCAAAACCGAGATGGTCATTCATACCAAATCATTCATGAATGCCGTGGATCGTGCCTACCTGCTCTCCCGCGAGGAGAAGACGAATATCGTCAAGCTGATGGCCCAGGGTAATGGCGTGGTAGAAATTTCGTCCAGTCTGACCGAACTTGGCAAAATTACGGAGGAAGTCGAAGCCATTTCCTATCAGGGAGAGCCGCTGAAGATCTCCTTCAACTCCAAATACATGCTCGATGCCCTGAAAGTCACGGACAGCGAGAAGATTCATATCGGCTTTACCGGCGCGATGAGTCCGATTGTCATCCAGCCTGAAGATCATGTACAACTGCTTCATCTCATTCTTCCTTACCGTACGACAAACTAAGAGAAGGACCAAAAAATGAGAATGAAAGGTAGGCGTAAACGTGGCAACAGATGTTCACATTTCTGATGCGTATATTACTCTCGGCCAACTGCTCAAAAAGCTCGATCTTGTATCCACAGGTGGACAAGTCAAATTCTTTTTGGCAGAAACGGCGATCATTGTGAATGGCGAGGCCGAAAATCGGCGGGGGAAAAAGCTGTGGCCAGGTGATCAAGTTCACATTGAGGGCCATGGTGCTGTTCAGATTACCAACTAGCATTTCCGGCATCCATCTAGGAGGAATCCGCTTTGCGGTTAAAACGTTTCCAGCTGCGGCATTATCGCAACTATGAACACATTGAAATTGAGGCAGCGGACCAGGTCAATATTTTTATCGGTCCGAATGCCCAGGGAAAAACGAATCTGCTGGAGTCGATCTATGTACTGGCCTTGACCAAATCGCACCGAACGCACAAGGACAAGGAATTGATTCAGTGGGAACAGCAGCAGGCCAGATTGTCCGGGGAACTGGATCGCAAGTATGGCATCTGCCGGCTTGACCTTATGATTTCCCAGCAAGGAAAGAAAGCCAATCTCAATGGCCTGGAGCAAAAAAAATTGAGCGGCTATATCGGCGCGCTCAATGTGGTGATGTTTGCTCCGGAGGATCTGGAGATCGTGAAGGGCTCGCCCGGTGTGCGACGGCGATTTCTGGACATGGAAATTGCCCAGGTCTACCCGAGCTATGTGCATGAATTGACACAATATCAAAAAATACTGGCTCAAAAGAACCAGCAACTGAAACAGTTCGATCGCAAGGTTCATACCGACATGCTGGACATCTGGAATGAACAACTTGCAAACAGTGGTTCTAAAATCATGAGAAAACGTCAACAATTTATAGATAAACTTCAAAAATGGGCCGAACAGATCCATTTCAGCATTACGGAGGGAAGGGAAAAGCTAGAGATTGTCTATCATCCCTCTATTCCTTTGTTAGATGACGAAACTATGGTTTTCGAGCAATTTATGGTAAAGTTAACACAGAACCAGGAACAAGAACGCAGACGCGGTATGTCTTTGTATGGGCCCCATCGGGATGACCTGCAATTTTTCATCAATGGCAAAGAGGTTCAGACCTTTGGATCGCAGGGGCAGCAGCGCACGACAGCCCTTTCCGTTAAACTGGCCGAAATCGAACTCATTCACCAGGAGGTTGGAGAATATCCGATTCTCCTGCTTGATGATGTATTGTCCGAGCTGGATGAGAACCGTCAGACGAAGCTGATCGAGACCTTTCAGGAAAAGGTTCAGACCTTCATCACCACGACCGGCCTGGAAAGTGTCAATCTGCAAAAGCTGCAGGGTGCGAAGCTGTTTCAAGTCAAGGAAGGATGGATTGACAACAGCGGCTATATTACATAACTGATCGCCTACAGAGCGAGTCAGTTAAGGAGGACGGTTTCATGTTCATCCATTTAGGCGGGGAAAAGGTAATTCGAGCATCAGAGCTGATCGGAATTTTCGATTTGTCCATTGAGGATGTGTCCAAAATCTCCAAGCAATTCATTCAGCAGGCCCACGCAAATAAAAAAGTCGAGACAATCGGAGAGGAATCGCCCAAGTCGATGGTGATCGCCATGGACAAAATTTATTATTCTCCCATCTCGTCTGCCACATTGAAAAAAAGAGCGAAGCATTTGCTCACGCATTTATCTTAGCTCTGCTTACAGAGCTTGCACATACATGAGAATGACCTTAAAGAAGCGGGTGAAAATGGATGTCTGTAAATCAGCATGCCTATGATGAGAGTCAGATACAGGTACTGGAAGGGTTAGAGGCAGTAAGGAAACGACCGGGAATGTATATCGGATCGACAAGCGTAAAAGGCCTGCACCATCTCGTATGGGAAGTCATGGATAACAGTATCGATGAGGCGCTGGCCGGTTATTGTACCGAAATCATCATCACGGTCCATGAGGACAATTGTGTCACCGTACAGGACAACGGACGCGGTATTCCGGTCGGGGAGCATCCCAAACTGAAAAAGCCGGCGGTCGAAGTGGTCATGACGGTGCTTCATGCGGGCGGAAAATTTGGGGGCGAAGGCTACAAGGTTTCCGGTGGTCTGCATGGCGTCGGGGTTTCTGTTGTCAACGCATTGTCTGAATGGCTGCAAGTGGAGGTCCATCGTGACGGCAAGATCCATCAGCAGAAATATTTGCGCGGGATGCCGGCCTATGACCTGAAGGTGGTAGGTGAAACCGACCGCACAGGAACGTCTGTTACGTTCAAGCCAGATGCTGAGATCTTCACAGATACGACCGTATATGACTATGACACACTGCAAAACCGGATCAGGGAAATGGCCTTTTTGAACAAAGGCATCCAGATTACCCTGGTGGATGAGCGGACGGGTGCGCAAGAAGTGTTCAAGTATGACGGCGGTATCAGTTCCTTCGTCGAATACTTGAATCAGTCCAAGGAAGTGCTGCACGAACCTCCGATTTACGTAGAGGGACACCGGGAGCACATTCATGTGGAAGTGGCCTTGCAGTACAACGCCAGCTACTCCGATCATATTTATTCATTTGCCAATAATATCAATACCCATGAGGGCGGGACGCATGAATCGGGTTTCAAGAGTGCGCTTACCCGTATTATTAACGACTATGCAAGAAAGTCCGGAAGTATTAAAGACAATGACTCCAATCTGTCTGGAGAAGATGTGCGGGAAGGGATGACGGCGATTATCTCCGTCAAAATTCCTGAACCTCAGTTCGAAGGTCAGACGAAGACCAAGCTCGGAAACAGCGAGGCACGTGGTGTGGTCGAGTCGTTGTTCTCAGAGAAGTTCCAGGAATTTCTCGAGGAGAACCCGTCTGTCTCCAAGCGGATCATCGAGAAGGCGTTACAGGCTGCAAGAGCAAGAGAGGCTGCACGGAAGGCCAGAGAACTGACGCGGAGAAAGAACGCCCTGGAAGTGAGTTCATTGCCGGGGAAACTGGCGGACTGTTCATCCAAGGATGCTTCCATCAGCGAATTGTATATTGTCGAGGGGGATTCGGCAGGCGGCTCAGCCAAGCAAGGCCGTGACCGTCATTTCCAGGCTATCCTGCCGCTGCGCGGGAAAATCCTGAACGTAGAAAAAGCGCGTCTGGACCGGATCTTGTCCAATACAGAGATTCGCGCCATTATTACAGCGCTTGGCACAGGGATTGGGGAAGATTTCAACATCGAGAAGGCCAGATATCACAAGATCATCATTATGACCGATGCGGATGTAGACGGCGCTCATATTCGCACATTATTGTTGACGTTCTTGTATCGTTATATGCGTGCGGTCATTGAGAACGGCTACGTGTATATTGCCCAGCCGCCTCTATACAAAATTGAGAAAAACAAAGTCATCCGTTATGCCTATAATGACAAGCAGAAGGATGCCATTTTCGCTGAATTGGGTGATGCAGGCGCCAAAGCCAACGTACAACGCTACAAAGGTCTTGGCGAGATGAATCCCAATCAGCTGTGGGAAACCACGATGGACCCGGAAAGCCGTACGCTCCTTCAAGTCACCATTGACGATGCCATTGAAGCAGATCTGGTGTTTGATACCTTGATGGGAGACAACGTCGAGCCTCGCCGTGATTTCATTCAGGAGCATGCTCGCTACGTAGACAATCTGGATATTTGACGGAACGACGAAACTTGCATTCGTCGAACCGATCGCCTGAACAGGTGAAATTGTGAGGATTGAAGGAGGTTAACCATGGCGGAAGAAAATCGCCCTCAAGTGAAGGATCGGGATATTAGTGCGGAGATGCGCAGCTCGTTTATGGATTATGCGATGAGCATCATCGTCAGCCGTGCCCTTCCTGATGTACGAGACGGGCTAAAACCGGTACATCGAAGAATATTGTACGCCATGTCGGAACTGGGCATGTCTCCAGACAAGCCATATAAAAAATCAGCGAGAATCGTCGGAGAAGTGATCGGGAAGTACCATCCACACGGTGATTCTGCGGTGTATGAGACCATGGTTCGGATGGCGCAGGATTTCTCACTGCGCTACATGCTGATCGACGGTCACGGGAACTTCGGTTCCATTGACGGCGATGCGGCTGCTGCGATGCGTTATACAGAGGCACGTCTATCCAAAATTGCGATGGAAATGCTGCGAGATATTCAGAAGGACACCATTGACTTCATTCCCAACTATGACGGGGAGGAAAAAGAGCCATCCGTATTGCCGGCACGCTTTCCAAACCTGTTGGTAAACGGGATTTCGGGGATAGCTGTCGGAATGGCGACCAACATCCCCCCTCATAATCTGGGAGAAGTCATTGACGGTACTCTGGCTTTGATCAAGGACCCGGAATTGACCCCTCTTGATCTCATGACGTATATTAAAGGACCCGATTTCCCGACAGGTGGATACATACTCGGCAGAGAGGGCATCAAGCAGGCTTACTCTACAGGCAGAGGCAGTGTCACGATCCGGGCAAAAGCGGAAATTGAGGAAGTCAACAACAAGGCCAGAATCATTGTCAATGAGCTTCCTTATCAAGTCATCAAGGCCCGACTGATTGAGAAAATAGCGGAACTCGTTCGCGAGAAGAAGATTGAAGGCATTACGGACTTGCGGGATGAATCGGATCGCAATGGCATGCGGATTGTGATTGAACTTCGCCGTGATGTGAATCCGAGTGTCATTCTGAATAATTTATACAAGCAAACCGCGATGCAAACCACCTTTGGCATGAATATGCTGGCGATTGTCAATCGGGAACCGAAGGTGCTCAATGTCAAGGAAGTGCTTCATCATTACTTGCAGCATCAGATTGAGGTTATTCGCAGAAGAACCGAATTTGATCTGAAAAAGGCGGAAGCCAGAGCTCACATCCTGGAAGGTTTGCGCATTGCGCTGGATCATTTGGACGAAGTGATTGCGCTCATACGGGCTTCATCCAATACGGAACAGGCTCGTGAAGGCCTCATGAGCAACTTCCAGCTCAGCCATGATCAGGCACAGGCCATTCTGGATATGCGTCTGCAACGCTTGACGGCCTTGGAACGTGAGAAAATTGAAAATGAATATGCCGAGCTGCTCAAGAAAATTGCCGAGTATAAAGCGATTTTGGCAGATGAGCAATTGGTGCTTGATATTATCAGTGAAGAACTGACCGAAGTGAAGCAGCGTTTCAATGACGAGAGACGGACTGAAATTACGATCGGGGATGAAATGATTCTCGACGAGGATCTGATTCCGCGTGAAGATGTCGTCATTACCGTTACCCATACCGGCTATATCAAGCGTCTGCCTGTCACCACTTACCGCAGCCAGAAACGCGGTGGTCGTGGCGTCATGGGGATGGACACCAAGGAGAATGACTTTGTTGAGCAACTCTTTGTCACCAATACCCATCATTATCTGCTCTTCTTCACCAACAAGGGCAAGGCCTATCGCTTGAAAGCCTATGAAATTCCGGAGCTCGGTCGTACAGCAAGAGGAACGCCGATCATCAATTTGATTCAGATCGAACAGGGTGAGAAGATCAGCGCTGTGATCGAGATCGAATCATTTGATGAACCGAATAACCTCTTCTTCGCCACCAAGCAGGGGATTGTCAAGAAGACGCCGCTCCAGGATTATGTCAATATTCGCAGAGCTGGTCTAATTGCCATTAACCTTCGCGAGGATGACGAACTGATTCGCGTGAAGCTTACCGATGGTCACCAGCAGATCATTATGGGAACCGAAAGCGGGTTATCTATCCGTTTCTCCGAGGAAGATGTGCGGACCATGGGCCGTACCGCAACGGGCGTGAAGGGAATTTCCCTTACAGATCAGGATTCAGTTATCGACATGGATGTCGTGGATGAAGATGATACGGTCCTGATCGTGACGACCAAAGGTTACGGAAAACGTACGCCGATGTCGGAATACCGCATGCAGACACGCGGGGGGAAAGGGATCAAGACGATCAGCCTGACAGAGAAGAACGGGGATGTCGTTGTTCTCAAAGTCGTGAAGCAGGATGAAGATCTGATGGTCATTACCGCTTCCGGCACCTTGATTCGAACCGGGATCGAGGGCATTTCCACGATGGGTCGCTATGCGCAGGGCGTGCGTATTATTCATATTCGCGAGGACGATGAAGTAGCAACGGTCACGCGAGTGAAAAGACAGGATGAAGTGGAAGAATTGGATGAATTGGAACAATTGGAGGAATCCGAATTGTTGGCTGATCCATCTCTCCAGACCGATTCCACAGATGAACAAGCGCTTGCTGATCCGATCGCGGACCAGGATGAAGAGGAAGACGATCAAAACCAAACTGAATAAAAGCTTAGGCAAACAGCAACAAGTGTGCAACTAAGCAAATGTGCAAATGAATACATGAGACAGATAAACAAATGAGATAAATCTACGCATGAGATAGATGTACGAATGTGATAGATAAATGTGAACAAAAAGGATTGGGCTTTAATGCCAATCCTTTTTGTTTTACAATATAGGAAGTGAAAGAGTGCGTTGGCGATGCCAAGGCAATTAACTAATAATAGGGTGAGCCGAACATGACAGAGCGATCGATCCATCGACTGAAGCCAGGCCAGCAGCTCAGTGAGGATGTCCTTACCGGAATGGGCCATGTATTATTCAAAAAGGAAAGAGTACTCATTGAGCAAGATTTGGAGATCCTGCATGCTTTTCTGATCAAGAGCGTTTCTGTGAAAACAGAGGAGCCGGATGAGAAGGCTGAACAGGGAGATCCCGTTCAGAAAGAAAGCAAGGAAAATGAGAAAGCTGCGGATGAGAAGAAGACGGAGAACAAACAAAAGCCCCTTTCGCCATTTGAAGAAGAATATCAAAAGATGGTTGTGCTGCTGCAAAAAACGTTGAAGCAAATCATCGCTGGCGAAATCAATCTGCTAGATATCCGTCAGCAACTGTCTGCGCTTATTCAGCATATCCACGAATATAATGTGCTGACCTATTCTCCGCAGAAGGCGAAAGTGGAAGATTACTTAATACATAACAGCATTGTTGTCAGCTTGACGTCGTATCAGTTGGCCAAATGGATGAACTATGATCAGAAGGATTTGCTGCCAATTGCCCTGGGAGGTCTTCTTCACGATATCGGCAATGTGAAAGTGGATCTGGATATTTTAACGAAACCGGGCAAATTAACAAGCAGCGAGCTGGAAGAGGTTCGCAAGCATACCGTGATAGGCTATAACATGCTCAAGCCGGTTCCTGGACTGAATGAAGGCGTCAAATTGACCGCTCTTCAGCATCATGAAAGGGAAGACGGCAGTGGTTACCCATTGGGGTTAAAATCAGATCGCATTCATCCCTATTCCAAAATTGTCGCAGTGGCAGATATATTCCACGCCATGTCGAGCAACCGCCACTACAAGAAAGCAGCTTCTCCTTATCGGGTGTTGGAACAAATCTTCAATGACTCCTTTGGAAAGCTGGACCCTACCATTGTTCAAACCTTTATTCATAAAGTGACCCAATTCCACAATGGTACTTTGGTCAAATTGAATAATGGTCTGATTGGAGAGATCGTATTTTCCGATCGCAGTCATCCGACAAGACCTTGGGTAAAGGCGGATGGAAAAGTAATTAACCTCGTGCAGGAGACCCATTTATTCATAGACGAAGTCATGAAAATGCAGGATTGAGATCATACAGGGTGCTAAATCAGATTATGATTGACTTTGCCAAGCATCCTGTGATACATTATTACTCGCCGCTTCAAACGGCTTGTCTATCGAACCCCCACAATCGAGTTCATCTCCGTATAGAGTGAATTGGAAACTGGAAAAAGATGAACTTGTCTGAACGGAGCGAACGTGGTAGGATGTAATCCTGCCTCAGCAAGCGTCATAACCCTTCTGGACTCAGCGCCATGTGCGAGAGACCGGATGAAAAAAGCACTTGCAAAAGCGCAAGCGATTGTGATATATTAAAAAGCGTCGCTGAAAACGACAGCGACATGGATAAGTTCTTCTTCACTCCATATCAAGTCATCACCGAGTGAAAAAAGACTTGCCAAACAAAAACGGATGTGTTATGATACTTCTCGCTGCTAACCACGCAGCGAATGAGAAAAGGCATCACACAGACGAAACATCTTGTCCTTTGAAAACTGAACAGCGAGCGAAATTGTCCAAATTTCAAAATAAGGTTTCATTGTCCTTTCCATGATGGATCGGACGGGAACCCCCGGAATGAAAATT
>NZ_JBHUMM010000025.1:123242-123568 GCF_042685085.1 Marinicrinis sediminis
TCAAACACTTTATTGGAGAGTTTGATCCTGGCTCAGGACGAACGCTGGCGGCGTGCCTAATACATGCAAGTCGAGCGGAGTATAAGAAGTGCTTGCACTTCTTATACTTAGCGGCGAACGGGTGAGTAACACGTAGGCAACCTGCCTGCAAGATCGGGATAACTAGCGGAAACGTTAGCTAATACCGGATGGTCCAGAGGATCGCATGATTTTCTGGGGAAAGAGGGTTTCGGCTCTCACTTGCAGATGGGCCTGCGGCGCATTAGCTAGTTGGTAAGGTAACGGCTTACCAAGGCGACGATGCGTAGCCGACCTGAGAGGGTGAT
>NZ_JBHUMM010000026.1:0-1008 GCF_042685085.1 Marinicrinis sediminis
ATTCGGCACGGCCTACAATATGCCGTTTGCCTTGCGGCTGCAAGGCGAGCTGGATCGACCGCGATTACGCGAAGCGTTTCAGCAACTGGTGAAGAGGCATGAGGCATTCCGAACGGAATTTGTCTGGGAAGGAACCGAGGGTGAGCCAGTGCAGCGCGTGGTGGAAGACGTTCATTTGATCGTGACGGAGCAGCAGATCGACGAGGAAGCGGATTTGGCTGCGGCCATGGACGCGTTTGTACAGCCGTTTGACCTGAGCCATGCACCCCTGCTTCGTGTCCGTCTCATAGAGCGCCATGAGCAGGATCACTTTCTGCTGGCAGACATGCCCCACATCATCTCGGATGGCACGTCCATCGCGGTGCTGGTCGAAGAACTGAGCCTGCTGTACAGGGGCGAGCCGTTGCCACCGCTGCGCATTCAGTACAAAGATTATGCGGTCTGGCAGGAGCAGCAGCGAGCGAGCGGGCAGGATGCTGAGCAGGAAGCGTACTGGCTGAAGCAGTTTGCGGGAGAGCTGCCCGTTTTGAATCTGCCGACCGATCATCCGAGACCTGCGGTGCAGAGCTTTGCGGGAGACAGCTTTGAGATCGGGATGGATGCGGAACTGACGAACGCGCTGCAAGCGCTGGCGAGAGAGACGGGCACGACCTTGTATATGGTGATGCTGGCTGCCTATCAGGTGTTGCTGTACAAATATACAGGGCAGGAGGATATGATAGTCGGATCGCCAGCGGCCGGACGCAAGCATGCGGATACGTCGCGCATCATCGGCATGTTTGTCAACACGCTGGCGCTGCGCAGCTACCCGGAGGGAACGAAGAGCTTCCGATCCTTTCTCGGTGAGGTACAGCATAATGTGCTGCAAGCGTTCGATCGTCAGGACTATCCGTATGAGCAGTTGATTGAGCGGTTGAAGATCAAGCGGGATCTGGGCCGCAATCCGTTGTTTGATACGATGTTTGCGATGCAAAACATGGCGCAATCGGAGCTGGATCTCGGGTCGCT
>NZ_JBHUMM010000027.1:0-1110 GCF_042685085.1 Marinicrinis sediminis
CCGCGTTCGCTCGCCGCTACTGACGGAATCACTCTTGTTTTCTCTTCCTCAGGGTACTTAGATGTTTCAGTTCCCCTGGTCTGCCTCTTGTTTACCTATGGATTCAGTAAACAGTGACTGCGGTTTACCACAGCCGGGTTTCCCCATTCGGACATCCCCGGATCAAAGCTTGCTTACAGCTCCCCGAGGCATTTCGTTGTTCGCCACGTCCTTCTTCGGCTCCTAGCGCCTAGGCATCCTCCGTGTGCCCTTACTAGCTTATCCACTTCGGTTATTGCTTTCGCTTCCTTCTCTTGCACAGAGTGCAAATGTCGGGCGCGAAACAAAACCTTCGTTCTCGTGTGCGGGATTTGACAAGATGTCATCCCCGTACACGCTAGTAAAAACTGCGTTGATTCTTACCTAAACTCTTTCGCTATCCAGTTTTCAAGGATCAAGTTTGCCGTCTTTTCAGCGGCAAGTGGTATCTTACCATATCCGCTTTGTCGTTTCAACCGGCTTTTTGAGCCGTCACGTTCAAAGCATTGCGTTTGGTGGAGCCAAGCGGGATCGAACCGCTGACCTCCTGCGTGCAAGGCAGGCGCTCTCCCAGCTGAGCTATGGCCCCCTATTCCTAGGGTATTAGGTTTATATGGTGGGCCCTAGTGGACTCGAACCACCGACCTCACCCTTATCAGGGGTGCGCTCTAACCAGCTGAGCTAAGGGCCCAAGCCTTTTGCCTTTACGGCTTGATCAGGCTTGTATTGCCCGGCTTGGCAATGTCCTACTCTCCCAGGACCCTTCGGTCCAAGTACCATCGGCGCTGGAGGGCTTAACGGTCGTGTTCGGTATGGGTACGCGTGGTACCCCTCCGCCATTATCACCAAACCGGATTGAAAGGTTGCCCTTTCAAAACTGAACGCGAGTGAAATTGTCCTTTTTGTGCATCTTGTGCACATTCGTTCTTGTGCCTTGGGCCCCGCAAAAGGACTTGAATCAGCTGCTAAGCTGTTCTTCACTTCTGTGGGTACCTAGAGCTCCATAGAAAGGAGGTGATCCAGCCGCACCTTCCGATACGGCTACCTTGTTACGACTTCACCCCAATCATCTGCCCCACCTTCGGCGGCTGG
>NZ_JBHUMM010000028.1:0-961 GCF_042685085.1 Marinicrinis sediminis
CCAGCCGCCGAAGGTGGGGCAGATGATTGGGGTGAAGTCGTAACAAGGTAGCCGTATCGGAAGGTGCGGCTGGATCACCTCCTTTCTATGGAGCTCTAGGTACCCACAAAAGTGAAGAACAGCTTAACAGCTGATTCAAGTCCTTTTGCGGGGCCCAAGGCACAAGAACGAATGTGCACAAGATGCACAACGGACAATTTCACTCGCGTTCAGTTTTGAAAGGGCAACCTTTCAAACCGGTTTGGTGATAATGGCGGAGGGGTACCACGCGTACCCATACCGAACACGACCGTTAAGCCCTCCAGCGCCGATGGTACTTGGACCGAAGGGTCCTGGGAGAGTAGGACATTGCCAAGCCGGGCAATACAAGCCTGATCAAGCCGTAAAGGCAAAAGGCTTGGGCCCTTAGCTCAGCTGGTTAGAGCGCACCCCTGATAAGGGTGAGGTCGGTGGTTCGAGTCCACTAGGGCCCACCATATAAACCTAATACCCCAGGAAATAGGGGGCCATAGCTCAGCTGGGAGAGCGCCTGCCTTGCACGCAGGAGGTCAGCGGTTCGATCCCGCTTGGCTCCACCAAACGCATTGCTTTGAACGTGACGGCTCAAAAAGCCGGTTGAAACGACAAAGCGGATATGGTAAGATACCACTTGCCGCTGAAAAGACGGCAAACTTGATCCTTGAAAACTGGATAGCGAAAGAGTTTAGGTAAGAATCAACGCAGTTTTTACTAGCGTGTACGGGGATGACATCTTGTCAAATCCCGCACACGAGAACGAAGGTTTTGTTTCGCGCCCGACATTTGCACTTGTGCAAGAGAAGGAAGCGAAAGCAACAACCGAAGTGGATAAGCTAGTAAGGGCACACGGAGGATGCCTAGGCGCTAGGAGCCGAAGAAGGACGTGGCGAACAACGAAATGCCTCGGGGAGCTGTAAGCAAGCTTTGATCCGGGGATGTCCGA
>NZ_JBHUMM010000029.1:0-1346 GCF_042685085.1 Marinicrinis sediminis
TATAGTATTTGGACAATATAAGTTCATATGATTATACTATTCATAGTCAGGGGGCGCTTCATTTGAAAAGACAAAAGTATGCAAGAGAATTTAAACTGCAAGTGGTGAAAGAGGCGTTGGAAACAGGCAACACAACACTCGTCTCACGCCGTTATGAACTTAGCCGAAACATGGTTCAACGGTGGGTGCGGGAATCTCGCAATGGAAAGTTTGATGATATCCACACCGATGATTTCTCTCTCGACACCAAAGAATTGGCACAGGAAAATGATCAATTAAAGCGATTACTAGGTGAAAAAGATCTGGAGATTGCGATTCTACGTGACCTCATAAAAAAGAAGAACCCTCAGTTACTGAAAAAGTTGAAGTAGCCGACAAATGGATCAACAAAGGATATCCTAAGACGACTGTGCTACGTATTGTCGGGGTTTCTCGCTCCACTTATTATTACCAGAAGCATTACCGTGTGGAGGAGAAAACAGTAAGTGAGGGACGACCAGCACCCGGGTTTTCCCTTCAAGCAGATGGAACCAAAATATCGGATGAACAAATCAAAGAATGGCTCTTGCAGTTGATGGAGCATGAAGGAGCTGCCTATGGCTACCAGAAGCTGACCATCCTCCTGCGTCGGTACTTTGATTTAACGATCAATAAAAAGAAAGTCTATCGCCTATGTAAGGAACTAGGCATCTTGCGTCCACAAAGAGAAAAGAAAACGTTCTATCCAAGAAAGATTGCCAGAAATCGAACCATCACGGATTCGAATCAGTTATGGGAAACGGATCTGAAGTATGGATATATTCACGGTGCACAGCGATTCTTTTTCATCTTATCTTACATCGATGTTTATGATCGAATGATTGTAGGTTTTCACATTGGTTTGCGCTGTGAGGGGAAGGATGCAGTACAAACCCTAAATCGAGCTCTATTCAAGCGACAACAGTATGCCCATACAGAGAAACCCGTGATTCGATCCGATAATGGCACCCAGTTTACATCCAAAGCGTTTGCCAATGCTTGTGAAGCGCTAGGTATGGAGCATGAACGGATTCCACCGCGTACACCGAATATGAATGCGCACATTGAAGCCTTTCATCGCATTTTGGAAGACGAATGCTTGTCTCGCCATGAGTTTCAAAGCTATGAGGAAGCATACCAGGCTGTCACAACTTTCATGCAGTTTTATAACACAAAACGCATCCACTCCAGCATTGGCTACCTCGCTCCTGCGGACTTTTACAAACGTAAACAGCTAGGCGAAGTTACCACAAAGGAAGTCAGACTTTAAAAATGACAGACAGGCTTAGTTTGAAAGTGATTCTGTCCAATTTTCGGGGGTTAATCCG
>NZ_JBHUMM010000030.1:0-916 GCF_042685085.1 Marinicrinis sediminis
CTAGCGCCTAGGCATCCTCCGTGTGCCCTTACTAGCTTAACCCGTTTCGTGTTTATTGGGTCTTCCTCCTCTTGCACAAGGGCAAATGTCGGGCGACTCCAAAAACACTACACTTTACAATGTTGGCTTGACATGGAAGTCAACACCAACACGCTAGTAAAAACTGCGTTGATTCTTACCTAAACTCTTTCGCTATCCAGTTTTCAAGGATCAAGTTTGCCGTCTTTTCAGCGGCAAGTGGTATCTTACCATATCCGCTTTGTCGTTTCAACCGGCTTTTTGAGCCGTCACGTTCAAAGCAATGCGTTTGGTGGAGCCAAGCGGGATCGAACCGCTGACCTCCTGCGTGCAAGGCAGGCGCTCTCCCAGCTGAGCTATGGCCCCCTATTCCTGGGGTATTAGGTTTATATGGTGGGCCCTAGTGGACTCGAACCACCGACCTCACCCTTATCAGGGGTGCGCTCTAACCAGCTGAGCTAAGGGCCCAAGCCTTTTGCCTTACGGCTTGATCAGGCTTGTATTGCCCGGCTTGGCAATGTCCTACTCTCCCAGGACCCTTCGGTCCAAGTACCATCGGCGCTGGAGGGCTTAACGGTCGTGTTCGGTATGGGTACGCGTGGTACCCCTCCGCCATTATCACCAAACCGGTTTGAAAGGTTGCCCTTTCAAAACTGAACGCGAGTGAAATTGTCCGTTGTGCATCTTATGCACATTCGTTCTTGTGCCTTGGGCCCCGCAAAAGAACCTGAATCAGCTGTTAAGCTGTTCTTCACTTTTGTGGGTACCTAGTGCTCCATAGAAAGGAGGTGATCCAGCCGCACCTTCCGATACGGCTACCTTGTTACGACTTCACCCCAATCATCTGCCCCACCTTCGGCGGCTGGCTCCCTAAGGTTACCTCACCGACTTCGGGTGT
>NZ_JBHUMM010000032.1:0-25001 GCF_042685085.1 Marinicrinis sediminis
ACTTATTTTCTTTGATGAATGCGCGAAGCTGCTCTTTCGTCCATAATCCCATGTGTAGATCCCAACCTTTCTCCTACCTCTATTTTAATAGATTTAGGAGTTTACACAATCTAGTTTACAGACTCGTGGAACTTAACTTCGACTGGATTTCAGCCATTCAAATATTATTTTCTGTTCAGTTCAGATAATTTTGAAAAATTGCTGTTCTGGAATTAACTTTTGTTATGTCGTAGTTAAGAATAATGCTTTAAATCTAATATCTCAATTGCAGAAAGTATTGCATCTTGGGATATCTTCAAAGATTCTTTACAGTTTTTAACACTTGTTTGCAGTACAAGTTTTGGGGAAGCTGGTTGTCTTAATTCATGACTCATTACTTCAGATTGATATATTGGATGATTCCAGGCAAGTATACGCATCCAATTTGCCGATACTTCCCTTACATAATATATGGAATCTCTTATTGTTTTTATCGCAAATCGATATTTTTCCATCTCCTCATATTCAAGTGAGGCAATTACACCTGACCGCATAAGAGAATCCCAGGCTTCAAAATTGAAATGATTAGAAATCTCACTTGCTGTATCCCAAAGTTCTCTAATAATTGGCCCCTCACAGATATATGTATCCATCGTATAAAGTAGTCTTCTATTATTTTTAAATTCATGTTTAAGTAAATGTAAGTATGAGTTTTTTATCTCGAATTGACGCTTCCTCTTATAACGATCTCCGTAAATAACTTCAAGATCTTCTCTTATCACTCTTCCATTTTGAGAACCTCTTCTAATATAACAAAATCCTTTTTCGAGCCTTTTATAAGTTTTCTTCATTACATAAGGACGATCATCACACTCTTCAATCTCAAAAACCCCAAGTAGTTTTCCCTGAAATTCAACTGGAATATATTTAAACTGGATTTCTGGTTCGATATTACTTCTCACTAATTCCTGATAATCTGAATCGTCTTTAAAATCATTGTTTGGAATTGAATGTAATTCCCTACTACCGTCAGGCAAATACTTAACACCAATAATGATGTATCGTTTTTTGTTTTCGATATTTGCATTCGCCATGGCCAAGATGTCTTTTAGTAGGTCCTCACTGTTTTGATATTGATTCTTTTTAAAGTCAACATATGAACTCTCATTCTCAAACTCAATAATTTGTTGAATATCCAAATACAATCACCTTTTCTTCGCAACAATTGAATGTTCATTATGCCCGTGACCCAAGCTTAAGCTTGTATTTCTATTTAAATCAACAACTTCAGTAACCCAAAAGCGAAATGAGATATCGCAATCTCCAAACCTATCATTGCTTTGAATGCTTGATAAAAATCGAGCATACCTTTCCTATAAAGAAACTTAGTATCATAATTCGGATTACATGCCTAACTAACTTTATCGATTTAGAAAGATCTATTCCTCTGTCTTAGCATAAATGGATTACCAAATCCAACTACCATTGTATATTCACTTCAGATAAAAAAGTTTCTCGAAAGCTATATTCTCAAATAATATAAATGGCATGTTAGCATCTCTTATTTCCAGACACCATAACACTGTTTATTTGTAGAAACACAAAAAACCTGCTGCAATCATAGACTCTCCCTATTCCCTGATGTTTACTCACAAGGTCTCAATGCCAATGCTGGGATAAAAAAAGAATAAGAAAAAAAACCTGAATTGAAGTGAAAATAATTAAATTATGAACAAATATGAATAATAATTAGTGTCCCTTGGTGTTAAGTTTAACCCATAGAAAATTGGAAGCCAACTGATTCAAATGTGAACGAAACGAATAATAATTATTGTCCAGAAAGACAGCGAAATGATCGGACAAGGAATCAGGGATAGGAGTAAAGAAATGCTGAATCCCTTTATAGGATTGGAAAGGATCTGGAAAAGGACTAGAGAAATGGTTGAGGTAATCTTCAACCATATTCCAGTCTTAGTGGTTTGGGCACAGGTGTTTTTAACCAGGGAGGGTAAAAACAAAATTGGACAGGATTTTTATTTGTTAAAGCTGCGCTGCCGCATGGCCTCGAACAGCAAAATCGTGGCGGCCATAGCCGCATTGAGGGATTCGGCCTGTCCTTGCATCGGTATCCAGACCTGCCTGGAGACGAGCGCATGCACTTCGTCTGATACCCCCTGTGCTTCGTTACCAATGACCAGCCAGGTCGGCCTGGTATAGTCGTATTCGTAACAGTGAGACTCTCCGTCCAGTGATGTGCTGTACACTTCGATCCCTCGGTGAGTCGCCGCCGGAATGACCTCTTGCAAATCAACCTCCACGACGGGAAGATGAAACAGCGATCCCATAGTCGATCGGATGGCTTTGGGACTGTATACATCCACGCTTCCCTGACCAATGAGGACATACGAAGCTCCCGCAGCATCGGCACTGCGAATAATGGTGCCGAGATTGCCTGGGTCCTGAAGCCGATCCACAACAATGGCGAACGGATTAGGGTGCGACAGCAACTGACTGAACGACAGCTTGGGCTTATGTACGATGGCACAAATGCCCTGAGGCGTTACCGTATCCGAGCACTTCTGCATAATCGCCTCTGTCACCTCATAGCAGACCGGAACATCGTTCGTCCCTTCCTCTGCTTGCAGCTCATCCGGCAAGCCCTTGCCCTCTTGCACGAGCAAAGCTTCCACCACCTGACCGGAGCGCAACGCTTCTTCCACGAGATGGACGCCTTCCACCATATATTTGCCCTGCGCCAGTCTGCCCTTCTTCGTTAGCAGCTGACTCCAGGACTTTACTTTCGGATTAGAGACAGATTGAATCGATTCAAATCTCAAGAGAATGACACCTCAAATTTTTGCAAATCTTCGTTTTTCCCGACGACAACGAGAATATCATTCGCCTGAATGATGTCCTCTGCATAGGGAGAGATGTTCATATAACCGGTAGAGGATTTCAAGGCGATCACGTTACAGCCATAACGGGCGCGAATATCCAGTTCCCGCAAGTTCTTTCCAACCATATCATTGCCCGCTACAATCTCTACGATACTGTATTCCGGTGAAAGCTCAATAAAGTCAATAATGTTCGGCGAGATCAGATGATGCGCGACGCGCTGCCCCATGTCCCGCTCAGGGAAAATGACTTTGTCTGCGCCGATCTTGGTCAGCACCTTGCCATGCAGTTCATTTTGCGCTTTGACAATGAGCGTCTTGACGCCCATGTCCTTGAGGATCAGTGTCGTCAGAATGCTGGACTGAATGTCCTGTCCGATCGCGACGACGACCACATCAAAATTGCGTATGCCCAGTGCCTTGAGCGCATCTTCATCCGTGGAATCAGCCTGTACGGCATGCGTCGTCAGGTTAATGACATCCTGAACACGGTCTTCATTGGCATCCATGGCAAGCACTTCAAATCCGAGCTTATATAAGGTCTGAGCGACACTGGAACCGAATCTCCCCATTCCAATGACGGCAAATTGCTTCTTCTTCATAATGGTTTCCCCCACCCTGTGAGACTGATGCGATGCTGAGCATGCTGTTTCCATTATAGCACAGCTTTCATCGTATAAAAGAGGTGGACTCGTACACAATAAGCATACATGAACTTGCTTTTCATGGCCTATGACCATGCCCTTCAACATGCTTGAACAGACAGGAGGAATGACATTGAATTCCGTTATGCTTAGCCTTCGCGAGGCGATTGTTCAGAGAGTACAGGACAAATCACAATCCGAGCTGCAAGAGATTATCCGTGACTCCATCGATGGCGACGAAAAAGCGCTGCCAGGCCTTGGGGTTCTGTTCGAAATGATCTGGAAAAACAGCGATGATTCGCAACAGCAACACATGCTGGAAACGCTGCATAAACAACTCACCTGATAATCACATCCAAGACAAAGAAAAAACCGTCTATTGAGACGGTTTTTTTGCATCAGGATTCTATTCCTTCCTGTCACGCAACAGGTTTTAAGGAGCGGTTTCCAGGAATTGAATGTCCGGAAATTTCTCCATGGCACTGCGCATCGCATATTCATTTTCAAACAAGGCGACGTAATGACCATTTTTGTCCGTGACAGCCGTCGAGTTAATTCGGAATTTACCCGGATCAATCTGGTCTCCGACCAGCCAGCGCGCGTGAGAAAAGCTCATGCGCTGCATCTGAATATCCACACCGTATTCATGCTTCATCCGGTATTCGAACACCTCAAACTGCAATTGTCCCACCACGCCGAGGATGATATCCTCAAAACCCACAGTCTTAAACACTTGGATGGTCCCCTCATCCGTCAACTGATCAATGCCCTTCTGATACTGCTTGTGCTTCAAGGCATTTTTGACGATCACCTTGCTGAAGATCTCAGGGGAAAAGGTAGGGAGCTCATCAAAGCTCAAAGTCTTGTTCTCTGCCAGCGTATCCCCGATTCGAAATACGCCCGGATCAAACAAACCGATTATATCGCCAGGGAACGCTTCATCCACAATATCCCGATCCTGCGCCAGAAACTGCTGTGGCTGTGTCAGCTTCATGTTTTTGTTGCTTCTTGCATGAAACACTGTTTTTCCGCGTTCGAATTTCCCGGACACAATGCGCAGAAAAGCGAGTCGATCCCGATGAGCCGGATTCATATTGGCCTGAATCTTGAAGATATAGCCTGCGAATTTTTCCTCCGTCGGTTCAACCATGCCTTCATTACTATTGCGTGCAGCGGGTGTCGGAGCAAGTTGCAGGAAGTTTTCCAGAAAAGTCTGTACGCCGAAGTTGTTAATCGCACTGCCGAAGAAGACAGGTGTCAGCTCCCCTTTGCTCACTTTCTCCAAGTCGAAATCATCGCCCGCTACATCGAGCAGTTCCATTTCCTCGCAAAGCTGGTCATGCAGATGCTCGCCGGCCATTTTACGAATCTTCGCATCCTCATAGCCTGCTACTTCTGTGTATTCGATCTTCTCGTCATCCTGCTCGTCAAACAATTCGACCTTTTGCTTATGACGATCATAGATCCCGCTTAGCTGCTTGCCCATGCCGATCGGCCAGTTCATCGGGTGAGAGCGAATATCGAGGAGCTGTTCAATTTCTTCCAGCAGATCAAACGGATCGCGTCCCTCCCGGTCCAGCTTATTAATAAAGGTGAAGATTGGAATCCCTCTCATGCGGCACACCTGAAACAGCTTTTTCGTCTGTGCCTCCACCCCTTTGGCCGCGTCAATAATCATGACCGCACTGTCGGCCGCTGTCAGGGTCCGGTACGTATCCTCACTGAAATCCTGGTGACCCGGGGTGTCCAGGATGTTAATACGGTGTCCCTTGTAATCAAATTGCATCACACTTGAAGTGACCGAAATTCCTCTTTGCTTCTCAATCTCCATCCAGTCCGAAGTCGCAAACTTGGCAGCTTTGCGCCCCTTTACCGTCCCAGCCAAGCGAATAGCTCCCCCAAAAAGGAGGAGCTTCTCGGTTAACGTCGTTTTTCCGGCATCTGGATGGGAGATGATGGCAAACGTTCTTCGCTTTTCAACTTCCTGCTGAAGCTGATTTTTCAACGGTTTGCTCATAGTTCATTCCCTTTCCATCTATCTCCATCTATCTCAGTTCCCATTACTGTAACCCTGTCATGCATACATCTTGCTCTCAGGACAGGCTCTTCACCCACACCACATCATCTTCATCCTGCCCGTGGACAGGCCACCATTTGAAGCCGTCCTTCGCCAGCAACTCGTGCGAGGCGTCAGGACCCCATGTCGCGGCCGGATACATTTGTAAATCACTGGCGTCCTTGGACCAGGACTGGGCAATATGATCGATGTATTTCCAGGCGTTGGACACTTCATCCCAGCGAGTAAAGTAGGTGGAATCTCCACGCAAGGCATCAAACAACAGACGCTCATAAGCTTCAGGGGTATTAAAGCCGACCTGACAGCTCTGGCAGAAATCCATCGCAACCGGAATAATAGTCCATTCCGATCCCGGGCGCTTGGCATTGATTTTAATATAAATGCCTTCCTCCGGATTGACGCGGAAGACGAGCAGATTAGGCTGCAAATTCGTCTTTTTGGCAAAATATACGTTGTCCGGCATATTCTTGAACTCGACCACAACTTCTGTGGACTTGGTTGGCATCCGTTTGCCTGTCCGCACATAGAACGGAACCCCGGCCCAGCGGAAGTTGTCCACGAACAGCTTCGCAGCGAAGAAGGTCTCGGTCGAAGAAGCCGGATTGACAGAATTCTCCGAGCGGTAAGCGTTAAGCGTCTTGTCTTTCACTTGTCCTTCCGCATATTGTCCGCGAATGACGTGCTCCCGCACTTCTTCATCCGTTTTGTAAGGTCGGATGGAACGCAATACCTTGACCTTCTCATCCCGGATGTCTTCCGGCACGAGTCTGCTAGGCGGCTCCATGGCCATCATCGCCACCATTTGCAGCATATGATTCTGCACCATATCCTTGAGTGCCCCGGACTGGTCATAATAACCGCCGCGTTCTTCCACACCTACCGTCTCACTAAGTGTAATCTGGATATTGGCTATGTATTTGTTATTCCATAGCGGCTCGAAGAACGCATTTGCAAATCGGACAACCTCAATATTCTGAACCATTTCCTTGCCCAGGTAATGATCAATTCGATAAATTTCTTCTTCTTCGAACACTTCCCGAATCTTCTCATTGAGCGCCTCAGCGGACTTCAGATCGTAGCCAAACGGCTTCTCGATCACCAATCGATGCCAGCCGTCACTGTCAAGCAGACCGCCTGCTTTCAAGTTATGCGCAACGCCGCCAAACAATTCAGGAGCCAGCGCCAAATAGAACAGACGATTGCCCCCGAGTCCGAATTTGGACTCCAGCTGCTGAGTGAGCGTGTTTAGCTCCTGGAAACCATCCATGGTTTGCGTATCCAGGGATTGATATTCAAAATGATCCGCAAAACGTGTCCAAAGCTCTTCGTCCTCGTTATACCTAGAGAATTCCTGGATGGAGGAACGAATATCATTGCGAAATTGCTCCTGTGTCTTCGGTCTTCTGGCGAGTCCGACGACAGCAAATTTATCCGATAACTTTCCTTCTTTATACAAGCTATAAATGGCTGGGAAAAGTTTGCGCTTTGCCAGGTCCCCAGTCGCCCCAAATATAAATAACACAGCCCCGTCAAGGGAGTTGAGATTTTGTTGGCTCGTCATTTTATCATCTTCTCCGTGTATATTTTTTCACATGCCTGATCGCATATGTCTTTAAAAGAGTGTAGCATATCCGAGGAAATCACTTCAATATAACGGACCCCTTTTTATCGAAATTGTCTAAAATTCCGATGAAATCAGAGGATACACCAGTAGCTGCCTCTCCACACCCTCAGAATCATTCTCATGCGTGATTACCTGAATATTTGCATAATCATGCGTATCCGTTAATCGTGTATGCAGTGGCTGTGAGTAATAAGATTGAATGGTGGTCACGGAATCAGCATAACGATCCCGCTCCTCGCCTTCCAGCGTGTGCCACACATAATCATGCAAATGCTCAATTTCCAAATCATGAAATTCCAGCTGTGCCCGCCATGGTTGCGTGTCATCCGGCATATGCAGCAATTGGCTAAATTGGAGCAAGGTGCGATGTAACGCATCCCCATTTCCAATCGACGTCGTACTGCTGAATTGGAGTACGGCGTATGCAGCGGCTTGTTGTTGCGCATGAACGGTGAGCCGAGCGTCAAAATCGTGCTGCTTCCACGTACAGATCGATTCTCCCACTTGTGTGCCAGCCTCATCAACCCGTTCTTCTTGCGCATCATCTCTCAGGGTAATGGCTGTATCGGCTGTATCGGCTGTATCGGCTGTATCTTCAGGATCATTCTTTGTACACACCAGTTCCGATACACCGTCTCCGAATGCTGAAGTATCCTCCATTTGTTGGATTAGATCGCGCCCTCCTGACCAGCTTCCGCTATAGGTGATCGTCCATTTTGCCGGAGCGCCAAGAACCGTCTCGGTTTCCTGAAGCCACTCGACAAACTCGGCATGCACGCTTTTGTCTTCTTCCAGCAAAAGTGCCTGAACTTCACGCATCGGATAACCCATGATCCCCGTGATCATCACCGCACCGATCGCAATCGGCAAACCCAGCTTCCAGAACCCGCGTATCCAGTCTTGCATCCCTGTTTCCCCCTGTCTATTCTATCAATCTAGTAATAGGATAGACCGGAAACAGAACCTTTATACATCATCTTCGGCCAAACCATGCTTGAATGCATAGATGGCAGCCTGGGTGCGATCTTCTACATCCAGTTTGGCCAAAATGTTCGTTACATGAAACTTGACGGTCTTGATGCCGATAAACAACTCATCCGCCACTTCCTGATTGGACATTCCCCTGGCAATCAGCTTCAACACTTCCATTTCACGTTCTGTCAAATCATGATGAGGCAAACTTTCCTGCTTGGACGTGCGAAAACGGTTCATGATCTTGCTCGCCACCTGCGATTCCAGCACCGGCTGATTGTTGACGGCTGAACGGATTGCCTGCGCAATCTCCGATGCCCGCGATGTTTTCAGCAAATAACTGAACGCGCCCGCTTCGATGACCGGATAGATTTTCTCGTCATCAATGTAGCTTGTCAGGACGATGACCTTGCATTCCGGGAGCAGCTGCATCATGTGACGCGTCGTTTCAATCCCGTCCATTCCTTCCATCACCAGATCCATCAGGACGACATCAGGATGATATTTTTCGGCGAGCAGCAATCCTTCCTTCCCGCTACCTGCCTCCCCGACCACCTCAATGCCATCCTCTGTCCCGAGCACGGCAGCGAGCCCGATTCGCACCATCTCATGATCATCGACCAACAGCACTTTAATCGAATTCATGCTCCAACTCCTTACTGTCCCTGGCATTCACAATCGGAATGCGGATATCGATTTTCGTTCCTTTGCCGAGTGCCGAAATCAAATGCATGTCCCCACCCAATTCCGTTACTCGTTCCTTCATCGAGACGATCCCGTACGATGTATGCTTCTTTTCATCCAGATCAAATCCGATGCCGTTGTCATGGAGATACAGCCGGAAAAATTCTTCCTTCTGCTGCAATTTGACGTCCAGCCTGGTCGCTTTGGCATGCCGCAGTGTATTGGACAGCGCCTCCTGCACGATCCTGAACAAATGATCTTCCACCCCTTTGATCAACTGGATCCCCTCATCAATCTGCACCTGAATCTCGATGGGTACTTTGCTTTTTAGTTCCTCAATCAGTTCCTTGACCCCTTGCGAGAAGCCTTTGCCTTCCAGATGTACCGGACGCAAGTGCAACAATAACGCCCTCATCTCCGACTGAGCGACGGAGGCCATTTCCTCAATCAGCTCAATTTGCCGCTTGGCCCTGGCCAAATCCTTCTCCAGCGTTCGACTGGTGGCCGTTGCGGTCATGGAGATCGCAAACAGTTGCTGGCTGACCGCATCATGGAGCTCCCGAGCCAATCGTTGTCTTTCTTCCGTAATCGCGCTAAACCTGGCTTTCTCTGCCAACTGGGCATTATGGGTAGACAGACGTTGCAGCGAGTTCACCTGCTCCTCCCACTTTTGACGAATGCGATCCATCTGATCGGCAATTCGCCCAATCTCATCCTCACCCAGGGCCGGAATCATGCGGGAGAGCGTGCCTTTTTCCAAATACAATAAAGAGTCATTCAGAATATGAAGCCTCCGGCGTGTGCGACCGCTATGCCAGTAACCGAAGCCTGAACCAATGACGACAGCCGTCATCAGCAGCAGGAATCCGTCCCGCACCCAGTCCATCCAGCTGTGAGTCTGCCCGATATATCCACCTTGATGCAAAAAATAGACGGTGGTGGCCATCAATGCTGCGCTGTACAAGATCGCTTCACCCATTGAACGCCAGACCATATTTGTCAGCTTCCTATCCTGTCGCAAGCAGCCACCTCCTTCCTACAGCCATTTCATATCCACATCGCCTATTAAATGCGAAGTGATGATGTTCACCCGCACCTCACATTGCTCATAATTTGGAGACCTCCAATGCATCTTGTTCATGAAGCCAGCATCCTGTTCATGACCAAAATGAATCTGACCGAACAACACGGTCGCGCGGATATCCACCCCGATTTCTTCCGGGATGATGAGGTCCACGTCTCCAATGATGCCTTGCAGATTGAGTGTAATCTCTGACGATTCAGGCAGTGCGAGTGACAAGTCCATCTGAATCTCCCCAATGAGGGACCAGGCGCTCATGCTCTTCAACTCCCAGGGGTGACGGTTCCACTTCATGCTCTCCATCAGCTTCTGCCTCTGAATATAGTGCTGATCCCGGTGAATCTCTCTCGAACGAAGGTAGTAGTACCCGAGCGACAGGAGCACGACCATGAGCACAAAGGTGAAATGATCCCCCAATAAAAACAATCCGCCGATGGCCAAGAGCACATAGCCCGTTTTTTCTTCATTTGTACGTACTTTATGAATACCAAGCCAGATGATCCCAATCGATACGATCGTAAAAAAGCCAACGATATTTCCAACTAAAATAAACAAGCCTGCTCCAATTAGCAGTATCGCTGTGTTTCGGTTACGCTGATGGATTGAGACCACCTCCTTGCTGCTGATTGTCACATGCGATCACGATCTAGGAAAAGCCATAGAATGAAGGCAGTTCTCCCCCATCCTATGGCTTTCTTAGCATATCATAATTTGTCATGCGGCAACATCATTTTATGGTTTATTCTTCTGTTCCGGAAGCCGGTTTATCTGCCAGTTGCTCTGCCGGTTCATTGTGCTTGTTTTTCAGCGATTGAAGCTGGTCCTCCACCTGCTGCTGGTACACGGGATTCATCGGTCTGCTGTAGCTGCTGCCTTTCGAAGCATATGGACTTCTCGGGCTCGTCATGACATCCGCCTCTGCTTCCAACTGCATGATCTTTTCTTCCATTCTGCCAAATCCTCTTACAGCACTGCCCGATTCAATATGATGCACTTGAACGGCCTGAGCCATTTGCTTTCTCGCCTTCGCCATTTCGGCACGGGAAGCCAGTTCATTGCGCTTGTTGCGCATTTGATAATATTCGTCCTTCATTTCATGAAGCTGATCACGGAGCTGTTCTGCCTGCTGACGGGACTGCTCATACAACGCTTCTGCTTCCTGTGCTTTTTCTTCATACTGAATCTTCTCTGCCAGCATATGTCTGGCCACTTCATCCTGACCTTGTTGCACAGCCTGCTCTGCACGCTGCGAGCGATCATAGGCGGTACGCATCGTTTCATCCATGCGCTGCTTCCATTTACGCTCACTTGCCATTTGCTTGGCTACAGTCACTTCTGCCTTGGCAATTTCCTCTTCCATTTCGCGAATGTACTGATTAAGCATCACCACCGGATCTTCCACCTTGTCCAGTAATTCATGCATCGATGCCTTTGTCATATCCCCGATTCTTTTAAATACGCCCATTTTATTTGTCTCCCTTCTCATTTTCGTACTGAGATAATTTTTGTTTGAGTTCTTCAATTTCCTTGCGCAATGCTTTTTTCTCGATTTCTTCCATCATATGATCGAGTTCCCGCTTATCTTGCTCCTCCCTCGGTGCCCGGTATGACTGCTGCATGCCGCCATGGTTGCGGTAGGAGGAAGTATAGCGACTGTCATCTTGGCGGGGCATGTATCCACCCGCAAAATGAGGCTCATACGGCGACTCTTTTGGAATAATCAGACAGGCGACCAGGTAGACCAGCAACACCGTTCCCCCGGAGAAGACCGCCGATACGGCGACAACCAGCCGGAGAAGCGTCGGATCAATCTGGAAGCTCTCTGCGAGACCTCCACAAAGTCCGCTAATTTTTTTATCTCTGACTGAACGATACAACTTCACTGCTGCTCCCTCCTTTCCTTCATTTTCATTCTCAGCTGCTCCAGCTCTGAATCAACCCGGCTGGCCATTTTCATCGAGGTATATGAGGCCGCCCGACTTTCTCGGCGCATATCTCCCCACGCCCGGGTTTCATGCTCCAGATTTTCTACCTGATCCTCTAATCTGTGGAACCAGCCTGAATCCATGCCATGCTGCTGGGACTGTCGATTCCAGCGCTGCTGCAACTGGGCGGACCGAATTCTGGCCAGGTAATATTCCCGTTTGTCCAGTACGGACTGATATTCCTCACGCAGCTCCATCACCTGCTGCTCCAGTTGCTGGACGGTATCCTGCGTGCTTTCATACAATTCCCGGTACTGCTCCGATTTTTCCTGTTGCTGAATTTTCTCCTGCAGCGCTATGCGGGCCGCATGTTCTTCTCCTGCTTTCACTGCCCACTCAGCCTGCTCGCCTCTTTTCTCGGCCATGACTTCGGCCTGCACATATTGAAGACGAAGGTTTTCTGCGTGAGATTTCGTTTGATACAACAGTTGTTCCAGGTTGCGAAGCTGATGCTTTTGTCTGGATAGAAAACCATCGATAACCCCGATCGGATCTTCGGATTTTTCCATATATTCGTGCAGAGTGGCTACGGTTATGTCTTTTACTCTTTTCATCACACTCATCGCTCTTTTTTCCTCCTATAGCTGGATTCAGTTCATTGTGCTGTCCATTCTATGCGGCTCGCTTCGGCTTCAGCATTCGCAGTCCGTACCAGATGAGACCGATCGCGATCAGCCAGCCGATCAGACCCGACATCTTCCCTAACAGACTCACGGTACCGATGATGAGAAGAATCCACCCAATGAATCCCTTGCCATGCTTTACACCGTAGTACCCCAGCAGGATCATGGCAATCGGTACGAGCCACCCTATCAAGTTTCCCACGATCCACCCCAACTGTCCCAACAGGATGAAGAGACCCAGTGAAATAAATAGCAATGCACCTAACGCTTTACGACTATTCAATTCATCCACCACCTTTCCATTTCATTTTCATTTTGCCTTGCTCATTTTTCGTGATGCGGTGTGTTGTTCATGTCTCTATTGTAGGATCTTTCATGAGAATGCAAAACGGACTGACGGCGGTTTTCGATCCTGGACTCAGGTCCAGTATGAAGTCCTGCCCGAGCCGTGGAAGGATATAGGCCCAGGTTCTGCGATAATCATTCGATTCACAGACTGACTGGCAGGATTTACTGGTTAAACGGGGTTTGGGCTCTATGATAAGATGGAGCTAGCAATAGAAGAAAAGGTTGGTAAGCGAGGTGGTACAAACCCTTTGCAAGGCAATTATGGGTGTCATTACATTGCAATCTGCTTCATTCTAACCAGTCGCTCTTGGCATAGGAAACCAATCAGACAAACATCATGATGGAAACTTGAGGAGGAATCATCCTATGAGCAAGAAAAAATCACTACTATCGGTTACCCTGGCAGCCTCACTTCTAATGAGCGGACTACCCGCAACAGGTCTGGAACCCGTGACCGCCGCATCAACCGCTGAAATCAAAAACAGTGTCAGTTTTCGTGAAACTCCTTCTACATCTGGCGATCGGATTCGATACCTGAAAGAAGGAGAAACCGTTACAATATTGGATCAAACCAATGCCTACTGGTACAAAGTGAAGGACCAGGCCGGCAAAGTCGGCTACGTCACCACGATCGATCGCTACCTGGACGTGTCACCATCGACTGTCAGCTCCAGCATCGAAGGGAACGCAACCGTTGTTTCCTCTGTCTCCTTCCGTCAGGGGCCTTCCACAAGAGATACGCGCATCCGCTATCTGCAAGCTGGCGAGCGTGTCGAGATTGTCCGAGAGGTCAACCAATACTGGTATCAAATCAAGGATCAGTCCGGCACAACGGGATATGTAAGCAGCAACAGCAAGTATGTCAAACGGACAAGCTCTGCTCCGCCTGCACAGCCTGAGGCCTCCCAACCCGCAGGAGAGGCTGGCATCGGGACCGGCACCATACAAAAATCCGTTTCATTTCGCACAGGGCCTTCTACATCAGATCGCCGTATGAGATATTTGCAATCTGGGGAACAGGTTACGATTCTGGACGAAGTGAACCGATACTGGTACAAAGTACAGGATCGTGAGGGCACGGTTGGCTATACGAGCACCCATTCAACCTACATACATGTACAATTGAATACGGGTGATGATCAATCGGATTCCGAACCTGCTCCAACTGCACCGTCTGAACCTTCTGACAGCACGTCAGGATCAGATTCAGGTGAGATTGTGCGCTCGGTGTCCTTCCGAAAAGGCCCTTCCACTTCAGATGCACGCATTCGCTACCTGCAGACCGGGGAACAGGTTCAGATCCTGTCGCAGGTGAATGAGTACTGGTACCAGGTGAAGGATCGCCATGGCACCGTCGGTTATGTATCGAGCAGTGCTTCCTACATGAAGACCGATTATGTCGAGCAAGTGGATGAGCAGTACGAATCGCTGCCAGCAAGCAAGCTCGCTCAGCTTGTGATCGATGCCGGAATGAAATATCTCGGGACGCCTTACGAGTTTGGCTCATCCAGGCATAACGTGGCAACTTTTGACTGCTCTGATTTTGTCAGACAAGCTTTCAAGGATGCCCTCGGTCTCTCGCTGCCTTCTGACTCCAGAAAGCAGGCCCAGTTTGTGAAAGACCTTGGCCAAATGAATAACCATCTCTCACAACTTCAGCCGGGTGATATTCTGTTTTTCAGTTCCTATGAAGGCGTTCATGCGAGCGACTATGCTGGAGTCAACAAATCAACGGCCCGAGTCACGCATAACGGCATTTACCTCGGCAACGGTCAAATCTTGCATACCTACTCCAAGGACTCCGGTGGTGTCCGCATTGACACGATCGCAGACAGTCACTGGGAATACCGTTTCCTGTACGGGGGAAGCCCTGTTCAAAATGAATCTTAATGAAGGTTATTAAATCGAAATCAATCTAATAGACATATTAAAAAAGCGTGTTCGATAATCGAACACGCTTTTTTGCAAGCCATCAGACTTATTGGAATTCCGCCGGATAACGTTGTCTCAGTTCCGCAGCAGCTTCACTGCGCTCACTTTGCTCAAGCCATTCCGTGTAAGCTTTCAGGTGTCCCTTCGCATGAAACGGGCCGCCCTCCTTCATGACTGTCCATAACGGATCGGTATCATACGGCATCGTACTCATCATGTCGTCATGCCATTCCTGCAGCCTGTACACGGCATCCTTGCAAACCTGCTGGTGAGCTTCCGCGATATTATGCTGCTCATACGGATCTTCCCGCAGGTTAAACAGCATCTCCTTCGGGAACAAATGATAGCCGTCATGATAGGAGCGAATGTAGATCCAGTCTTCGAATCTGACACTACGCTGACAAACGTGAGCACACTGAGAGACGACCACATAATCTCTTCCGCTCTCTTTCTCTCCGGACAGGGCGGAAGCGTAACTTTGTCCATCCCAGCTTGCACAGGCCGGCTTGTCAAGTAACTCAGCAAGAGTCGGCAACAGGTCAAGATGATAGTGGAGCCCCTGATTCAGATGAGGCTGTGTGACACCTGGCCAGCGAAAGATCATCGGAATCCGGCAGGTGCCCTGATCCGCTGTACCATGCTCGCCATAAATACCAAGCTGCCCCTGATTCTCGCCGTGATCAGCCGTAATGATAATGACGAGATCGTCCATAACTCCCTGCCGTTCCAGAGCAGCGAACAATTCTCCGATATGACCGTCCATGTAGCGGATGCCACAGTCGTAACCATCGATCATCTGACGCAATCCGTCCATGTCTGGCAACTCACCAGGCTGTCTTGGATACAACGGATTGGTCTTGTTGTTGTACATATTGATATCTCTCGCACTATGCGGGCCGGTCTTTTGTCTGTGCTTTTCCAGTACATCTTCCGTCAGCCAGTCCGGCAGAGGCTCGTCCTGGAATGGATTGCCGAAGCTCTCCGGTGCGCGGTATGGCGTATGGGGGTCCCAATAGTTCACATACATGAACCAGTCATCCTGTTGTGCGTTTCGATCGATCCAGTTGAGAACATTCGGGGTGACTTCTTCTGCAGATTCCATCCCACAATTGCCTGAATTGTGGATTTCCGAAAAACCGGCATAAAAGGTCCACTGGGCATGCCGCTCGGCGAAGGGACTGAACAAGACCGTTTTCAGACCGTTAGTTCTGAGAAAAGCAGGCAAGCTTTCCTTTGCCAGCGTGTCCTGAAAGTCTCGCTCTATTCCCTCGCGGCGCATATCCGCGGCTGTTCCGCCATGTCCCACGACCCCGTTATGAATCCCGAATCGTCCAGACATCAAGGCAGCCCTGGAAGGCGCACATGGCGCATCTGAGGTGTAGTAGTTGTCAAACTTCACGCCCTCTTTGGCAATGCGGTCGATATTGGGCGTAGTCTGGCGATGATAGCCGTAACAGCTCATATGATCGACACTGAGTGAATCCAGATCTAGCATTAGCACGCGCATATTCATCTTCCTTTCTTATTTATCAATATGAGATGATTTATCCTTTCACCGCACCATTCGTTAATCCCTGCACCACGCGCTTCTGGAATATGAGAATGACCAGCACGAGCGGTACTACGGAGACCACGATCGCCGCTGAAATGGTTGACCAAGGGAAATCATATTCGCCCGGGAACATCATGATCCCGACCGGAAGTGTCCGTTTGCCCGCTTCGGACATCAGGGTAAAGGAGAATAAAAATTCATTCCAACTGTTCACGAACACCAGAATGGAAGCGGTCGCCATGGCCGGGGCAGCCAGGGGCAAAAAGATACGAATAAAGGCCTGGAATCGATTATACCCGTCGATAAGTGCCGCTTCTTCCAGCTCGTTCGGCACCTCTTTGAACAGAGCGGATAACAGCCATACGACCATGGGCAGTGAAAACGCACTATGCGTCAGTCCAAGTCCGAGATATGAATTCAATAGCCCTACATCCCTCAGACCGGTGAAGATAGGCAGCACCATCGTCATCGGTGGAAACATCGAGGTTGCCAGAACCAGCATAAGAACCGCCGATTTCCCCTTGAATTTCAGTCTCGCCACTGCATATGCAATCATACAGCCAAAAATCAGACAAATAATGAGGGTAATAACGGCAACAACCAGACTGTTCTTATAATATTGCCCCAGTGGCTGAAGAGTAAAAGCGCCCACATAATGATCCAGAGTCGGATTCCATGTAAACCATTTCGGAGGTATGCTGAACAGCTCACTCTTCGGCTTCAGAGAAGAGATGAACAACCAGTACAACGGGAAGAAAGAAAGCACCATCGTACCGATCACCGTTAGGTAAAATGCTATTTTTTTCACGATGGATGTCCCCCTAATCTGATTTGTATAGTAATTTGACATAAATGAAGGAGATGATCAGGATGATGACGAACAGCATCACACCAAGCGCAGAGCCATATCCCCATTCCATATCGGTAAAGGTTTTGGTATGAATGTACATCGGGAGTGATTCTGTTGTGTTGCCCGGTCCCCCTTGTGTCAGCCCATACATCAGATCAAAGGCCTGCAGGGAGTGCATCGTCCGCAGAACGAGCGCAACCATAATGACATTTCTGAGCAGCGGCAGCGTGATCAGGAAAAACGCCTGAATCCGGCTGGCTCCATCAATATTCGCTGCTTCGTACACATCACCCGGAATGGATTGCAGGCCACCCAAAATAATGATCGCCATAAACGAAGCGGTCTTCCAGATCGCCACGGTACAGATCGCAATGAAGGCAAGATTCGAATTCCCCAACCAGTTGATCGGCTGATCAATCCAGCCAAATTGCAACATCATCCCGTTGAATAGCCCGTAATCCGTATTGAACATCCAGCGCCAGGTCAAGGCATTCGTAATGGTTGGAAGTGCCCAGGGAAACAGGATTGCAGCACGGGCCAATCCGCGAAAACGGAAGGTCTTATTCGCTAGAATCGCAAGCGCGATACCCAGTATAATTTCAAAGATGACGGTCACAATGGAGAAGGCCAGCGTAAACCAGGTCGAATACCAAAACCTTGAATCTGCCCATACTTCCTTGTAATTCTCCAGTCCAACAAAAGGGGTCCCCAGCCAAGGCTGGGTGACCGAAATTTGATGGAGAGACATCCAGAATACTCTGGCAATCGGATAAAGCGTAAATAGTAGCAGGAATAGAACCGGAGGAACGGTTAACAGCAAGGCCAGCTTGCCGTCCGTCCAGCGCATACGCTTTGTTTTTTTCGTTAATCCCTTGATTGCAGAATTAGCTTGCGACATTCCGATCCCTCCTTTTCAGTTTTTGTTGGACAACAACGATCTCGATTGCGTTATGCTCGCCCATCATCATTGCTCAATTTTATCTATTTCTTTTTGTGCGTCTTTCATCGCTTGCTCGGCATCTTTCAAATTGTTCATGGCCAGATTCACTTCTGTCTGCAGAGCCCGGCTGAATTGTTCATAGGCACGCAAGGCAGGACGACTCTTTGCATTTTCCAATATAGCCGTCAACTTCTCGAATACCGGCTGTGCCTCGATGACTGCCGGATCTTCTACGACCGCTTTCACACTTGGGATTACGCCACCATTGATAGCCATATCCTTTTGTTCTTCATTGGACAGGAACCATTTCATTACTTCAGCCGCTTCTTCTTTATGCTCAGAGTTGCTGTTAATCCCGTATACCCATCCACCTGTGCTGGAATGATCTTCGAATCCTTCATGATGCGGCAACGGTGCAACATCATAGTTGCCTTTGACTACCTCATCCTTCATCACTTCATAGAATGACGGCCAGTTGCGCATGAATATGGCATTGCCATTTCCGAATACGATCTTGTTATCATTCGGGTTGGATGTCGCGACGCTGACCGGAGAGATACCAGACTCATGAACCAGTCCTTGCATCGTTCTCATCGCTTCGATGCCTTCCGGACTGTCTACCCGGATGTTCCCTTCTTCATCCATCACTTCTCCGCCATTACCCCAGAAAAATTCCAGCCAGTTCAGGGTAGCTCCTTCAATCTTGGCACCCTGGAACACGTAGCCGACCAGATTTGGATTATTTTCTTGCGCGATAATGTCTTTGGATATTTCCTCTAGCTCGGTCCAGGTCGTAGGCACTTCATGTCCATACTTTTCTAGCAAATCCGTTCTGTAGTAGAGTGCTCCCACATCCATATAGGACTGAACGCCATATTGCTTGCCGTCCATTTGCGCAACTTCCAGCGCTGCCGGCCAGAAACGCTCCTTGAAATCGTCATCGAGGTACTCATCCAGCGGTGCAATCCAGCCTGCGGATGCAAACATTTTCGGCCATGTTACATCCATCAAAAACAGATCAGGTGTTTCACTGTGACTGTTAAACCAGGTTGAATACCGCGTCAACTGCTCGTTCGGGACGGAAGGCAGTTCCACATACTTGATCTGAATGTCTGTATGTGTTTCATTAAAACGTTCGATCGCCGCATCCCTCTGCTTCGAGCCATCGGCTCCAGCAGCCAGCTCAATCGTGACCGTCTCTTTACTTCCCCCATCATTGCCGTCATTGCCATCATTCTGTCCATTCCCCTGCTGGTTGTTATTTCCGCCACTGCATGCGGAGAGAACCAACATCAAGGCTAACACGGATAAGAAAACAACTTTTTTCATTTTGTGACCTCCTCTATTGTATAAGCACTTACACTTATCATTTTGCTATTTTGGAAGCGCTTCATACATGATGTTTTTTGTTATTCCCTTGATCATTTTTGTTCATTCAACAGCTTGTCCCGATAAACGGCTGGACTGTACCCCGTCATTTTTTTAAAAACCCGACTGAAATGTTCCGGATTGAGATATCCGACTTCTTCGGCGATTTCGTAGAGCTTCCGGTTCGTTCCCATCAGTTCTATGGCCCGATTGACACGGACACGAGTCAGGAAATCAATGAATTTTTCACCTGTTTCTTTGACGAACCGTTTACTCAAATAACTCTCGCTCACATGGACCATCTCGCTGATCAGCGTCAAGGTAATGCCTTCTGCGTAATGCTGTTCGATATACGCTTTCGCTTGCTGCAAAGGTCCATTCTCCTCCTGCTCGGACGCTTCATGGAGCAACCTGTGCACACGCTGTGTGATCTCAAACACGGTCTCCCATACGGTCACCAGGGTGTCGCATTCCCGAAGGCATTGGAACGGATGCCGAAAAGGCTCGTCAAGCAGCTCCCAGCGCAGCTTTCGTTCATACAGAAGACCACCGAGATCCCATACAAAATTATCAAACCAGGCGCGGATGCTCGCTTCTTCCTGATCCGGCACTCCTCCGTCCTTCCACTTCGCAAATCGTGCCTTCCACACCTCTGGTTGTTCATCGGACATGGCTTGGAGCACTTCATCTCTCCGCTGATGAAAGTCCGATTCTGTGCATTTGCCTGACTGCTGCAAGGAGGAGGCCGATTCCGGGTAATACACACGACCTCCCCCATGAAAAAATCGCTGAGCGGCCAGTTTCTCCGCCTCGTGAACCAGCTCATTCATTTTTGTCAACGTCCAAACGGGTGGTTCATACATCGCTGAAACACCAATGGTAATCGACACATTGGCATATTGCTTCAACCTTCTGCCAATCGTAATCAATCCTTTGCTCAATCTGTTTCTTGCATATAGCTGACTCTCTTGAGAATCAAATCCGAGAAAGAGCACAAATTTCTTTTCTTCCATCTGCACGAGAATATGGGGTAGGCTAACTTCCTGCAAGGCTTGCTCCGTCGTTTGCAACATAATATCAGCAGCACTGGTCCCTTCACCGGCACCATTTTTTTCGATATGAAGCACCACCACAGCGCGGCAATTTCCCAGGATGCTCATCAATACCTTTTCGCTCTCAGGTTCAGCAGTCATTTCTTCCTTCTCCAGCCATTCTCTCAGCATCGACGCTTCACGATGATGATCTCTGAATGTAACGGGATGCGGAGGTATCTGTTTGCGTTCCAGTTCTTTAATGGCCTTTTCCAGAACGGGAAGAACACGTTCCAGATCGAGGTCCACTTTTACCATATAGTCAACAGCACCCAGTACAAAAGCTTCCCTGACCAGATCATAATCCGAATAGGCACTGAGTACGACGGATACCGGGGTTTGACTTTCAGGTATGGAAGAAGGGCGCTGATACACTTCCCTCAACAATGAAATGCCATCCATGACCGGCATTTTCATGTCTATCATGATCAAATCTACATTCTGTCCGGATTGCAAGAATCGCAATGCTTCACTTCCATCAGCAAACTCGGCCCTAATCTCCAACGGTAATCCACTTTCTCTGATCAAATTACGGAGGGTTAATCGAATGATGGGGTCATCATCGACGAGCATGACGTGATAATTCATGCGATACTGCTCTTTTCTACTCACAATTCCTCACCATCCCATTTGTTCTCTTCCAGCACAGGCAAGTTAATCGTCACGCGGGTTCCCTTGCCTTCCATGCTTTGTATCTCCAATCCGAACGGTTCCCCATAATGCAGACGAATTCGTTGATGAACATTGTGAACACCAATGCCACTAAAGTTCTCCGTTTCTTTGTTGACGAGCAATTCCCGTGTTTCTTCCTGTGAAATACCGACCCCGTTATCTTCGATAACGAATACCATCGTCTGTTGCTCCCTCTTCGCCTGAATGCGCAGCACACCCGAGCCTTCCTGATATTGAAGACCATGCACAATCGCATTTTCTACGATGGGCTGTATTAATAGCTTCAGCATATACGTCTCTTTCAGTTGTTCGTCAATCTCCCAGATCAGATCATAATTCCCGTATCGGAAGCTCATAATGTAGAAATATTTCTCCAGATAGTCGACTTCATCCTTGACCCGGTGCAAGGAACCGCCTCGGTTAAAAGTCGATGACAGCAAACGGATAAAGGCATCGGTCATGTCACGGATATTGGGTACTTTCCCGATAACCGCCATCAATTTGATCGTATTTAATGTGTTTAATAAAAAATGCGGGTTGATCTGTGATTGCAACGCTCGTAATTCAGCCATCGCCTTTGCTCGTTCCTGAACCTCTTTGTCTTTCATCAACTGATCGATTTCACTGAGCATCAGCTTGAAGCGAGCTCCTAATATGTACACTTCTGTTGGCCCCGAAGGTTCATAATCCGATTGCAAGTGCCCCCGACGCATCTTGACCATCTCCTTGACCAAATCCTTCACCGGACGTGTCATCATGCGAGCCAGATACCAGGATACGAGCAAGAACAGTACCATGACTGTGCCGATGATGACAACCGTTAACTGAAACACCTTTTGCAGGGGCGCCATCAGCACGGCATAGGGAATCATATGGATGACCTTGAAACCCGACTCCGGTGCGGTGTGAAACGTAATAAATGACTTTCCATCCTCAATGGTCTCCTGGTATTCCCCTGAACCGGATAACATGGTGCGGTACAAATAGGTAGGCTGATCCCACCAGCTTTGAATATATGCTTCGCGATTGGCTGCGATAACGCGATATTCCTGATCGACCAGGATAAAGGTGCCATGCTCATCGGAGTCGGTATCAAACAAGTGATGGAATAGCGTATCCCGATAAATAAAATAGATCAGTTCCACCCCCGTCTGTTCCTGAGCAGATGGAGGGAGCGCAACAGCAGCTGTATTCAAATATTTGCCTCCCACTCCCGGCATATCATTCGATCGCAATCCGAAGAACAGCACCTGATCCTTTTGTGCGAGCGCTTTATTATACATGATCGAAGTTCGCAGCAATTTCTCACTATACCTCGTATCCGCATTCGAACTAAAAGCTCCCCCGCCCTGATAAAAGAAAATAACACTGATCATATCATCGGTATAATGGTAGTAGTTCTGAATCATTTCTCTAACTCTTTGTTGCTCCACACCACTTGCTGCTTCTGCGTTCGGCATCTGGGCCACCTTTCCCGCTGCCTGCAAAAGCTGAACATCCTGATAAATCGACTCTGCCGTGTTCATGATCTGACTGGCCTCGCGATCAATGCCAATGGATACTTGCTGTAGCGTCTGCAAGGATTGTTCAATCGACTGCTCGACGAGAATGGATTTATAACTTTGATAAGATAACATGCCAGTCAAGAATATCGGAACAATAACGAGTGCAAGAAAGGAAACCTGCATGACTCTCGTGATGCTCCATTGACTGGCCTTGGTCCTGCTCTGATGCAAAGGAGCCTTGATGCTCTTCATGTATGTATGCCCTCCTCATTTACCGTTCAGTTGAGTATGCCTCGCATTATATCACCCGACCCACTTTTCTGTCACGACCTCACTTCGTGCCCTGGTCATTCATCCCTCATCTCGGAAGGACTGAGATCGGAAAAACTGGGAACGCAAAAAAGACCCAATCCAAAGATTGGGTCTTTATGCCGGTGAAGGGACTCGAACCCCCACTCTGTTGCCAGAAACGGATTTTGAGTCCGTCGCGTCTGCCAGTTCCGCCACACCGGCTAATCATGGCGTGCCCTGAGAGATTCGAACTCCCGACCTTTTGATTCGTAGTCAAACGCTCTATCCAGCTGAGCTAAGGGCACATATTTAATTTCTTTAACTGGTGCCGAGGACCGGACTTGAACCGGTACGATAGTCACCTATCGCAGGATTTTAAGTCCTGTGTGTCTGCCAATTCCACCACCCCGGCACAGACAAATGGAGGCGCCACCCAGATTCGAACTGGGGATAAAGCTTTTGCAGAGCTCTGCCTTACCACTTGGCTATGGCGCCATTTTATGGAGCGGACGACGAGATTCGAACTCGCGACCCTCGCCTTGGCAAGGCGATGCTCTACCACTGAGCCACGTCCGCATGTCATTCAAAAATGGCAGGGGGTATAGGATTCGAACCTATGCATGACGGAGTCAAAGTCCGTTGCCTTACCGCTTGGCTAACCCCCTAAATAAATGGGGCGATCGACGGGGATTGAACCCGCGAGTGCCGGAGCCACAATCCGGTGCGTTAACCACTTCGCCACGACCGCCACAATTTAAATGGAAATGGCAGGGGCAGCAGGAGTTGAACCCACACTAACGGTTTTGGAGACCGCTGTTCTACCATTAAACTATGCCCCTGTACTGGTGGGGGATGATGGATTCGAACCACCGAACTCGTAGAGAACAGATTTACAGTCTGCCGCGTTTGGCCACTTCGCTAATCCCCCATATGAAATTACATGGTGCCGCCGAGAGGACTTGAACCCCCAACCCTCTGATTACAAGTCAGATGCTCTACCAGTTGAGCTACAGCGGCACAAAATCAACAAATACGCCAAATGGTGGCTCGGGACGGAATCGAACCGCCGACACGAGGATTTTCAGTCCTCTGCTCTACCGACTGAGCTACCGAGCCTTGAATGGCGGAGCTGACGGGATTCGAACCCGCGATCTCCTGCGTGACAGGCAGGCATGTTAGGCCTCTACACCACAGCTCCAGATGATGTTCTTCCCAAGATCAAATGATGATGAGAATATTGCGGGGGCAGGATTTGAACCTACGACCTTCGGGTTATGAGCCCGACGAGCTACCAGACTGCTCCACCCCGCGGCAATGACTTTCATGGTGGACGCTGACGGGATCGAACCGCCGACCCTCTGCTTGTAAGGCAGATGCTCTCCCAGCTGAGCTAAGCGTCCTTGTAATGTTTTAAATGGTGACCCCTACGGGATTCGAACCCGTGTTACCGCCGTGAAAGGGCGGTGTCTTAACCGCTTGACCAAGGGGCCTTGAAAATGACTGGCGGAGAGAGAGGGATTCGAACCCTCGAGACGCTTGTGACGCCTACACGATTTCCAATCGTGCTCCTTCGGCCAGCTCGGACACCTCTCCGTGGCTCCCCGAACAGGACTCGAACCTGTGACAACTCGGTTAACAGCCGAGTGCTCTACCAACTGAGCTATCAGGGAAAGTAATAATTTCAAATGAGTTGAAGTATGCATTTTTTGCTGCAAGATGCAGTCTAACATCATTCGCAGAATCTGTCAACTGCTGTTTTGCGAGCACTTGCTCCTTCAAAACTGAATGCGAAAGGTTTAGGTTTGAATCAGGTATTACTTCCTCCTGCTTGGTGCAGGAGTTGTGTTGGGATAAGCCCTCGACCGATTAGTATTCGTCAGCTCCATGCA
>NZ_JBHUMM010000033.1:0-2376 GCF_042685085.1 Marinicrinis sediminis
GGACTATCCGTATGAGCAGTTGATTGAGCGGTTGAAGATCAAGCGGGATCTGGGCCGCAATCCGTTGTTTGATACGATGTTTGCGATGCAAAACATGGCGCAATCGGAGCTGGATCTCGGGTCGCTCAAGCTGTCGGATGTGCCGGCAGAACGACAGGTATCGAAGTTTGATCTGTCGCTGACCGTCACCCTGGAAGGAGACGGGATGCGTCTGGATGTCGAGTATGCGACTGCCCTGTTCCAGCGGGAAACGGCAGCGCGACTGGCCCAGCACTACGTGCAGGTGCTGCGCCACATCGTGGCCCAACCGGCCCAGCGCTTGCAGCATATCGAACTGTTGACCGAACAAGAGCGACACGAGATTATGCATGTGTTCAATGCAAATAAAGCATTGGATATCGCATGGGATGCAGAAAAGGCAGATGAGGCATGGACCCGTACGATACTGGAGCGATTCGAGCAGCAGGCGGAACGAACCCCGCATGCGACAGCCGTTGTCGATGACGCCCAGCAAGGGCAACTCACCTATCAGGCATTGAATGCCCGTGCCAATCAGCTTGCTCATCGACTGCGAGAAGGCGGCATTAAAGCTTCTCATATCGTAGCCATCATGCTGGAACCTTCACTGGATATGGTGATCGCTGTACTGGCTGTATGGAAAGCAGGCGCTTCTTATCTGCCGATCGATCATGCGTATCCTACCCAGCGAATCCAGTATATGCTCGGAGACAGTCAAGCTGAGCTACTGATTACAAGCAGCAGGTTGCGGTCGTCTGTACAGGCACACTGTCATCTGCTTGAAATCGATGTTTGTGAGGTTGGCCATTATGCGGATACGAACCTCCCGGACAAGCCTGAGCCGAATGAGCTGGCCTATCTCATTTATACCTCAGGTTCTACAGGGGAACCGAAAGGGGTCATGATCGAGCATCATGCGTTGTCGAATATGTGCAACTGGTATCAATCGTATTACGAGCTGACGTCGGAAGACAGGTGCAGCAAATATGCGGGATTCGGATTTGATGCTTCTGTGTGGGAGATTTTCCCTTGTCTCATTTCGGGGGCATCCCTCTATATCGTTCCCGAGTCTCAACGATTGAACGTTGAAGCCCTGAATGCGTATATGAATGAAAAAAGCATCACGGTCAGCTTCCTGCCGACAGCGGTCTGCGAATCGTTTATCCAGCTGCACAATGAATCATTGCGCGTGCTGTTGACAGGAGGGGACAAGCTGAAGACCTGTCAGCCTCAGCGTTACAAGATTGTCAATAATTACGGACCGACCGAAAATACGGTGGTCACCACTGCGTGTGAAGTGAAACCGCCATATACCAGTATCCCGATCGGAGCCCCGATTTCCAACGTAGACATATACATATTGAATCAAGTTAATCAGTTGCAGCCCGTTGGCGTTGCAGGGGAGTTGTGTATAGCCGGACGCAGTCTGGCAAGCGGATACTGGAACAAGCCGGACAAAACAGCGGAGGCTTTCGTGGATCATCCGTTTATACCCGGCGAGAAGATGTATCGAACCGGTGATTTGGCGAGATGGCTGCCGAATGGCCAGGTGGAATATTTGGGTCGTATCGATCAGCAGGTGAGCATAAGAGGCGCAAGGGTGGAAGTGGGGGAAGTGGAGGCGAATCTCCTGCGGCTGGACGGCATCAGCGAAGCGGTCGTACTGGCGGTCGATGTGCGGGACGAGACACAGCTCTGTGCGTACTTGGTGTCAGAAGGCGCGTCCAAGCCAAACATGACCTGGCTGAAGGAACAGCTGAGAATGAAGCTGCCAGCCTTTATGCTGCCAAGCCATTACACGTGGCTGGAAGCCATTCCCCTGACCGCAAACGGGAAAGTCGATCGCAAATTGCTGCCCCATCCCGAGCCTGATTCCCATGCGCGGGTGATCGTGGCCCCGAGAAATGATACAGAACAAAGACTTGTCGAGTTGTACCGAATTGTCCTGAAGCTGGAACCGGTCAGTGTGGATGATGATTTCTTCGAACTTGGGGGACATTCGTTAAAAGCGAGCATGCTGGCCGCCAATGTGATGAAGGAATTCCGTGTGGAATTGACCCTTCGCGAATTGTTTCAGTTTCCGGTATTGGAACAGCAGGCCAGACTGATTCAGGAGAAAGGACGTGTCAGTGGATCTAGTCCTTTGGTTTCGATCCCGCCTGCGGCCCCTGCTGTAACTTATCCGGTATCCTCTGCGCAGAAACGAATGCTGCTGGTACAGCAGCTGGAAGAATTCGGCACGGCCTACAATATGCCGTTTGCCTTGCGGCTGCAAGGCGAGCTGGATCGACCGCGATTACGCGAAGCGTTTCAGCAACTGGTGAAGAGGCATGAGGCATTCCGAACGGAATTTGTCTG
>NZ_JBHUMM010000034.1:0-1539 GCF_042685085.1 Marinicrinis sediminis
CAGACAAATTCCGTTCGGAATGCCTCATGCCTCTTCACCAGTTGCTGAAACGCTTCGCGTAATCGCGGTCGATCCAGCTCGCCTTGCAGCCGCAAGGCAAACGGCATATTGTAGGCCGTGCCGAATCCTTCCAGCTGCTGTACCAGCAGCATTCGTTTCTGCGCAGAGGATACCGGATAAGTTGCAGCAGGGGCCGCAGGCGGGATCGATACTGCGGAAGCAAAGGAGGCAGAGGATGCTGGATGCGGCCCTGAAGATATATTCTCCGCCAGCAGACTTGCCTGTTCTTCCAGCAAGGGATAATGGAAAATGTCGGCAACAGACAGCTTTCGCTCAAAATGTTTGTTGATTTGCGCACACAACTGCATCGCATGCAGAGAATGCCCCCCGATTTCAAAAAAGTGATCGGCTCTGCTGATCGCGGATCGACCGAGCACCGATTCCCAAATTGCCATCAATTGCTGCTCTACTTCATTTCGAGGCGGTTCCGGCACTCCCTTCTCAACCGCAGCAAACTTCGGTTCCGGCAATGCCTGTCGATCGACCTTTCCGTTAGGGGTCAGCGGCAGCTTCTCCAGCCTAACCCAGCACGCTGGAACCATGTATTCTGGCAATTGCTTCACCGCATACTGGTGCAGTTCCTGTTCCTGAATCTCCTCGGCACAGGCCAGGTACGCCACCAGCTGCTTCGCTTCATCCTCGCTCTCCTTGACGATCACCACCGCTTCCCGAATCCCCTCATGCTTCAGCAGCACCTGCTCAATCTCTCCGATCTCCAGACGAAAGCCCCGAATTTTCACCTGATGATCCATGCGGCCCATAAAGACGAGGGTCCCGTCAGGCTGCCACTTCGCCAGATCGCCTGTCCGGTAGATCCGTTTGCCTGCTGCAAAAGGGTCCGGGATAAACGTCTCTCTCGTCCGCTCCTCGTCATGGAGGTACCCTCTGCTGACTCCTTCGCCGCCAACCCATAGCTCCCCGACGGCTCCAACCGGCAGCAAGCGACCGCCCCGGTCCACGATATAGGCGGTGGAACCGGAGATTGGCTTGCCAATCGGAATCGACGCACCCGTCTTTGCCTCTTCCGCCTTGATCGCATGGCAGCAGGAGAAGGTCGTATTTTCGGTCGGCCCGTACCCGTTGGTGATGCGCAACTGCGGACACTGTGCCTGTACGGCCTGGATATGCTTGGGCGACAAGACATCTCCCCCGACCAGCAAATACCTCAGCGGCTCGAACAGAGTCGGCTGCTGCTGCGCCAGCTGATTAAACAGCGGGGACGTCAGCCACATCGTCGTAATCCCGCTGGTTCGAATCATGGCTCCCAGCTTGTCAGGATCAATCAGGGTGAAGTGATCTGCGATGTACAGGGACAAACCGTTTAGGAACGCCCCCCAAATTTCGAACGTACAAGCATCGAATACAGGCGCGCCCGTCTGAAGGATGCGCTCTCCCCGCTCGAAGGGATGATAGGTGGTGTCCTTCACCAGTCTGATCACATTGCGATGCTCGACCATAACCCCCTTCGGACGGCCAGTT
>NZ_JBHUMM010000035.1:0-730 GCF_042685085.1 Marinicrinis sediminis
TTGGGATAAGCCCTCGACCGATTAGTATTCGTCAGCTCCATGCATTGCTGCACGTCCACCTCGAACCTATCAACCTTGTCGTCTACAAGGGGTCTTACCAAAGGGGAAATCTCATCTTGAGGGGGGCTTCACGCTTAGATGCTTTCAGCGCTTATCCCTTCCGTACTTGGCTACCCAGCTATGCCCCTGGCGGAACAACTGGTACACCAGCGGTACGTCCATCCCGGTCCTCTCGTACTAAGGACAGCTCCTCTCAAATTTCCTACGCCCACGACAGATAGGGACCGAACTGTCTCACGACGTTCTGAACCCAGCTCGCGTACCGCTTTAATGGGCGAACAGCCCAACCCTTGGGACCTACTTCAGCCCCAGGATGCGATGAGCCGACATCGAGGTGCCAAACCTCCCCGTCGATGTGGACTCTTGGGGGAGATAAGCCTGTTATCCCCAGGGTAGCTTTTATCCGTTGAGCGATGGCCCTTCCATTCGGTACCACCGGATCACTAAGCCCGACTTTCGTCCCTGCTCGACCTGTACGTCTCGCAGTCAAGCTCCCTTTTGCCTTTGCACTCTTCGAATGATTTCCAACCATTCTGAGGGAACCTTGGGGCGCCTCCGTTACGCTTTAGGAGGCGACCGCCCCAGTCAAACTGCCCACCTGACACTGTCCCCATACCGGCTTCACGGTACCAGGTTAGAACTCGAATACGATCAGGGTGGTATCCCAAGG
>NZ_JBHUMM010000036.1:0-609 GCF_042685085.1 Marinicrinis sediminis
GGCTCCCACCTATCCTGTACAAATCGTACCCAAGTCCAATATCAAGCTGCAGTAAAGCTCCATGGGGTCTTTCCGTCTTGTCGCGGGTAACCTGCATCTTCACAGGTATTAAAATTTCACCGGATCTCTCGTTGAGACAGCGCCCAAGTCGTTACGCCATTCGTGCGGGTCAGAATTTACCTGACAAGGAATTTCGCTACCTTAGGACCGTTATAGTTACGGCCGCCGTTTACTGGGGCTTCAATTCAGAGCTTCGCCCGAAGGCTTACCCCTCCTCTTAACCTTCCAGCACCGGGCAGGCGTCAGCCCGTATACTTCGCCTTGCGGCTTCGCACAGACCTGTGTTTTTGCTAAACAGTCGCTTGGGCCTTTTCACTGCGGCCCCCTCGGGCTATTCACCCTACCGAGGCACCCCTTCTCCCGAAGTTACGGGGTCATTTTGCCGAGTTCCTTAACGAGAGTTCTTCCGCGCGCCTTAGAATTCTCTTCTCGCCTACCTGTGTCGGTTTGCGGTACGGGCACCTTCACCTGGCTAGAGGCTTTTCTTGGCAGCGTGAGATCAAGTCCTTCGGGTACTTAAAGTTCCCCTCCTCATCACAGCCCAGCCTT
>NZ_JBHUMM010000037.1:0-208404 GCF_042685085.1 Marinicrinis sediminis
TCCTTCTCCAGCTATCCGTTTTCTATCCAGAGCGTATTGGTCAGCATTTACCCTGAATCATCAGGTCAATCTCCCTTATGGGAGATTCCTTATAAATGAGTTTACACAAAATTATTGACAGACCCTTTTGTTGCAGCACTGACCATCATCATCCTTACCCTTACAGATAAAACTGAGCGAGTATAATAACTAATATATTTATAACGAATTTTTAAAAACTAAATAGCGTAGATATAATTTCGCTTTGACGAAAGGATGAATATCTGATGTACACATGTCTGGGAGGTACATTGTACTTTTGGATACCTTGATCAACCACCTACAATTAAATTTTTCCGTAGGTGGTTTTTTATCTTTTCATAACAACAGTTAATTATTCATTCCTCTAATAATTACCGCAGCAAAAAAGACACCCAGATTAATGAGTGTCTCTACCTAGCAAATATAGTTTATAATAATCTTGTTAGGTGCTGATATTGCTTATTATCTGTCCTAAAATATATCTCACCCTCAAAATCGCCATCTCTATACTTTATCACTGCTAAACTATTATCTGTCTTTTTACCACCAATGGCAGCGCCTGCTCCAGCTCCCAAGCCACCTGTTAAAACACCGCCAATTATAGCTCCAGCAGCGGCTTTACCTGCGGATCGCTGACCTTTTTCGTCCCATTCGATGCCTGTAATCTTAATCTCATACTTTTTATTTCCTGTGTTGTGTTGAAGGATTAGACTATAATCAGTCTCGCCTCTCCATACAATTATCTCACCAGCAATTAGTTTATTAAATCCTCCAAGATAATCAAATCTGCCAGCTAATCCTTTGCTGATCGCCTTTTGCTCATTTTTAAAATTGCTATAAGCCTCTTTAAAATTTAATTGCTCTTTAAATTTGTCAAGCATGCCCATACTCACTTCCCCTTTTGGATTAATAAACCTATTATACTAAATTTATTGGGCATAAATATATGTGTTATACTATTTCCGATGGAGGTGATATAAATGCCGCTTGAAATAACAGCTCGTCATCAATTTGAACATCTTCAAAGAAATATGACTCCTATCGAAGTATATCAAGACGGTAAGTTAGTAGATAAAGGACTTATTTCTAAAATTAAAGATAACTCTATATGTCTTAATAATGACAATTGTTACTTACTACAAAATACTCAGTTTATACTTCCAGTTTAATGTCATCTAAAGTAACGTACGGGTACATTTCTGGTTCAACAGATTTGTACCTATCACGTATACGAATACGTGAAATCATAGCATATTCAATTTTATCTTTATATAATTCATGGATCTCTTTGTTGCTCTTCCCTGCTTCTACGAGTAATTTGATGCGTACGATATCTTCAATCTGACATTTGCCATTCCAGCGAGGATTTGAAATTCCCGATTGAACCTCACTCATTTTGGCTTTATGGTTAGCAGCTTCTCTGCCACTACGCATTTTCTTTTTTACGCACTTTACACGATTCTTGTTATAGAGCATTCCTGCATCCCAATATACATCCTGCCAATATTGTTCAACTATGTACAGGTCACTTTTTCGGCTTACTTGTTCGACGATTGTAAATGCAAATGCATCCTCACCGTACTTATCCCAATCTGCCTGCAAATCTGCATTAGAGTACTTGTCCTTCTTCAGTAAACTTTTATAATTGCTCCATCTCTTTTTGATGTCACTGGCACTCCCAATAATCATCTTGTCATTCTCGTTACATACAATTGCGTACACACCCATTAATTTACTCATTTCTTATTAAACCCCTTCACATCTCTATTATTTTTGCCCAACACAAAAAGGACTGCTTAACTTAAGCAATCCTCCGTATTGGTTCCGTCAATAATAGGTCGCTTGCTACATTACAAGCTAAAGGGCTATTATCACAACAGTCCATATATAAAAGACCCACCTACATAATGTAAGTGAGTCTTAAAAAATCAATATGCAATTACGCCTGTCTCTACTTAAGGTATTCTCATAAAAATATGCCGAGTATCAATGATAAAACCTTATAATACTATTGCTATCAACATTACATAAGTGTATTATAATTTATTTTGATTTATAGGGGAATGATTTATTTCACTATGAATATTCACTCCCCTATAAATACCATTATCTCGAAAACTCAAAAAACACAGACGAGCGAAAGTCCTTGTCTCCCAAGGGATTTCAAATCTATAATTTCAGATGTTTTCTCGTGAATGTGACGAAATCCCTTGGGAGAGTAGGAGAATTTCTATTTGTCGGATTTTTTTTCGTTTTTTCATTTTACTTCTCTTCCATATATCTTTCTGCTTTTCTTTCCAACAGTCGCTACAATATAATTTTCTATTACTTGTAAGTTCTATTCTTTTTCTACAAGATATGAATATTCACTCCCCTATAAATACCATTATCTCGAAAACTCAAAAAACACAGACGAGCGAAAGTCCTTGTCTCCCAAGGGATTTCAAATCTATAATTTCAGATGTTTTCTCGTGAATGTGACGAAATCCCTTGGGAGAGTAGGAGAATTTCTATTACTTCACATTTTTCGTTGAGTTTCTAATTTAAGCGGTGCAAATTTGCGCCATAGATTTACCCTATATTATACTCTCTATTTATTTCATCAATTAATGGGTTATCAAATGGATTATTCAGATTAACACTAGGTCTAGAGTCATCGACGATTATTTTCTTTTCTTCCTGTTGTTTTTCAATTCGTCTCTGCTCTCTCATTCGTTCTTTTTTTGACAAGTTCTCTTCATCATTTGGGCCGTAGCACATCCAATGATCAAATTCCCAATCTTCATCATATTTTTTATCACTGTTGACTTCTTCTTTAATTCGATTACGCAACTGGTCGAACTTGTTTTTATAAATTGTTTGGTTCCATTGATTTTCTTTCAAAACCATATCCTTAAACTGTTTAAACAATTTTGAGATTATTTCACTTGAAACTCTAATATATCCATCATGTTCACCCAATCCATAGTCACCAGACAAAAACCCTCTCATTGGTATCTCTTCAATATGTGTTGTATAACCAGTAAAACCACCATCAAAAGAATGATCCTCAGTCTTATTAGTGCGTATAATTGTATCTTGAAGCGTTAGTTTATCTGCATCATTCACAGAAAAATCAATAACATTTCCATCTCTCATTAAGGGAATACCTTTGCACTTAGCAACAATACTTATAATTTCGTTCTTTTCTCTAACACGTTGCTGTGCCTGTTCTTTCATCTTTGCTTCGTTCAATTTTGCTTCAGCAGCCATCATGTCTTTATTAATGTAGAACATGGTTTTCTCAGGTATTTTTTTCAGTCGCTTGTCACATTGCTCTTTAAACTCTGGAATGTCAATTTGTTTATGATATAAAAGACAATCTTCATATGTAATTCTTGCATTCCAATTTTTCCAGTTACCCCATTCAATTTCTATTTTCTGTTCAGTATCTTGTTGTTCAGTTGAATCATTCATTGGCGTACCTGGAACCTTATCTTGAACCCCAATAAAATACTCGTAAGGAGTGGATTTGTATTGACCGTTATTCAGTTGCTTTTTATTCCATCCTTCGCGACTAACCAGCTTCTTATCAAGCATACTTCCAATTGTTCTTTCTACCGTATCACTGCTACATTCCAGTAGTGATTCCCAAGCAGTAAGGCTTTTATCAAATCCCTTTTTGTTACGGTTCTTTTTATTAGATTGTTCAATGCGATGAATGCAGCAGAGAGCATAATTTTCATATACATCGTCTGTTTTGTCATATAAGCTCTTATGTATCGGCTCATATTTACCGTCAAAGTTGTTGAATGCTATTACTATTGTTTTGTCGTAATTAAATTCACCCTTTTTATTAGCAATCAATTCATCATCAGATGTAAGTATTGTGATTAATCCCCGATCCTGTAACTCCCAAACTTTATTTTTTACATTTCCTTTGTTTATAGCCGATCTTTTATTTTTGTAATAATGTTGAATCTCTGTTAACCTATTGATAGTAATTTCAGCAACGTTCAAAAATGCATTCCATCTACTAGCCAAAAGAGCATACCAGTACCAATCAAGTGGTGATAATTTATATTTACCAGTATCCATAAAACAGTTATAAAATTTAATAAATCCTTCATTCTTCATTTAGTAATTTCCTTCCAAAATTATTTAGTGTTTCAGATTTTCAATTCCAAAAAACACTTACCTACCTTACTGTATTCTGTTAGTTTGTTTTCTGTTAAATTGTATTCTGTTAAATTGTATTCTGTTAATATTAGGGTAGTAAATGCGCTACCTGTTACATGTTTAGTACCCTATCGGAGCATGAACGTGTAGCATGTTTACTCCTGTATCGGTACATGTCACCTGTTACATGTTTAGTACCCTATCGGTAGGATTGAATATGTTACACGTTACACATTCACTACCCTATCGGTTTTATTCCGATTTTTAGAATATTCCTTTACTATCTCGTGAAGCTCAGGTGTACTCTTAAACTGCCAGAATTGATCCTTGCTTACCACATGGAATCCTGTGCAGATGAATTCAAAATTGTGCTGGTATCGAAGGAATCTCATGAGTGATCTATCGTAAACGTAAAAGTATTCTTGCATTAGTTGTTACCTCCAAAAATATTTAGTATCAGGAGAGTAGAGGATATCCTCTACTCTGTTTTCCTGCTAAAATAGACATGTATTTTGATAAGGCTATCCTAAAATTTTTTTGTGTATATTCTTCATTGAAGAGAGTCTTTTCTTCATTATATAAACTTCGTCCGAATCTAAACATGCCTTCAGATGAACGATGAGTTTCTTTGTCTACTTTCTCCAACAATTTAGGAGAAGGGAGATAACTTTCCCCAATTGAATATGGTGAGTGAAATGAAAAGGATATATCGGGAATGTTTTCATTCTCAATTTGAATAAAATATAAGGAATAATAATCTCTTTCGGTATAGTGAATACAATACGAACAAGATTCAATTTCTTCGGAATATATATCTACATACGATTTGATATCAACATCGGTATATTTATATTCATCATAATGCATTGAACACAAATCAATTGTTGTTTTCTTGTGATTTTCAGGTCGATAGAATGCAATACTAGTATAAGGTGACAACACTAATTGCTTCATGGCTTCATTTTTCATTTCGTAAAAAAGTTCTTTTGCATCATAATCACCATTACACTGATGTTCTTTCGCCCATCTTGATATCCATACTGTCCAAAAAGCTAGATCATATGTGGAAGACAGTATACTGTTTTCTTCTAAATCCCATTTACTTCTAATTTTATTTATATTTTTTTCGAATTCAATTCTGGCTTGTGCCTTCTTTTTATTTAATTCGATATTTTTTAAACGTGTATTCTTTGCTTTTTCAACAGCTTTCTTTCTGTTTTCTGATACTTTTTGTTTGTGTGCAACCCTCCATTGTTCAATCATCTCTTTATTTAAGCGATCAATATAGTAACGATTGAATAAGGGATAATTCCCGTATTGGCTCCTCTTGTATCCTACAATTGGAAGCTTATTTTCCTCAGTCCAGCGTTGGCGCTCCGTTTTGGTACAGTTGTATTTCGATTCGAATTCTACCGGTGTTACACCTGTAACTAAACCAAATTGAGTGAAGAATTCCTCAAGCTTAGACTCATCCTTTACACACTTCTCCTGAATAATTTCAAACAATTTGATATCAGACATTCTAGTGTGTGTTTCAAATCCTAAAAATTTTTTTAGTTCTGACTTATTACATTTTTTTACTAAATCCTTACTTATCATTTGTTTCCTCCGATTGTATTTTAGATTTTTTTAGATATAACTAAGTTATAGTTGAAAAATGAACATAGATGATATATAATTCAGATACAGATAAAGAACATGCTTTTAATTAAAATGGAATGATCAGCACCTCCGAACAAGCGAATAAAAAGTTAGGATGCTAGATCACCACAAAGCTAGCACCCCTATCATATTAACATACCAAACTCTAGTAATTATTACAAGAGTTTATTTATCATTCGAATATTTATTTACTTTTTAGATTCTTTTTTATCATTCAAAATATACTTGCTTAAATCCCCAATCAAACGATTCCTCACCCAATGTCTCATCTGACCCTAGTACACATTCCACTGTTTTTTGCCAGTATACAAAATAGCCCTCTTTTACTTCGCATACAAAATTTTTAAAACTATCAATCGGAGCGTAGAAATATAAGTCATTGTATGTGGCAAGGTGATACCCATCATTACTATTTACTACATTTTGATCACTAGTAAAGGCCATCTCTCCATTAATATCAAGTATCCATACTTTTCTAACTTCTACAGCACTAGACATAACAAACAGCTCCTTATTTTAATATTTTTTTGATTTGCTTATATTGTTGTTGTGATAAGATTACATCAGCACCAGTATATCTTGCTATCTTAAGATCATGATCTAATGCAATGACGTTATTTGGATTGAGTAAGGTCGATCTACCTTTTATAAATCCATGTGCTGTTAAAGCATCTCCTAAAAATATAAAATTAGAAATCAAATTATACATAGTATGATCAGCATAACCAATATAGCCGGACTGATCGCATTCAATAAAATCGATTGAATTGACTGGAAGCCAATGCGTCTCTCTATTTTGAGTCATAACGGGAATAGTATACAAAAGTTCAGTCATTCAGGAGAATCCCCTTCCATTTGCTGATAATGTCATCTCGTTCGGCTCTCAGACGGTCAATTTGAGCTTGTACAGCGCCTACTTGCTCATCCGAGGGGAATCGTCCCATATTGGTACTGGCAAGCCGTAGATGGCATTGAGCTATGTCCACCAATGTTTGAAGATCCTCATCAGACATAACGCTTAAAATACATTGGATACTTGGTTTGTCTGTGGTTGTTGGTTGCATGATTCGTCCTCCCTTATACTAAAAATTGGAAATAGGAAATTAGTCCATTATACCCATTGTGAGTCTAGGGTTGTAATGGTAAATTTATATCTGTAATCGTATTTACGATTATTTATACTTTGATTATACATACGTATTTACGATTGGTCAACAACTATTTTTATTTTTTTGGAGGAAATTATGAAAGAGATTAATGACAGGATTAAACAATTGCGTTTAAATGAGGGTCTCAGCATGAAGGCTTTTGCCGAAATCATTGGAGTATCGGCTGGCAACGTAGGCGATTGGGAGAGCGATAAAAGAGTCTCAACACCAAGCTCTGTTGCTTTACAATCAATAGCAAGAAATTTTGAGGTGAGTTTAGATTGGTTAATAAACGGACAAGAATCTATTAGTGTTGAAGGTTTAACACAAGATCAGATTGCTAAAATTAAGCATTATATAGACAATCTTAAAAAAGACCCCCATTGATTAGGAGCCTTAAATCAGAATTTATATGGAGGTGATCTAAAATATGAATAAGCCATTATTGTACCTAAGCCTATTAAGCATCATTATCGGTGTGGCTATTTTTTTGTTAATGTCCCATGATGATCCAGCCTATTTGAGGATTTTAATGCCTTTGTTTAGTGCGAGTACATTGTTGTTGGGATGTATTGGATTTTATAAAAGTATAAAAGCTAATCAATAGGGTAAACATACATAATATTGAGGTGATGCATAAATTGCAAGAAGAGAAAAACAAGGTTGAACCGCTTGAAATTAGTAATAGGTCGCAATATTTACAATAAGCAGTTAACAACAAATCTATCTAATGCTTCTTGTGCTGATTTTAAACTAATAGGGTCTTCTACAAGATGTATCGTCATTTTGAAACCATCGCTGTTTTTATCACATATCAAGCATTTTTCCCCTTCACTATTGATAACTAACCTGTACTTGTCTCCATTAATATAAACAAATTCCTTTTCACTCATGTCGTCACTCCCTCGCTACAGTAAAGATAAGGCGTAAAACTTTAAAATTTAAAAAATATCAAAAGACTATTTAGATATTATAAAACCATTAGAGTAGCATAGATAGTAGTAACTTATGGTGCTTGCAATGGCTGTTTCAAGATGTTGAGCGAGTTAAAATAGTACTAAAAATAGCTCATCAATTTATCTAGTGAGCTGCTTTATGATATTATTTTCCCTAATGAAAAATTGTTCCTGCGGTATTTGTAGCACCAAAAATAGCACCACATCTAACAATTAACAAGACCTAGATCACGATGCGGATTTCGCGCACAAAAAAATCCCTTTAGTATGAAGGGATTTTAAGCTTTAGATGAAATGACCTGTACTGGGTTCGAACCAGTGACCTCCACCCTGTCAAGATGGCGCTCTCCCAGCTGAGCTAACAGGTCGGGTATGCTTGTTGGTTGACTGTGCCGTTTGGCGACAAGGATTATCTTATCAAGTTTTCTCTTGACTGTCAACACGGATTTTTACATTTTCTTTACGGCCCTTTTATAGCCACAGCATTACGGCACCCGCCAGCAGACTGGGCAAGGCGAAACCGAGTACATAAAGCGTCCAGCGCTGCCTGCTCTTTCGATCTTCGTCTGTCTCACTTACCGTATTGCTTCTCACCTGACCGCCGTTTAGCAGTCCACCTGACAGTACAGCAGACAGAAAGCCACCACCAATACCTACAGCCAGAAGCAGCGTTCTCGTCTCGCTCACGCCCGTTCCGTCACTATCTCCACTTACCCAACCATAGATCAGAATGCCGCACATCGCGACCATACCCAGCAAGATGCTCTTCCACATGCCTACTCGCCTCATTTCCTTGCCTCTTCATTTCTGTGTCTTCCCTTATTGTAAACCTGCTCGAATCGATTTGCCAACTTCGACCCTGCTGCCAGTCACCCTCATTCACAGATGTCCGTGCACTTCGAGTCTTGTCATTGCGTCTCATTCCTGATCACTCAGCTTCAACAGCTGCTCCTACAGCTGTTTCCACCACATTCCCGCAAATTCCGGTACGGTGGACCACTGGGCCTCCTTCACCCGATCTGCAAACTCCGCCCCGAAGAAAAACCGTACTTCTTCGATCGCCTCTTCCACATGATCGAACGCATAATCCAGTCTGAAGACTTCTCGCTTCATTCCATATGTCGTTTCCAGTTCCTTGAAATAGGGAACGAGAAAATCAGGCGGTTCTGGCGTGGTCGTCGCCGTTCCCATATTCTCGAACAGGATAATCGTGCCATTTGTTCGCAGCACACGGGTGATTTCCATCATCATTTGCTGCAAGTTGTCACGCCAGCCTGTCACATGAAGGTTGGCTGAATAGCACAAACTCCAACCAGCCAGTACCACATCAAATTGATTATCTCCAAATGGAAGCTGAAGATGGTCAGAAACGACCGTTTCAATGCGTTGCAGTGCCTGCATTCGTGCCTTATCCAAGAGCAGTTCAAGCATTTCCTTTGACACATCCAAGGCCACGACCCGCTCAGCATAGATGGCCGCAGGAAACGTAAGCCGTCCGCTACCTGCCCCAATATCCAGCACCTGCTTACCTTTCAGATCCACGATCCGGCTGATCTCAGGCATCAGGCTGCGTTGACGACCGATCAATTGATCGTATTGCTGGGCTTGTTCTTGATAAATCTGATCATGACTCGACAAACGTAAAACCCCTCTCAATCCTTAATTATAGGTATATACTATTAACTTCATAATTTTTATATATTTCATCTATGTATAAAATCCGGTTATGCTATGAATATATCAAAACCCCATCATTTGGCAAGCGGTTTTTTGATTCTACACCCCAATTAGAAAGGATGTTTACACATGCAAACACATCATTGGAACGCCAATCAATACGACGAGCAACATGGTTATGTTTCCGGCTATGGTCAAGAACTCATAGATGTACTCGCGCCAGTAAAAGGGGAGAACATTCTGGATGTGGGCTGTGGCACGGGAGATTTGGCTGCTGAAATCGCTCAATATGGCAGCCATGTATACGGAATCGATGGTTCCGCAGAGATGATCAACCAGGCGAGAAGCAAATACCCGCAGCTCAACCTGGCCGTGGCAGACGGCCAGCGCTTTCATCTCAACCAGCAGTTCGATGCGGTGTTTTCCAATGCGGCGATCCACTGGATGAAGGAGGAACCCGAAGGTGTGATCCGATGCATTCATCAACATCTGAAGCCAAACGGACGCTTTGTTGCAGAAATGGGTGGCTTCGGAAATATCCAGCATATCATAGAGGCTATTCTTCACGTTCTCCAGCAGGATCATGGCATCGATGCATCGCCCCTGCTGCCGTGGTATTTCCCAACTCGGGAAACCTATACTGCCTTGCTCACCCATCACGAGTTTACCGTACACATGGCGAACATCGTTCCCAGACCGACACCGCTTGTCCCGGGGGAACAGAGCATGCGACACTGGCTCGAACAATTTGCCTCCTCTCTCTTCGTAAGTCTGGATGCCGAGCAACGAGACTCCTGTTTGCATCGTGTCGTTGAACTGCTAAAGCCAAAGCTCTATGACGGGACACGTTGGACAGCAGACTATGTCAGACTGCGCGTGTACGCTACCAAAAATGAGTGACCTGAACCTACAACTAAGGATCGTTACCAGATCGTTCAAGTTCATGGAACCGTCCCAGTCCAGTCAGAGTCCCAAGCGACAAGCATAATTTCAGAGCGGAACGATCTTATGCAACCAGAAGTTACACAACTCGAACAGACTCTGGTACAGTCCTCTTTAGTACAGACGCTGGTTCGGTCTTTGGTGCAGTCTTCTTTGGTGCAGAGTGTGGTACAGTCTTTTGAAAAGTGTTTTGGGATAGGCACTGATACAGACTTGATATATTCATTGGTATACACTCTGGTATTGGGCAGCCTGGCAAATATCTTTCACCTGTCCGTCATTCATAAGACGCACATCAGGGTATAGATAGAAAAATAAGTGAAAGAAACATAGGAGGCCCAAAATGAGAACCAATTGGAGAATAACAGGCTTGCTTATCCTGCTTCTACTCGTTTCCCTTTTCGCTATCGGTTGCATGAATAAACCAGCTGAAAGCAGTGGCGACATCGGTCTGGTCGGGGCAAAGGAATATGTGAAAGGCAAGCCACACATCTTGTTCCTGCAAGAAGTGGAGAAACAAGATGATGTAGACGAATTAGATGACTTGATTGAGGAAGCAGCCCGTAACCGTCAACTCATCTGGTTGTATGTTCAGGATGAAGACATGTACGACACGTTGAACATCGGGGACGTAGTGGAAATACAGGCAAGTGAAGAAGTCGCCGCATCCGACCCGCCTATTGGAACCGCCGAATCGATTCACATCGTGGAATGACTGCCTGCAAATCGTAAGATCCGAACATAAAAAAGGTACCGTATATTTCAACGATACCTGAGCCGTTCATAGCACTCGATTTGATGAAAAGGATAAGGTGATTCGTTCCAAATAAACCCGGATGATATCAAGGGAAACTTTCCATACCAGCCTTTAAACCGTCAGGAAGACAGATTGGCTGGTATGGAAGGTTGAGCCTTTTGCGAGCTCCTGTCTCTTCGCATCGACACCCATAGCGTACAGAGCGGCAGACACCACAGAAAAATTGCATATGGCACATACGCCGTAACCGGAACGTCCAAAATAGTCGCACAGAGCAAGGCGAGCATATTCCAGGGGATCAGTCCGGCTGTCACCAGTGCGGTGTCCGAGACAACCCTCGAAAGATCGGCAGAGGCAAAGCGTTGAATCCACACCGGTCGAACCGTCTTGCCACTTACCATGAGTGGCAGGGTCTGGGTACAGGAGATCATGCCCAATAACACGCCAAACCCGAACAGTTTCATCGTTGCCACCAGCATGGATGTACGGCCGCCCATCATTCGCTGAATCCACGGCTCAATGGCATTCGCTCTTTCCAGCACGCCAATCAGCGCGCCTGCCAGTCCGATTAGGCAGATCAGATCGAGCATATCCAGAAGACCCTTGGTATGCAGCGCGGCATACCCACCTTGATCCCAACCCGTAAGCAGAGAAGTCGACCACTCCATGAGGGTCACACCCTGCCAGATACTGCCGAGCACCATACTGGTGGCAATCGAAATGCCAAACGTCCAGATAAGTGGCCATTTGAGCAACATCGCGGTCACCAGAATCATGGCGGGAAGCGCAAGGGAAATATGCAGATCAAACAGACCGAGATATTCCGGCATCGGAATGCCGTTCGCCCCCCATGCATGACGCAGATCGAGGATCAGGAAGAAAGTAACCGTGAGGGTGATCGCGGCCAGCGTTGTTCCACGAATTGCTTTGCGGTGCACCTCCGGTACATTCCCGGCAGAACTCGCAGTCAGACGGGCTGCACTCGATACAGGTGACGTCCGGTCTCCCACAAAAGCCCCGGAAACCAGTGCCCCTGCACACATCGCTAGCGGGACATCCAGGGCAGCCGCAGCGCCCACAAGCGGAATACCAAGCGCACTCAGCGTTCCGGTTGAAGTACCGAGAATCATCGCCACGATGCTGCTGGATACAAAACAAAACACGAGAAAATAGCTGGGTGGCAGCCACGCCAGACATTGCTGAATCAGGTAGGGGATCGTACCGCTGCCCGTCCAGGCCGGGATCAGAAGTCCCACGAACAGAAGGATCATCATGACCTCTTTTGTATGCCAAGCACCTTCCCGCATGCCCTTTCCTATTTCTCGCCAAGGAATCGCACCACGAAAAGCGACCATAACCGTATAAATCAATCCGATCGAAAACCCGGCAGCCAGCGGCCACCCATTCAAATAACTAATTAATAAGCCCGCCATGGTCATTCCGATCATAGATGCCAGTTTCATGCTGTTGAAAACGGGTTGTTGCATAAACCTTACTCCTCTTTCTTATCCTTATCGGATTGAATCTGCTGAGAGAGCCAGTTCTTCGTGGCTGCTATCGCGCCTTCGAGCGGTCCGGTCGTCCCTTTGAAGGGATGCACCGCCAGGAAAGTATGATTCCCCTCCGGAATCTGTACGTAGGCAAGACGTGGTTGCTGCTCTCTCAGTCTCTCATTTTGCTTCTTCAATCGGGTGAAATCTTCACTGCCCTGAATGAGGATCGCCGGAACGGCCAGTTCGCTGATCCGCGTGATGAGGTCGAATTGCTCCCGATTCCGTTCCATATCCTTCAATATCTCTACATCGAGCGGCATATGCTGCTGCGTACGGCTGTTGAAGACATAAGCCCGTCCTTTCTCCCACATCGCGGCCTTCTCTTCACTGGAAAACAGATCCACATCCCCGATTCCGTTCCAGCTGATCACCCCGTCTACCTGCTCCGGATGATCGAGCGCATAGAGCAAACTAACGCCCGCTCCACGGCTATGACCGAGCAAATAAATAGGCAACTGGTTCGTAGTGCTGTCCGTCTGTTGAACCACATGCGAAGATGCCGAAACAGCCTCAATCAGCACACCCAGATCTTCCAGCTCTCTGCTGTACGTATTGTGCGCAAATTTCTCCAGCTCCGTGAAGGTTTCCATATCCGTCCCCACCCCATTGTGGGAGAAATTAAAGGTCACTACCTCGTACTCGTCGCTTAATTCACTGGCTGTGTAGGGAAACATGCCCCAATCCTTAAAGCCTTTATAGCCATGGCAAATGATCACGATGCCTTTCGGATCACCAGACGGTGGTGAAAACACATCGCCACGCAGGATCCGATCCGGGTCCGTCCCGACCTGCAGTTGAAAGGGTGTCTTGTGCTTCATTCTCCCTATCCGCTCCCTTCTTCATTTCCATTCTGATGGATGATTGCCTTACAAATGAATTCGCTCCCGATTTCTGGCTGATCGCAAACAAGCCTCAATCACGCGCATGTTCAAGAGGCTGTCCTCTGCCGGAAACCTCGGACTACGCCCTTCCAGAATACTGCGACCGAAATCATCGAGCTGCAACGTATAATGATTCACTTCGGGTACCTCTACTTCGCGGCGCTCCCCTTTAACAGATACATAGAAATGCCGATTGTCGGGATCATAAATAAAAGCTGACGGCACCTCGATGCTTCCCTCACTACCAATGATCAGCAAGTTGTTCCGACGCTCTGCCCACATGCCACATTGAAACGTCAACCCGACCTGATTCGGAAACTCAATCAGCCCTGAAGCCATCATATCTACATCATCGTGGTCCTCGGAAAAAAACGCCTGTACCGCCACCGCTTCCGGCTCCCGCTCCAGCACATATCTGGCCGCAGAAATCGGGTAACATCCTACATCATACAGCGAGCCGCCACCCATCTTCTTCTGGAAGCGCACATTATCCGTATCCGTATGCTTATCGAATGTAAAGTTGGCATACAGCCCCCGTATGTCTCCAATCTCTCCGGCGGCGATGCAAGCTTTAATCTGATCATATCGCGGATGATGGCGATACATAAATGCTTCCGTCAGTTGTACGCCTTCCTTCTTGCAAGCTGTCACAGCCCGGGCTGCTTCTTCCTCGCTGATCGCCAGCGGTTTCTCGCACAGCACATGCTTGCCTGCCTGGGCTGCCCGTATCGTCCACTCCGCATGCAAATGATTCGGAAGTGGAATATACACAGCATCGATATCCGGGTCTTGCAACAACTGCTCATAGCTGCCATACGCCCGCTCTATCCCGTGCTCGTCTGCAAATGACCTGGCTTTCTCTTCGTTTCTGGAAGCCACGGCCACTACCACAGCCGTTTCAGATTGCTTCACAGCGGGTAAAAACGATTTTACAGCAATATTGGCCGCGCTCAGAATTCCCCAGCGTACGTGACTTGTCATCGCCGGTTCACCTCCATATGAAATCATGATGAATCAACCATACCATTGACCTGTTGAATTGTCCAAGGTCAACAAATAACCAATTTTCGCATTCTTGGTGCAACCTTTCGAAACTGGCTCGCGTTCATAAGGGTGAACCACCAAAATGATCCATTCAAATTCGTTAGGAGCGTGAAATTGTGAAAAAATCTATGAAACGAGCGCTATCACTTTCTGTAGCTGGCGCGTTGCTGATGTCCAGCTCCGTCTATGCGTTCAATGACATCCAGAATAGTCCGAACCGCAATCAAATTATGGAGCTCAAGCAAAACGGCGTCGTAAATGGCGTCAGCAAGGATCAATTCAACCCGCAAGGGGAAATGACGTATGCCCAGGCCGTCAGCATGGTCGTCAGCGGCTTCAATCTGAATCTGGCCCATATGCTCTTCATCAAAGCCCCGCAGGCCTCGGATTCCTTCACACAGGTGCCGGAAGATGCCTGGTACTCGCAATCGTTCATTATTGCAGGCGTTTATGGTTTGGCCGTTGACCGCGATGTTAATCCGTCTGCGACCATCACCCGTGAAGAATTCGCCAGCCTGATCATGTCGGCGATTGAAGCGAAAGGCAATTATGCCTTTACCGAAATGTACTTCACCATCAATGATGAAGCCGATATCGATCCAGATTCCAAAGGCGACATTCAGAGCTTGTTGAATGCCTCCATTGTAGAACTGGATGAAAACCAGAACTTCTACCCGAAACGTGTCATTACGCGCGGAGAAGCAGCAGGCATTCTGTATGAAGCGCTGCAAATGGTCGACAATCAGGAACCGGTGGACACCGAGCTTCCGGATGGTGACGATCCCGTATCCAATCCGATCGACTCTGATTTATATGAAGGGGACGAAGAAGTGACCCTCGACGATGAGCCTGTGATGAAAGTAAACAAGCTGGATTCGGGGGTTCAGGAAGTAACCGTTACATGGGGAGTCAAACCGAATTCCGGTTATTATCTCATTCTGGAGAAAGTAGAATTTACAGAATCGGGAGAGGCACACGTATATGTTAGAAAACACGTGCCGGTATGGACAGAGTCCTACTTGCAGGCCTTAACACAACCGAAAGTAAATGCGTATGTAGGCGGGGAGTACACCCCGGTTCTGAAAGTCCAAGAGCCAATCGAAAAGGAAAATCCGTTTGCAGGACCTCCGGTTGAGGAGCCTTCATCCCCTTCCACATCTTCCTAAGCCAGGAACATTCACAGCATTCATAGCAGGGGCATCCATAACGGGTGGAAATACAAAAAAATTCCGTTCAACAGCATCAGCTGCCTGAACGGAATTTTTTATGTCTTTATCTTTTTTGTAATTCTTTTTTACGCAATGGTTATGTCTAAATCTATGTATCAGTCCGCAATCATACGTTCTTAATGGTGGGCCCTGAGGGACTCGAACCCCCGACCAATCGGTTATGAGCCGATCGCTCTAACCAACTGAGCTAAAGGCCCGCATGATGAGGTTGGTTGCGGGGGCAGGATTTGAACCTACGACCTTCGGGTTATGAGCCCGACGAGCTACCAGACTGCTCCACCCCGCGTCATTTCAGTGCTGTCGATTACTTGTCGATCACTTGTTGAATACGAACAGCGACAAGAACTAATATACACCAATTTGCTCATCCATGTCAAGCCAATCATCTGAATTCTTTTCTACAGCGTGTAGCGAACTCCGAAACGTCCTTTTCTCGAACGGTATATCTCCACATGTTCTGGACATTCATAGCCGTACAACCACCAGTCCTCTTCCATTCGTCTGGCTACACAGCTCGCCTGGAATTTGGTGTTATACAAGCGATTCCAGTATACCCAATTCATGTCTTACCACTCCATTACGGTTACTAAGCGCTGCTCTCTTCTAGCATAACCAGATGGCGTGGATTTCTTACACATGAATTCAGATTTCAGACGCTTTCTTTGCTGCAGACCCCTACATCCGTTGCCTGCTTATAGCTTAACCGGCAAACGGTTCGATGTTTCCTTCCCGCTCTTCCTCATCCCGCATGCGATGCGCAATCCGTCCGGAAGCAGATGCGGCAATGCTGGCCACCAGATCATCCAGGAACGTATGCACGCCTTTGCCTGTCTTTGTATCCAGCTTGCGAATAATCCCGATTTTATTTTTATCCAGATGACCGAACGTGGTCACCCCAATCGACCCGTATCCAAGTACTGACCCCAGGGCCAGCGTCTCGTCACAGCCAAACAGCCCTTCATCGGACTCTACAATGGATTGCAGCGGTTCAGACAGCTTCTTCTGTTCCGCCAGCTCGTCCAGTTCAATTCCAACCAGCAAAGCATGCTGAAGCTCACGTTTGCGCAGCACTGCGTGCACACTCTCTGCGCATTCCTCCATAGTCAGATCCGGTTGATAGGGAGATTGCATCTCGAACACGATGTAGGCGATATCCTCGATCGTGACGCCGCGGTCACTCAGCTTTCTTAGTGCGGCCTCATGCACTTCTTTGCTATGTACTCTTCTTGTCATCGTGCTCACCTCTTCTGTGAATTTGTACTATTATATCATGTACCTCCTCATACGGAAACAGCCCTCCCGCCTATACGAAATGATCGTAGGCAGGAGGGCTGTGATCCAAATCAATTAGTCAAACGTCTATTCGATCACTTCAATCGTGGCCTCAGATTCTGTAACAGCGCCATCGATCGGGATCCCGAACCCATTGTCACCTTGCGGACGCTGCAGCATTTCATTCCCTCTGGCCGTCCACTCCTGCAAGGCCTCTTTCACTGTCATTTCACCATTCGAGGCCCGGTTAAAGAGGTCATAAGCAAAGGAGCTCACTTCCCAGTAGCGGTTGTTCCGATAATCTGCGAGATAAGGGTTCGGTCCTGTTTTAAGTGTATAGAAAGCTTCCAGATTAATATCATATCCGGCTGGCTCTTCGATGTACGATTTGCGAGATACCATATTATAGGTGCTCTTGGACTTCAGCTTCGCCCATTCTTCCCCATTGATAAAGGCAATCATTTCCCAAGCATCCTCCGTATTTTGCGCTTTAGCCGGAATCGCCATGATCGGATCAAGGGAGGCGAATCCACCCGTGTCCGGCTGGTCAGGATGTACCGGATAGGTAACAAAATCCCACGTGAACGGCTCAAAATCATCCATTTCATTCGCATACGTCATCGCGGTAATGATTTCGTTGATCTGTCCGTAGTCCATCAGCATCATCGCCGTGCGACCGGAGAGGAAATTGTGACTGTAGTAGCGGCTTCTCATTTGTTGCTCGGTCATCTTCTCATAGTCCGGCTCTTCAGGAAAAATATTTGCTTCCTTCAGCTGAATCATTTTCGTCCACACCTGCTCCCATTCCGGGGAATCCACCAGCATGGTATTCGCTTCCGGATCATACACCTGCAAGCCAAGCGATGACGTGTATGATCTCATATCTTCAAACAAATTTCTGCTGTTGGACCATTGGGTGAAGGCGAAGCCATACTTCTTCTCATCCGCAGTCGCATAATGTGCACTGATCCGCTGAGCCAAATCAAAAATTTCATCCCAGGTCATTTTATCTGTAGGAGGGGATACCCCTGCTTCTGTAAAAATATCCAGATTGTAAATAAGTGCTGCAGAAGAAAACGTTGGCGCCAAGGCATACATTTCACCATTTCCTGCTTCACGCAGACTGTCCTTTACGACAGGCACAAAATCTTCCAGATCGAATTCATTGTCCTGAATAAATGGCTCCAGCGATTGCAGCAGATTGTTCTCCACAAATTGCTGCAGGCTGTTTTGGTCCACGAACAGCAAATCCGGCGGATTGTCGCCTTCCAGCAGCTTGGTCATTTCTTCCACCGCATCCGGCTCCTGATTCGGGTTTTCATAATTTTCATTCGTGAAATAATGTTTGTTCCAATCCACAGCCGATACAAATTCAATTTCGATGTTCGGATTCGCAAAGGCATACAGATCTGTATACGTACTGCGCAAATGCTCGTTATTGCCGCTTCCGTACAGCGTGGCTATTCGCAGCAACCGCTTCTCTCCGTCTGTATCCCCTGAATCCTTGCTGCAGGCAGCCAGCACAGTTAGCATCATGACAACCGCCAGCGTCAACGCAGACCATTTCGTCCACTTACTTCTTTTCATTCAGATTCCCCTCCAATTTTTTCGGTGACTTAATGACAATCTGATCACCATCAAACTCCATCGATGCTTTATTATCTATATTCAGCGCCTCCAGAAAATCCTTTGGAATCTGCAGGCGGCCTACTCGATCCACCACCACATACTCTTCATGCGCTTCCCCGATCCTTCTGCTTCCTTCCTGACTGAGCAGATCGAGATTCGGATTTCGCTTCACGAACTCGGTGCTGGTCAGCCCGTCACGGATCGCTATCACCCGATCGACCTTACCAGCGAGCGTCAAATCATGCGTCACAATGACAATGGTCACCCCGAGCTCCTTGTTCATGCGCCGAAAAATATCCATAATCATATCGGCCGTTTGCGTATCCACAGAACCGGTCGGCTCATCCGCCAGCAGCAGCGAAGGTCGGTTGGCCAATGAAATCGCGATGGCCACACGCTGCTGTTCACCACCTGAGAGCTGCTGAAGCTTATTATGCATACGTTCCTTCAGCCCGACCCATTCGAGCAGTTGCCTCGCATATGCCCGATCCAGCTTCCCACTGAGCATCATCGGCATCTCGACATTCTCGATCGCGGTCAGGTAAGGCACCAGATTCCGTGCATTGTTTTGCCAGATGAAGCCCACTGTTTTTCGCTTGTATTCCACCAGCTGGTCATCCGTCATTTTCAGCAGATTCCATTCCCCTACCCGCACCTGACCGGCTGAAGGTTTATCCAGACCACCCAGAATGTTCAACAGGGTAGATTTCCCGCTGCCGCTGTTTCCGATGATCGCCATCATCTCACCCGGCTTTACGTGAATATTCAGTCCCTGCAAGGCCACAACCTCAATTTCATCGGTCTGGTAAATCTTGACCAGTCCTTCACATTCAATCATGGGATCAACGCTCCTCTCCGAGTTTCACCGCCTGATGGACACGCAGCTTGCGAATGTGCATGAATAGCAGGGCGGCCCCGATCACCATCATCACAGATACGACCATGTAGAGCTGCATCGTATCCTGTGAATCGAACACAACTTTGAACGGAGGGACCTGCTTTTGCGCACTTTCCGACGTTTCCAGAAACGGCAGGAAGAGCAAGCTGGTCAACTTGCCGATCAATACCCCGAGTCCGATCGCAAGTCCGGCTGTAAACACCTGCTCCAGAAACAGCATGCCAGTCAGCTGCCTGCGCGACAATCCCATCGCTCTGAGCACCCCGAACTGCACAACTCTGCTGGACAGATTGAAGAACCAGTACAGCACATATCCAGTCAGTGACACCATCACCGATACGAGAAATCCGAGACTCAAAATCCCGAATACTCCCCCACGTGAAGGATGCTTCTCCTGCTTGACCAATTCGCTGCGCATATCCTGAATGGATGACAGCTGAATGCCTTTCTCAGCCAGCGCTTCCACCATCGGTGTGGCCGGTGCGCCATCCTCCATTTTCAGCCATACCTCATAAGGGATGATCGGAACCTGATCATATATGTAGTCCAGGTTGGCCACAAAAAACGGTTGTTCATCTGGATACTGTGAAGGCCAGTAAGGGACTGTGGCCGCTACGATAAATTCAATCGACTGTTGCTCAATCGCAATATTGATGATGTCTCCAGCTTCCAGCCGATGCCGCTCGGCGAAACTCTCCGGCACGATCACCGCCGCTTCATGAAAGCCCAGTACATTCAAATAATGATTCTGATGGACGGGAAGGAGGTCTCCATCCCGGAACCAGGCCACCTCAGAGAAGGACAGATTGTCAATGCCCAGCACAACACCCTGACCGGCTGTACGTCCAGCCACTACTGCATTGCCCGGTGTCTTCAGCACTCTGGCAGCCTGCTCCACGCCTGGCAAGTTTTGAAAGATCTGAAAAGGAGGCTCGCGGTAGTTCACCTTGACCGGGGGCTTCTGTCCGCCAGGCTGATTGGGCCCGCCCGGTTGACCTCCGCCACCGCCATTGTCCGGATTTTCTCCGCCTCCTTTGTCCTCCCCAGGCTGCTTCGGAGGAGCATCCGGGAAAACTTCCACAAACCCTTCCCATACGCTACGCACCACGACATCCGTCCCGTACTCGTACTGCGTGCGCTCCGTTGAATTTTGATCAATCGTTCGGGCCGAGGACGCATTATAGACCCCAAGACCAAGCGTCAGAATCAACAGCAGCATGAGCGGATAATACGATCTCGCGGAACGGGACAGCTGTGTCAGAGTCAGGTACAGCGGAACAGGCATGAATGATTTGCCCAGCCATGTAAACAGCTTCAGCAGCCACGGGAAAATGCGCAGGAACAGCAGTCCCAATGAGAAAATACTAAGCGCGGGCACAAAGAACAGCAAAGGCTGCACCTGCAGCTCACTGTTGGACAGGCCCGTCTGCATAGACAGTACCTGATTCTGCTCAAAAGTGTACCAGCCATAACCGACTGCCCCCACCAGTGCCACATCGAGAAACCAGCGCATCCAGAGTGGCTTGCGGTCTCCCCGCGCCATTTGCTTGCGCATGCCTACAATGGATTGTCTGGCATACGAGATGGCAGGAATGAGACTGGACAGCATGGCGATCAGCACCGTAACCAGTCCGTACAGCACGGCATCCATATTGATATCGATCGGAATGGATGACCGATTGACAAATGATAAAAAGCCGTTCGATGAACCGATGCTTTTTGCCATAAACCAGCCCAGCAGCGGCCCTGTCAAAATGGCAACTGCACCGAGCAGCAGTCCTTCAATAAAATAAACGAGGAAAATTTGCTTCGTACTGCCTCCCCGGCTGCGAAGCACGGCAATGTCACTGCGCTGACGTTCCAGCGACTGTCTGGCATTCATCGCGATATAATAAAAGACCATCGCAATCATCGGAGCCGCCAGCGTAAACAGCAGAGCTTGCAATTGCAGGCTTTGCTTGCGGAAGTCTTTCAGCATGTCTTCGAATGAGAGATCAACTTTTGTATTTTTCAGCAACTGATATACATCGACATCCAGTCTCTCCAGTGTGCCAGCCAGGGAAGACAGCTGACTCGTCTGAATGTCCCGCAGATCGATATTGTAATACCATTTGGCCAAATCCAGCGGCAAACGCTGTTTTTCCAGCAATTCTTCCTCCATGACCTTCTCGCTGATCACAAAAGTATTCAGCATCGCATCCATGCCCTGAAACCAGTAGGCATCAAACGGATTGGTCGATCCCTCGGGCTCAAAGGTTCCCACGATCTTCACTTTAATCGTGCTGTTCACATTTCCTGCCGAGACGGGATACGCATACGTCTCTCCCACCCTGAAATAATTGCGGTACAAGGAATCCTGAAGCACAATGGCCTCCACGACCCCGTTTTTCATCTCATCACTGAACAGGCTGCCGCTCTCCACACGGATATGAGACTGCACATCTGTCAGGGACATCATGGACATCTGGCGTCGCTTGCTTGCATCGGTATCCGGGTCCAGCGGTTTGATACGGGTGGAGCGAAGCGAATATGCTCGCACATAGTTATGTTGAGGGAATGCGATTTTTTCCGGAATTTCGTCCGTTATGTATTGATTGACTTCCTTCAGTGCATCCAAATCCGGTTTTTCTGCCCCAACTGCCTGATAACGAATGAGCAGTGATCCGGCTGGCAGTCCGCTGTTGTTCTCCATCAGGGAGTTCGCTACAACCCGCTTCAGCGATCCATTGGCATACATCGGGATACTGGTTGAGAATGCCACCGCGATAATAAGTCCCGCCAGCGTACTGATCGTCAGCCAGCGGGTATTCCACATTTTTCGAAATACAAACCGCAGCATGAGCATTATTTACCCACTACTTTCTGACCGGGCTCCAGCCCTTTCACAATCTCCACGACCGTCGAGGATTGCTGCCCAACCTCAACGTCAACCTCCCGCTTGCTCCCGTCCTCGTCTACGACCTGCACGTAGGTGCGGCCTCCGTAAGTTCGCAAGGTAGAAGGAGGGATGACGATGGCATTTTCCTTACGCTGAATGACGATCGCGACACTCAGTGGGGTACCGCGGTTCAACCCTTCCGGCATTTCACTGAGTTCAACCACAAGGAAATCCTCGATCTTCTCTATTTTGGTCCCGCCACCATTCGGATTGTACGGATCGAAACCGTTGAACGAATCCCGATTCCCCTCCGACGTTTCATTGACCGGCATCTGCTTGACTTTTCCCTTGTGCTGTCCAGCTCCGTTAATCTCTACAATCGCCTCCATCCCCGGGGCGACCTTTTGCAGATCGTTGCTGCTGAGCTTTGCCGTCACCGCCAGCTGGGTCAGATCAGCCAGTACGGCCACCGGACTGTATGCCTTCACCTGATCCCCCTTGGCAGCACTGATGGTCACAATCGTGCCGCTAAACGGCGCCGTCAGCGTTGAACGTCCAATCTGTTCCTGAAGCTCCGTCAGCTCCAGACGCTGCTTCTCGAATTGAATCTTCTCCCGTTCAAATTCTTCATCGGTCATCTGATCCTGGTTCCGCAGCGTCTGCTTCATCCGCAGCTCCGCTTCCCGAAATCCGAGTCGCTTCTCGCGCAGTTGATCCTGCAATTCCTGTACATCCAGGGACATCAGCACGTCCCCCGCCTGGACAAAGTCACCCGGCGCGATGTAAATATCCCGAATCCGCTTTCCTTCCTCTGTGAAGAACAGCGTTTCCTCTCTGGCCGACATCAGCTTGCCTACCCCGCTCACCTTTGACTCAATCGTTTGCGCGGCTGCTGCATAGACTGGCTTCTCCGACAGCTTCGGCGGCGTAATCACCGGTATGACTTCCTCCTGCTTTTCTTCGGGCAACAGGGCACAGCCACTGGCGCTAATTCCGATCATCACGGCCAGAACAGCCACCGTCCACTTTCTGCTTCGTTTACGATCATGGCTGTATGTCTTCGATCGCTGTTTCTGTAAATCTTCCATCCACCATTTGATAGACATGATCGGCTACCTCCAATATTGTAGGGTCGTGCGTAGTCATGCATATGGTCACATGCTCTGCCTCGATAATATCCTGAAAAACCGCCATGATCTGGGCACCCATCTGCGAATCCAGCTCCGCCGTAGGCTCATCAGCCAGAATCAGAGACGGTCGATGAGCAATCGCCTTGGCAATGGCCACCCGCTGCTGTTCTCCCCCCGACATCTCAAAAGGGCGATGATCCATACGCTTGCCCAGTCCCACAAGCTCCAGACAATGCTTCACCCGTGACTTCCACTCGCTTCTCGGATAGCCGGACATGCGAAGCGAGAGCTCCACATTCTCATACGCGGACAGCAAGGGCAAAAGCGCATAGGTTTGAAAAATAAAGCCGATTTCCTTACGCCGTATCCGGGTTCTCTTCTCGTCACTCCAGGCATGAATGGGACGTTCCTTGAAGTATACTTCGCCTCTGGACGGTTGATCGAGACCCCCAATAATGTTCATGAGGGTCGTTTTTCCTGAACCGGAGCGCCCTCTCAACATGACAAGCTGCTTCGGCCATAATTCCATATGTATACCTTTCAATACGTCCAGTTTGCGCCCTCCTGTCTGAAAGGAACGCTCGACGCCACTGACTTTCAGTAAAGGTCCTTCGTATTCCGGTTCCTTCACCATCTGACTGCCCGCAGGCTGACCGGCTGAATCATTCGTTGCGGCCTCATCTTGATTCGTCCGTTCACCTAAAGCCATCTCCACGCCTGACCCGGTGGACCGTGCATCGGATTGTGGGCGTTCCATGTCATCCGCGTGTTCAGAGATACCCATGACAATCGGCTCCTGAGACACGTTGGTGACACTGTCAACACCAGGCTGCTCAGCGACTTTCTGGGCATCCAAATGGCTGGTCGGTTCTTTTTTCTTTAATCGCCATCGCATACAGACACACTTTCCCCCTCTGATGATTTCTCTACGTATATATGGACGACATCATCCCATAAAAGGTTACATCCTCTGCAAATTTTCTCACCTGCTGAAAAAAAGAAAATGGCCCGCACCATTGCGAGCCATTCCATACACATCCATTCATGTCGAATGAACGACTACATGCTCTCTATGTTAACGATTGAGATCTGAACGACTCTGGAAAAACTTCCCTGCAAGGACGAACATCCCAAGTCCCCATGCCAGCAACACACCAATGTTGATCCAGAAGGACGAATCCATCATGCCTTGACCTAGCAGCATCGTATCGCGAATGCCGTTTGCAAAATAGGTCAGCGGCATTACATCCGCAATCGGCTTCACGTAGCCTGGCAACAAATTGTAATCAAAGAAAATGCCGCTCAGGAACATCATAATAAAGCTGACCAGGTTCGCCGCACCCATATAGCTTTCCATCGATTTGCTCACAGAAGCGAAGAAATAGCCAAAGGCTGTGAACGACATCGTCCCCACCGTGAACATTAGAATAAAGGAGAAGATGGCAAAATTCAGATGCGCGTCAAACAGGAACAGTCCGATCAGCGTCAGCATTACAATCTGGATCACCGACAAGATAAAACGAACCAGGATGTTACTGATTCCGTAAATACGCATATTCATCGGCGTCATACGCAAACGCTTCAGCATCCCGTTCTTTCTCATTTGCACCAGTTCTACCAGTCCGAACATGCCAGCCTGTGCAATCGACAGCGCAATCAGCCCCGTTAACAGAAAGTCGTTATAGTCCATGTCTTCCGAGCCCGCCGAGACGAAGCGAGTATCCAGGGAATAGACCCGTTCCACTTGTGCTTCCTGATAATTCATTTCCTGCAGGACCCCGTCCAGAATGCTTCTCAGCGCCTGCGAAGTCGAAGCATTCTCATTCTCCGTGTTCATGATCAGGGAAACCTGCTGTTCCCCTCCCGCGTCAGGCAGCACGATCGCGGCATCCACATCCTGGGCCCGCACCATTTCCTCCGCCTTGTCCAGAGAAACGGCCTGCTCTTCCTCAAATTCCAGCACCGGTATACTGCGCAAAATGCCGCCAAGCATCGGCATCGATGTGCTCTCTTCCTGCACCAGTACCACTTCCGCCTTGAATCCGTCACCGTCATCCCCGCCGATACCGCTGAAGATCGTCAGGAATATAATCAGCAGCAAAACCGGATAAAAAATCGACCAGAACCAGACCTGCTTTTCCCGAAACGTCATTTTAAAATTCGCAACAAACAACCTGCCCAGCTGATTCATCAGTCACGCCACTCCTTTCCTGTGAAAGCAATGAACACGTCTTCCAGACTCATTTCACGAATGGAAATCTGTTCGATGCCGATCTCCTGCTCATTCGTATGTTTGAGCAAATGGAATAGCGTAACCTCCGCATTGGTAGAGACCAGGCTCAGGCGGCCGGCATCCCATTCTGCCCGTACCACATCAGGAAGCCCGCTTGCATGATTCAACAGTTCTTCCTCTTCCAGTGCGGTCTGTTTATGCTCCAGCCGAACGACGATTTCCCGTTCCTTGCTCAGCTGCTGAATAAGCTGTGCCGGGGTGTCCATTGCAATGATCTTCCCCTGATCGACAATACACACCCGATCACTCAGCTTCTCTGCTTCTTCCATGTAATGCGTCGTCAGGATGGTGGTCTTGTTCATTTCCTTGAGCTTCAGAATAATGTCCCAGATATTCCGTCTCGCCTGCGGGTCCAGTCCGGTCGTCGGCTCATCCAGAAATAAAATATCCGAGTCGTTAATCATCGCCAGTCCAATCGCCAGCCGTTGCTTCTGCCCGCCTGACAGGGCCTTGACCTTCTTCGTCTGATGCTCCGTCAGATTGACCAGTTCCAGAATTTCCTCTACGGCCCGTTGCTGATGATAGAAGCTCTGGAACAAGAGCAGGTTCTCATATACCGTTAGCAAATCGAACAAAGCACTGGTCTGAGGCTGCACCCCGATTCGCTGCTTGATCTTCGCTTCATCCTGCTTCCAATTCATATCCATTACGGTAATCGAACCGCTGTCCGGATGTTGCAGTCCTTCTATCATTTCCAGTGTCGTCGTCTTGCCCGCACCATTTGGACCGATAATCGTGAAGATTTCTCCTTCCTGTACCTCGAAGCTGACATCTTCAACGGCCGTTATCGAACCAAAGGTTTTCTTCAAATGCTCTACCTGCACCACAACCATGCGTGTCCCTCCCTCATCGGAATTCATCCGTATTCATGTCCATCATCACTATGTATGGGGTCCTACACCTATCCCCCATCTATTTTCGCATACAATAGGAGCCATGCAAACCATGATTTTAAAATTTTCCAATGAAAAAAGCCAACCGTTTCGTGCCCGTGTTAGAGGCGATGAAACGATTGGCGATGGGACTAAAATCCGATTCTATTTACCGAAGGCAGATGGATCTTCTCTCCAGCTGTTTAGTAGAGCGACATCTTCTTCCTGGACGTTTCCGCTTTCTACCGCTACCTTGATCAGGTCCGAATAACCGGACAGCGTAGCCAGCTGGATCCCTGCATCGTCGAAGCCCTGTTTGGCCTTCTCAAACTCGTACGTAAAGATGGCAATCGTGGCCAACACTTCGGCACCTGCTTCCCGAACGGCCAGACTCGCTTTGAGCGAACTTCCTCCCGTTGAGATTAAATCTTCGATCACGACGACCTTTTGACCCTTCTTCAGCAGTCCCTCAATCTGATTTTGCTTGCCGTGGCCTTTCGCCTTGTCCCGAATGTATACCATCGGCAGATTCATCTTCTGCGCTATCCAGGCCGCATGCGGAATCCCGGCTGTAGAGGTACCGGCAATCACTTCTGCATCGGGATACTGCTCGCGAATGATTTGTACAAAGCCGTCCGCAATTTTCTCTCTCACTTCCGGAAAAGAAAGCGTCATGCGATTGTCGCAATAAATTGGGGATTGAATGCCGGATGTCCAGGTGAAGGGTTCATGTGGACGCAAAAATACGGCTTCGATGTTTAGTAAAGCTTGTGCAATCTCTTTGGAAAGGGCTTGATCATAGATGGTCATTCAGACAACTCCTTTACGATTTGTTCGATCGCTTGTCTTGGATGCTCAGCTGCCGTAATCGGTCGGCCGATCACCATATAATCCGTTCCTGCAGCTCGTGCTTCTTTCGGTGTCATGACTCTGGACTGGTCGCCGATTGCCGCTCCGGCAGGACGGATACCCGGTGTCACGGTTACAAAAGAGGCGCTGCACGCTTCCTTGATCGCGGCCACTTCAACCGGCGAGGCGACAACCCCCTGCAAACCGGCCTGACTGGCAAGCTTCGCATAACGGACAACGGTATCTTGCACCGTACCGGCAATGCCAATTTCCCCGTTTAGCATGTGCTGACTGGTGCTGGTAAGCTGGGTGACGGCAATGACCGTTGGTCTTTCGTTGCTTCCTGCAGAAGCCTGTGCCACACCTTCCATCGCTGCTTCCATCATGGCACTTCCGCCTGCGGCATGCACATTGAACATATCTACGCCCATGCGGGTAATGCTGGCTGCTCCACCTTTGACCGTATTGGGGATGTCATGCATCTTCAAATCGAGAAACACCCGGTATCCCTGTTTTTTCAGCTCCGCAACAAAAGAAGGGCCTTCTGCATAGAACAGCTCCATGCCCACCTTCATATAGCACGGAATTCCCTCAAGCTGCTGGAGCAGTCGCTCGGCTTGCTGCTTATTGGGATAGTCCAGCGCCACCATAATCCGTTCCGCTTGTGTCCAGTCTTCCATGTCATCTCCCCCGATCTTTGATTTGCAAGTTGTCGGAAAAAAAGCCTGTCATTCAAGTTTGCCTTGAATGGTCAGGCTGTTCTCTCCTTCACCGAGCAGCCGACAAAGCGATACTCGATGATGATGTTAGATAAATGCCGGCATGGAGCGGGATGAGAAATTGATCGTCTGCATCATCTTCAGAAGCGCATTAGCGGTATCCAGGGACGTCAGACATACAATTCCGTTCTCCGCAGATTCACGGCGAATGCGGAACCCGTCTCTCTCCGGCGTTTTGCCTTTGGTGAGGGTATTGACGATCAGCTGTACCTCTCCATTGCGGATGAGATCCAGAATATTCGGTGATCCCTCGGTTAATTTATTGACGCGTGTCACGAGCAGTCCGGCTTCTTCCAGTGCGGTAGCCGTACCGCCAGTGGCCACCAGCTTGTAGCCGAGCGTAGAGAATCCGCGCAGGATTTCCACAGCTTCTTCCTTATCTTTATCCGCTACGGTTGCCACAATTGTACCGCCGCTTGGTACTTTCATACCCGCTGCAATAAGTCCTTTATAGAGTGCCTTGGCAAAGCTGATGTCTCTTCCCATGACCTCTCCCGTGGATTTCATTTCCGGTCCGAGCGTCGTATCTACCCGGCGCAGCTTTGCGAAGGAGAAGACCGGTACTTTGACAGAGACGTGATCGTCTTCTCTCCACAGTCCATCCTCGTAGCCCAAGTCTTTCAGCTTCTGACCCAGGATGAGACGTGTAGCCAGATTCGCCATCGGGATACTGGTCACTTTGCTCAGGAATGGAACTGTTCTGGAGGAGCGCGGGTTCACCTCGATCACGTAAACCTGTTCCTTGAAGATGACGAACTGGATGTTCACAAGCCCGATCACCTGAAGACCGCGTGCAATCTTCGTTGTGACCTCTACGATCTGTTCCTTCACAGCATCTGACAGTGACTGAGGCGGGTACACCGCGATGGAGTCACCGGAGTGAACGCCTGCCCGCTCGACGTGTTCCATGATGCCTGGAATGAGGACCGTTTCACCATCACAGATCGCATCCACTTCCACTTCCTTGCCAAGCATATAGCGGTCGATCAGAACCGGATGCTCCGGATTGATTTTCACCGCCTGTTCCATATAGTTCAGCAGTTCTTCATCAGAGTAGACAATCTCCATCGCTCTGCCGCCAAGGACATACGATGGACGAACCAGAACCGGATAGCCAAGTTCCTGAGCTGTTCCGACTGCTTCCTGTACGGAGGTTACGGTTTTCCCTTGCGGCTGGGCAATGTCCAGGTTGCGCAATAAGGCTTCAAATTTTTTGCGATCTTCTGCCGCATCGATATTGTCCAGGCTCGTTCCAAGAATGCGAACGCCCGCCTTGGCTAATGGGTCCGCCAGATTGATTGCGGTCTGACCCCCAAACTGTACGATGACGCCAACCGGCTTCTCCTGCTCGATCACGTTCATGACATCCTCGAAGAACAGCGGCTCAAAGTACAGTCGGTCTGACGTATTGAAGTCCGTGGAAACCGTCTCCGGGTTGTTGTTGATAATGACCGCCTCGTAACCGGCATCCTGAATGGCCCATACAGCATGAACCGTGGAATAGTCGAACTCAATCCCTTGCCCGATCCGGATAGGACCAGAACCCAGCACAACGATTTTTTCCTTGGCAGATTGCGTCACTTCATTCTCCATCTCATAGGTGGAGTAGTAGTATGGCGTGGTTGCTTCGAATTCAGCTGCACACGTATCTACCATTTTATATACAGGCTCGATCTCATATTGCTTGCGAAGCTTGCGAACGTCGGCTTCCGTTGTATGGCTCAGTCCAGCTGCCAGCTGGCGCAATTCGGCTATCGCACGATCGGTAAATCCGTTGCGCTTGGCCTCGAACATCAATTCCTTTGTCAATTCCGGCTGCTTCAGCTCTTCCTCGAATACGACGAGCTTCTGCAGCTTGTGCAGGAACCACCAGTCGATCTTCGTAATATCCTGGATTTCTTCCAGCTCGAAACCTCTGCGATACGCTTCTGCGATCAGGAACATCCGCTCATCATCCGGCTTTTCCAGACGCAGGCGCAGGGTAGCGTCATCCAGCTGAGTCGCTTCCTTCAGGTAGAGACGATGCACCCCGATTTCCAGGGAACGGATTGCTTTTTGCATCGATTCTTCAAAGGTACGTCCGATCGCCATCACTTCGCCCGTCGCCTTCATCTGCGTGCCGAGCTTGCGGTTGGCGGAAGTAAATTTGTCAAACGGCCAGCGCGGAATTTTGCTGACGATGTAATCCAATGTCGGTTCGAAACAAGCATAGGTCTGACCGGTAACCGGATTGACCAGCTCATCCAGGGAGTAGCCGATCGCGATTTTTGCTGCCATCTTCGCAATCGGATAGCCGGTTGCCTTGGATGCGAGCGCCGAAGAACGGCTGACACGCGGGTTCACCTCGATCACATAGTACTGGTAGCTGTGCGGGTCCAGTGCGAACTGAACATTACAGCCCCCTTCAATATTCAGCGCGCGAATGATCTTGAGCGAGGCAGAGCGCAGCATCTGATATTCGCGATCAGACAAGGTCTGGCTTGGCGCTACGACGATACTGTCTCCGGTATGTACCCCGACAGGATCGAAGTTTTCCATATTACAGACTACGATACAGTTGTCATTGGCGTCGCGCATAACTTCGTACTCGACTTCCTTCATGCCTGCAATGCTTTTCTCAACCAGACACTGGGAAATCGGGCTGTAGCGAAGACCGGAGGCCACGATTTCGCGCAGCTCCTCTTCATCATTGACGATTCCGCCTCCCGTGCCTCCCAGGGTGTAGGCAGGACGAACGATGATCGGGTAGCCGATTTCACGGGCGAATTCCACCGCTTCCTTGACTGCTGTAACGATGATGCTTTCCGGTACAGGCTGTTCCAGCTCACGCATAAGGTCGCGGAACAAGTCCCGATCTTCAGCCTTTTCAATCGCGGTCAGCTGCGTTCCGAGCAGCTTGACTCCTTCTTGCTCCAGGACGCCTGCACGAGCAAGCTCTACAGCCATATTCAGTCCGGTCTGACCGCCGAGTGTCGGCAGCAAGCCGTCCGGACGCTCCTGACGAATAATCTGTGTGACAAACTCGAGCGTAATCGGTTCGATATATACTTTGTCGGCCATATTGGTGTCCGTCATGATCGTAGCCGGATTGCTGTTGATCAGAACAACCTCCATGCCTTCTTCCTTCAGAGCCTGACAAGCCTGTGTTCCGGCATAGTCGAATTCGGCAGCCTGACCGATAACGATCGGACCTGAGCCGATAACGAGAATTTTTTTGAGTTCATTATTTTTGGGCATGTGCGTATTCTCCCTTCGACGCTTTTGCAGCTGCTGCAATTTGAGCTTGCTTTGGTGATTGCGGATGATTCTGCTGGTGCGTGCGAATCATCTCGATGAAATCATCAAACAGGTAGCTGGAATCAAATGGTCCCGGTGACGCCTCCGGATGATACTGCACGGAGAAAGCCGGTGCCGTCTTGTGACGCAATCCCTCGACCGTTTTGTCATTGTTGTTGATATGGGTTACTTCGAGCTCGGTTTGGGCAATGGATTCTTCCTTCACCGTATAACCGTGATTTTGAGAAGTAATGTAGCAGCGTCCACTGATGAGATCCTTCACCGGATGGTTGCCACCGCGATGACCGAATTTGAGCTTTTCAGTATCCGCTCCGCTTGCCAGGGCAAACAGCTGGTGCCCGAGGCAAATCCCGAACATTGGATATTCGCCAATCAGTTGCTTCACCGTTTCTACGGCATGCGGAACATTTTTCGGATTTCCGGGTCCGTTCGAGAGCAAGATACCGTCCGGGGACAGCTTGCGAATGTCGTCGGCGGTAGCGGTATGAGGTACCACAACCACATCACAGCCGCGTTTCACCAGGTCTCTGAGAATCCCGCTTTTTGAACCGTAATCCACGAGTACCACGCGTTCCTTCATTCCCGGGGAGCTGAAGACATGCTTCGTGGAAACCCGCTCCACCTGATCTGTCAGCAAGCTGGAGCCTTGGAGTCTCTCCATGAGCGCTTCAACCGGCTCGCTGGATGTCGTCAGAATGCCCCTCATTGTACCGTAGTGGCGCAGCTTGCGGGTAAGCATACGGGTATCGATGCCTTGGATGGCCGGTATGTCGAATTCCTTCAGGAGCGAGCCCAGTGTATATTCTGCTCTCCAGTTCGAAGGAATCTCTTCATGATTGCGAACGACGAAGCCATGAATGTACGGACGCAAGGCTTCAAAGTCATCCCGAGTGATGCCGTAGTTTCCGATTAGCGGATACGTCATCGTCACGATCTGTCCACAGTAGGAAGGATCGGACAATACCTCCTGATAGCCTGTAATACCTGTATTAAATACGACTTCACCTGTCGATTCTGTTTCACTGCCGAATGACTGACCTGTAAATAATGTTCCATCTTCCAACAACAATCTCGCCTGTTTTGCACTCACATGGATCACTCCTTCTGTCTGCTTGATTATTCAGCCCACACAATATTGCCGTCTACCATCGTCAAGGTTGGCCAGCCTTTCAGCTCCCACCCTGTAAATGGTGTATTTCTTCCTTTTGTCAAGAAGGTCGAAGGATCGACCGCTTTTGTCGTTTCCAAGTCAATCAAGGTGATATCTGCTGCTTTCCCTACTTCGAGCACACCCGTCTGCAATCCGAATACCTGTGCCGGAATGGCGGTCATTTTCTCCAGCAGGAAAGCCAGTGTCCACTTGCCTGTCGTAACGAACTTGCTGTACAGCAGTGGAAATGCTGTCTCCAGTCCGACGATGCCGAATGGCGAAAGCGCCATTCCCTTTGCTTTCTCCTCTTCGCTGTGCGGCGCATGGTCGGTGACGATCATGTCAATCGTGCCGTCCTCAAGCGCCTCGATCATCGCTTCCACATCGCGCGGAGTACGCAGCGGCGGGTTCATCTTCCAGTTACCGTCAAGCGCTGGAATATCTTCGTCAGAGAGAAGCAGATGATGCGGACAAACCTCTGCGGTCACGTGGATACCCAGCTGCTTGGCCTGGCGAATCAACCGAACGGACTGCTCGGTGCTCACATGACACACATGGTAGTGCACCCCTGTGGCTTCCGCCAGCAGAATATCTCTCCCGACGTGAATGGCTTCGGATTCATTCGGAATGCCCTTCAAGCCATGCTTCCGTGCAAAGGCGCCCTCTGTTACAGCTGCCCCCGTCACCAGGGAATCATCCTCACAGTGGGCAATGACGGGCTTGTTCAGTTGCTTGGCCCGCGCCATCGCGTCCTTCATCATCTGCGCATTCTGTACGCCCACCCCGTCATCTGTGAAGCCGATCGCTCCTGCTTCGGCGAGTGCCTGAAAGTCGGTCAGTTCTCTGCCCAGCTCGTTCACCGTGATGCTGGCGTAAGGAAGCACCTTCACAATCGCTTCCTGCTCCGCTTTATCCAATACATACTTGACCGTCTCTACATCCCCCGTCACCGGGCGTGTATTCGGCATACAGGCGATCGTGGTGAAGCCGCCCTTCGCTGCCGATCGGCTTCCGCTCTCAATCGTCTCTTTGTATTCGAATCCAGGCTCGCGTAAGTGTACATGCATATCAATGAAACCCGCACTGACGAGCTTCCCTTTCGCTTCTATGACCTCGTGACCCTCTGTATTCACAGATTCCGTCGCGTCTGTCATTTGCTGAATGAGGCCGTTTTCGATAAAAAGATGCTTTTGTACCATTTTCTTGCTTGCCGGTTCGACCACCTGGCCGTTCAAGATCCAAATCCCCATGATATCCTCCTTTTATGGTTCAACTTACCTGGTTTTCTGTGTATCCCCTTCCCTCGTCAGGAAAGAGCTCGTTCGATCACCGTCATGCGAATCGGCACGCCATGGCCGATCTGGGTGAAAATTTTTGATCGTGGATGCTCGACAATTTCATCATCCATCTCTACATTGCGATTGACCGGTGCAGGGTGCATGATAATGCTATGCGACGGCATGTTCTCCATTCGCTCTGCTGTCATGCCATACTGCGCCCGATACCCCTCTGCGGACCCCAGCACTCCCTGTCCGTCATGCCGCTCAAGCTGGACACGCAGCATCATCACCACATCAGCCTGCAAGGCTTGATCCATGCTGACATAAGGAGCATGTTCACTCAATTCTGCTGCCTGCATGCTAGGTGGGGCACAGAACTGCACGTTTGCACCCAGCTTTTGCAGTCCCCACAGATTGGAGCGGGCTACCCTGCTGTGCGCGACATCTCCGATAATGGAGACCGTCAATCCTTTCAGCGTACCGAAATGCTTCTTCATCGTATACATGTCCAGCAGCGCCTGCGTCGGATGCTCGTTGTTTCCATCCCCTGCGTTGATCAGAGCAAACTGCACTTTCTCTGCGATCTCTGCTAGCACGCCTACCGGCTTCAGCCGAATGATACCTGCATCAATCCCCATCGATTCCAGCGTGCGCACCGTATCGTAAATGCTTTCTCCCTTCTCTACACTGGAGGAAGCAGCGGTAAAGTTGAGCACCTGGGCACCCAGTCTTTTCTCAGCCACCTCGAAGGAGAAGCGTGTTCGTGTACTATTTTCAAAAAACATATTCGCAACAAAGCGGTCATGCAGCATGTTGGAGACTTTCACCGGATGATGCTCCCAGTATGCGGCTCGAGTCAGGATGCTGTCGATTTCTTCCGCGCTCAGTGATTTCAGACCTAGCAGATGCTTGGATTTAGTTTGTGTATAACTCACTCAAGTCTCGCCTCCTGTGCAAATGACGACCTCTTCGGAACCGTCTACTTCCGTCAGAAACACTTCGATTTCTTCGTCTTTGGACGTGGGTACATTTTTGCCTACATAATCGGCTCGGATCGGCAATTCCCGGTGACCGCGGTCAATCAGCACGGCGAGCTGAATCATCTTCGGTCTGCCGTGCGAGATGAGCGCATCCAGTGCCGCGCGAACGGTGCGCCCGGTGTAGAGCACATCATCGAAAAGAATGACTTTCTTGTCCTGGATGTCCACCTCCGTGATGAAGGGGCTGTCCTGCGGGTCTCCGTCCCAATCGTCTCTGAACGTGGTCACATCGAGTTCACCAACGGAGATAGACGCTTCTTCAATCTGCATGATCTTGTCGGCAATTCGCTTGCCCAGATAGATGCCCCGGGTTCGTATGCCTACGATGACGCAATCCTCAATCCCCTTGTTCTTCTCGATAATTTCATGAGCGATCCGTGTCAAAGCCCTGCGTATGGCAGCTTCATCCATGATGGTATGCTTCTTGCTCATCTTGTTCATTCGTCCACAGCCTCCCCTGTTTGGAGCCTCATGATCAACCTGACGTATGCAACATTCAGCAGGCAAGCCACAAAAAAACTCCCTGCCCATCAGGCAAGGAGTTTGTCTAAGATCCACACGGTGTACAGATGTGCCAACCTTCCATTCTGCTTCCCCTACTGGTTGGTTGCACACGGCCCTTGGCAGGCCTGGTCTGTGCGTTGTCGTGCAGTTTGCCTGATTGCGGGCAGCCTGCGCGTTGCCAGGGTAAAGCGGTCAAATGGGGTCGGTTTCTCCGATGCTTGCATCGTCAGACTCACGGGTCATGCACGATGCGGAGCGACTACTGGAGAAACGCACAATCCGGTTCACGGAGCTTCGTCTCAATGTCGATCACCTTGCCAGTCTCACGGGACTGAATTAAAGGTTCCTATTCAATTGATAGCATTATCCCATGTTCGACAAGAGAAGTCAATATCCACGTATGATTTTTTTCATAAAAACGGCCCCATGCATCGAACATGGAGCCGTACTGTTTATTTGCGATTAAAATTCAAACTCAACGTCTGTCAGGCGGCGCTTGATTTCACCGATGACTTCCTGTTCCTTCTCGATGCCGTCTGCTTCGAACGTAACAGAGAAACGGATAAAGCGTCCTGCATCATCCCAAGGCACGGTAGAGATCAGCTTTTCCCGAATGAGATACTGGGAGAAGTCTTCTCCGCTTTCAAAGGATTGTCCGCCTTTAATCCCCTTCGGTGCTTCCACGTACAGGAAGAAGGAGCCTTTCGGTTTCTCCGCCTTGAAGCCAATTTCGTTCAGCGCTGCAACCAGCATATCATGACGGCGGGAATATTTGTCCGCAATTTGCTCGGTGATCTCTGGATGGTCCAGACCGTAGGCTGCGGCTTTTTGAATGGCGATAAATTGACCGGAATCGTTGTTGTCCTTTACGTCCTTGAACGCTTTCACAACCAGTGGATTTCCGGCAATGAACCCGATTCTCCAGCCCGTCATATTGTAGGACTTTGAAAGGGAGTGCAGCTCAACGCCGACTTCCTTTGCACCCGGCACAGACAGGAAGCTGAAAGGCTTCAAGCCGTCATACGTCAGGGCTGCATACGGCGCATCATGCACGATGACGATATTGTGCTTCTTGGCAAACGCAATCGCCTGCTCGAAAAATTCTACCGTTGCACTTGCACCCGTCGGGTTGTTCGGGTAGTTCAGATAAAAGAGCTTCGCTCTCTTGGCAATGTCTTCCGGAATGGCATTCAAGTCTGGCAGGAAGTTGTTTTCTTTTAACAACGGAACATTGTATACGTCCCCGCCCAAATATTTGGTATGTGTACCCATGACCGGATAGCCTGGCACCGTCATGATGGTCACGTCTCCTGGGTTGATGAAGGCAGTTGGCAACATCGCCAGGGCAGGCTTCGTACCGATCGAGTGATTGATCTCCGTTTCCACATCAATACCATCCACCTGAAATACATTCTTCAGGTAGCGGACTGCGGCTTCCTTGAAGTCCTGAACACCGTTATCGGCATAGCCGCGGTTCTCAGGCTTGGACGCTTCCTCGGCAAGCTTGGCGACAATTCCGCTGTCAGCCATCTCGTCCGGCTCCCCTACACCCATATCGATCAGGGCAACATTCGGATGCTCTTTCTTGGCTGCCGCTTTGGCGCGCTTAATTTTCTCGAATTTATAAATAGCGGTGCCTTTACCGTAATTCGCACCACCAATTCGTTCTGCAAACATGCTTTGGATATAGCTTTCCTGACTCATCCAAGACACTCCTTTACCTAATTAATGATAAACAAGATTCTATCAATCCTCACAGCCATATGAAATGGATGTATCGTACAATAGTTTGTATTTTGCTCCGCTTGCTATTCGTCCCTTACGCGCAGCACTTGCAGCAGCTGCTCCATTTCCGGTGGTAGAGGAGCTTCGAACTCCATGTAGTCTCCGCTTGCAGGATGAACAAAACCGAGCACAGCAGCATGAAGCGCCTGCCCCTCCATCGTCATGCCTTTGGACCTTCCATACATCGGATCTCCCACGAGCGGATGACCGATGAATTTCATATGCACGCGAATCTGGTGCGTTCGGCCTGTTTCCAGCTTCAGCTCGAGAATGGCATAATCCTCCAGTTGATCCAGCACGACAAAGTGTGTGACGGCTTGCTTGCTGTTGCGTTCAATGACGGTATACGCTTTGCGGTTTTTCGGGTCTCGACCGATTGGGGCATCAATCGTGCCCTGCTGGTGTTCCAGCCTGCCATGTACGATGGCGAGGTACTTGCGATTGACGGTGTGTGCCTTAAGTTGTTCAGCTAAGGAGGCATGCGCCTTGTCGTTTTTGGCCGCCATGATCAGGCCGGACGTATCCTTGTCAATGCGGTGTACGATCCCGGGCCTTATGACACCGTTAATGCCTGACAGATCCTTGCAGTGATGCATCAGCGCATTGACCAGTGTACCCGAACGATGACCGGCGGCGGGATGCACCACCATCCCTCTCGGCTTGTTCACCACGATCACGTCCGTATCCTCGTAGACCACTTCCAGCGGAATCGCTTCAGGCATAATCTCCCCATCCACTTCATCCGGAATGTGCAGTTCCACCTCATCACCCGCATTGAGCTTGTAATTCGACTTGACAGGTCTGCCCTGTACCGAGACATGCCCATCCTTGATCCATTGCTGGACTTGGGAACGAGAGACTTCATCCCCCAGCTCATCGGTTATAAATTTATCAATACGCTGTCCAACCTGTTCATGCTCAGCCGCCAGCTGCCAGCTGTACGAGGATTCCTCCATGGAGGCCTCCATCATTTCTTCCACCGTTTCTTCCACATCATTCTTCCCTTGCGATTCATTCTGTTTATGATTGTTCATGCTTCATCACCGATTCCTTTTTTTCCTTTCTCCAGAGCAACAGATTATCCAAGATCAACATGCAAACCCCGATCACGATCGCGCAATCTGCAATATTGAAAATGGGAAAATGATAATCGATAAAAGCAAAGTAAAAATCGAAAAAGTCCACAACCTCGCCTGTTGTAGCGCGGTCGATAAAATTGCCGATGGCACCGCCGAGCAGTAGAGACAGGGCAAAGCTTAGGAATTTGTTCTGTTCCTGCACGCTCTTGCGTAAAAACCAGACGATTCCGATCACAATCACGATCGTGATGATTATGAAGAACAAACGCTGATTCTGCAAAATTCCAAACGCCGCACCCAAATTACGGTGTGATGTAATCCGAAAAAAATCTCCGATAACCTGTATGGACTCCCCATAATTCATTTCAGATTTGATCCACCATTTGGTCGCGGCATCGATGATGATGACCAGCAGGGAAATGAGCAGGTATATCCCCATCTTGTTTCGCATAATTCTCCTCTCTCCCTGAGACCGTAAAGCTTTGCTTGCGGTTCAAGGAATTACCTCGTTAAATTTTCGACGGATCGCAAAAGATAAGACAGCACGATCGGAAGGAGCTGACGTCATGAACGGATTGACCGAATCGCAACTCCATAACCTGAAACAGGCACTGCTGCGTGACAAACAAAGTCTCGAGCAGCAACTGCACAGCCGTGATGAACACCAGTTGAAGGTGTCGCACCGGGAAGCCGTCGGGGAATTGTCTACACTGGACAATCACCCGGGTGATCTGGCTTCAGAACTGTATGAACGAGAAAAAGACATTGCCCTGCAAGAGCATCTGGAGCTTCATCTCGAAGATATTGATCGTGCGCTCGCGTCCATGGAGACAGGGACGTACGGCGAGTGTCCGACCTGCAAACGCCCGATTCCCTATGATCGACTGGAAGCTTATCCGACCGCCGTCTATTGTGTCGCCCACACCCCTGACCAGCATGTCTCCCGGCGCAGACCGGCAGAAGAAGCCTTTCTGACGCCCCCGTTCGGTCGAAGCAGCATGGATGACCACGATGAGTACAACGGCTTTGACGGGGAAGACGCCTGGCAAATTGTCGAGAGCTGGGGCACCTCTAACTCCCCTGCCTTTGCCGAGCAGGCAGAAACCAGTGACTACGATGATCTGTACGTAGAACAGGATGAACCAGATGGCTATGTACAGCCCATCGAAAGCTTCCTGGCCACAGATTTGTACGGGACGTCTATTCAGGTGGTGCGCAATCGTGAATATGAAAAGTATATGACCAGCGAAATCGACGAAATGGTGTCAAATCCTGTTGATATGACCGATGTGTATCATAGCTGAGACGGTATGACTAAGCTCTGCATAGCCGTCCAGTTTCAGTTGAATTTGTACGATTTTGACGATATCCGCAATAAAATCACCAATGATGGGCAGGTTCAATGCGCCAAGAGCACGGAGTATATACAGCATCAGCAGCAAAAATACAGAGATGCCGATGGCGTAGCCGACCCCTCTCGCAATTCCGGCAAACAAATTGCGAATAAGCAATTTGCCTGGTGAGTTAGCCAGTCGCACATATTCTGCAATTTCGCCGGATTCAAGCTTTTTGGCAAGGCGCTCCAAACGTTCCTCAATACCCTGGATCGAGACTTGCTGCTTCATCCTCCTGGCCTCCTGTCTCTCTTGCTTTACCTTCCCTCTCATGCAAGAGGGAAGGTGAGCTATCCATTAGTATGAACGTTCCAGACAGTCCCCTTCCCCATCATCTACATGTATTTTTTAACAATCCATTGGCTATCCCGCTTGTCCGGCAGGATTCACTCGGCATGAATCGTCGTCTGTGCTACTCAGCATGGTGGTTCATGACAACATCCGTACAGCGCGGACACAGCTGTGGATAATCTGCATGTTGACCCACATCGGTTGAAATGATCCAGCAGCGCTCACATTTCTCACCTTCAGCCGCTTCCACCTGAACCGCTGCAAATTCACCTTTGCTCAGTCCTTCCGGCAGTGACGCATCATGCGCCATCACTTCAACCTGGGAGACAATGAACAGCTCATTCAGTCTATCAAATCGACGCAAGAAGGCAGCTGTTTCTTCGGTTGGATACAGCGTTACCCTGGCTCCAAGCGCATTGCCGATTACTTTCTCTTTTCGTGCCAGCTCCAGCGCGCGATACACTTCATCCTTGATTTCCATGAAGCGGCTCCATTTCTGCTCAATCTCCGCATCGAACACCTCTGTGCGAACGACTGGCATTTCCGCAAGCTGAACGCTCATCAGCGAAGTATTCGGGATGTACTTCCACACTTCATCAGCCGTGTGAGGCAGAACCGGTGCAATCAGTCGGGTAATGACCTGCAACGCTTCATACAGAACGGTTTGCGCCGCTTTGCGACCTGCATCATCAGGTGCGCTCGCGTACAAACGATCCTTCACGATATCCAGATAGAAGGCACTCATCTCAACGGCACAGAAGTGATGCACGGCCTGATACACGATATGGAAATCATACTTCTCGTACGCCTTGAGCACTTTGTCGGCCATTCGGTTCAGCTGGATCATCGCATAACGATCCAGTTCGCGCATATTCGCAACCGGTACAGCATCGGATGACGGATCAAATCCGGTCAGGTTCCCCAGGAAGAAACGCAGCGTATTGCGAATTTTACGATAGACCTCCGAAGTCTGCTTGAGGATCGCATCCGAGATCCGCTGGTCTGCCTGATAGTCCGCAGACGCCACCCACAATCTCAAAATATCCGCCCCGAGCTGATTGGACACTTTCGTCGGGTCCACGGTATTCCCAAGTGACTTGGACATTTTGCGACCTTCTCCATCCAGCGTAAAGCCATGGCTGAGAATGCCCTTATACGGAGAGTGACCGTTCACCGCAACGCCTGTGATCAGTGAAGAGTTGTACCAGCCTCTGTATTGATCCGATCCTTCCAGATACAGGTCAGCCGGAGATTGCAGGTCCTCACGGGTTTGCAGGACAGACATATGGCTGGAGCCCGAGTCAAACCAAACATCCATAATGTCCGTTTCCTTCCGGAATTCCTTGCCTCCGCATCCACACGCCGTGCCTGCTGGCAGGAGCTCATCTTCACTGCGAATAAACCAGCTGTTCGAGCCTTCGCGTTCAAAAATCTGTGCGACATGTTCGGTCGTCTCATCATTCACCAGCGGTTCGTTACAGCTGCGGCAATAGAAAATCGGAATCGGAACGCCCCATGCCCGTTGGCGGGAAATACACCAATCTCCGCGGTCTGCGATCATATTGTGCAGACGCACCTCACCCCACTCAGGTGTCCAGTTAATACGCTTGATCTCTTCCAGCATCGTTTCCCTGAACTGATCGATGGAAGCAAACCACTGCTCGGTTGCCCGGTAGATAACCGGCTTTTTCGTTCTCCAGTCATGCGCATACTGATGCTTGATGAAGGACAGCTTCAGCAGATGACCGCTCTCTTCCAGACGCTGTGTGATCGGCTTGTTGGCAGCATCATAGAACATTCCTTCATAGCCCGGTGCTTCTGCCGTAAACTTCCCTTTGTCATCGATAGGACACAGGACACCGAGATCATAGTTCTTGCCTACTGCAAAGTCTTCCTCCCCGTGACCCGGAGCGGTATGGACGCAGCCTGTACCTGCCTCCAGCGTGACATGCTCTCCGACCATGACCAGTGAAGTGCGATCATAGAACGGATGCTGACAGGTCATGCCTTCCAGCTCTGTTCCCTTAAACGACTGGATCTTCTGTACTTGCTCCCAGCCAATTTCCTGCTGCACTTGCTCCAGCAAGCCCTCAGCCAGTACGAATTTTCTCCCGTCCGCTTCCACCAGCACGTAATCAAAGTCCGGATGCACACTGATGCCGAGGTTGGCTGGCAAGGTCCATGGTGTGGTCGTCCAAATGATCAGAGATGCGTCTTGCGGCAGTTTGCCTTTGCCGTCCTGGACATCGAAGGCCACGTAGATGGAAGGAGAGGTTTTCTCCTTATACTCAATTTCCGCTTCAGCCAATGCACTCTCCGAGGATGGGGACCAATAAACTGGCTTCAAGCCTTTATAAATATACCCCTTCTTCACCATTTGTCCGAAGAGACGAATCTGCTGGGCTTCATAAACCGGGTCCAGCGTGACATAAGGGTGCTCCCAGTCACCGCGAATGCCCAGTCTCTGAAACTGCTCTTTCTGCTTCTCGACCCATTTCAATGCATAATCCTTGCAGTATTCACGGAATTCATGCACACTCATTTTTTTGCGATCCACTTTGCCGCTGTTAGAAATGGCTTGCTCGATCGGCAATCCATGGGTATCCCAGCCCGGCACATATGGCGCATCATAGCCCTGCATCGTCTTGTATCTGACAATCATATCTTTCAATATTTTGTTGAGCGCATGCCCGATATGAATGTCTCCATTGGCATAGGGAGGGCCATCATGCAGAATGAATTTGGGTTTGCCCTGTTGCTGCTCCTGAACCTTGCGATACATGTCTACTTCGTTCCACCATTGTTGCATCTTGGGTTCATTTTGAGGCAAGTTCCCGCGCATCGGGAAATCGGTTTGCGGCAAATTCAGCGTCTTGCCATAATCTTTCTTTTCTGTGTTGTCTTTTTCGTTATCCACTTTCACGTTCTACCACTCCTTGTTTGACTTCGTATTCTTGTTGGTCTTCCATTCATGCTTATCGATTCGCAAATCGTCTACAAACACAAAAAAAGCCTCTTGTCCATCAAAGGACGAGAAGCTGTCTCTCGCGATACCACCCTTGTTACCCTGAATGTCTTTTCTCATTCAGCGTCACTCGCTTCATCGATAACGGAATGACCCGTGTCTGCCTACTTCATAGCATGCGATTCAGCAGACCGCTCCCAGGTGATCTTCAGCAAGATTGGCATGTCAAGCTCTCACCCTCCTTGACTCGCTGCAAATGCCAGTTTCCTGCCTACTTATCCTGATCTTCGTTTTCCAAGCTATTCGTTTATTAATTACTGATTTCACTTATGGACTATATCTTAACCAATTCGCATCGCCCAGTCAATGGGCAGCTGCGTACCGTCTCCACGAATTATTCGTTGACGGCTGACCGCTCAAAGGACTCCCAGGAATCCTCCTTCAGCATTTCCATCTGTGCTTCAACCAGGGTACGGAAGCGCGTTCTGTAGATGGAAGCCTGCTTCTTCAGCTCTTCGATCTCCAGCGCGACCTTACGTGACTTCGCCAGTGCTTCGTTAATAATGCGATCTGCATTTTTTTCTGCTTCCTTGATGATCAATTGGGCTTCTTTCTTCGAATTGCTCTTCACTTCATCTGCGGTTTCCTGTGCCACGATAATCGTTTTGCTCAAGGTCTCCTCAATGTTCGCAAAATGGGCCAGCTTCTCTCGAAGGGTCTCAACCTGCTCTTTATATTCATTATTGTCGCGAAGGACAGATTCGTAATCCTTGATTACCTGGTCCAGAAACTCATTCACTTCATCTTCGTCATACCCGCGAAAGCTGCGAGAGAATTCCTTATTATGTATGTCCAATGGCGTTAAAGGCATTGGATACACCTCCTGCATCTCGATATTTTCAATGGCTTCACAGCAACCATGAGTAGTAATTCGACAAGGACAATCCTTTTCCTTCATTTGTCCTCAAAATATTCAGCGCTTCCATGCCGGATGCTCGTTATACATACTTGCCCAGTGTAACCCGGTGTCGACCGCTTTTGGTCGGCCCTGAGATATCCAGCAGCTTGAATCGGCCATAGCCTTTGAGCGACAGCATATCACCTGGCTGGAGCAGTATCGAAGGATTCTCCTCCACCTTCCAGTTCACCTTGCACTTGCCTGACTTGATCCAGGGCAATATTTTGGCGCGACTCATCCGTACGGCATCGCTCATCACACCGTCCAGACGAAGGGAAGCGACCGAAATGGTCAATTCCTCCACTTTTTCTTCGGAAGTAATGAGCTGCGTAATCGGAAGCACTTCCGTAAACACCTGTACACGATGCACCTGTCTCAGATGAGTGTCCAGAAACGAAGCCGTTTCTTCGGCGACAATATAGTGACAGCCTTGCTCATGGATGTGCAGATCACCCATCTTATCCCGCTTCATCCCCAGACCCAGTATCGCCCCCAGGAAATCCCCATGCTGAAGGTCAGCGAACTTGGTGTCGGAAGAAGTGACGGACAAGAGTGTGATGTGAACATCTTCTTCGGTCAAATAGGCATAATCCGGTGCGAGCAGCATACGTTGCCGCTCCGCGTCTGCATAGCCTCCCCATGTCAGCACCTGCACGGAGGGAAAGCGATTAGCCAGTGATTGCACGATCTGAATCTGTCTGGGATCAAGAAAGTCCGTTTCCTTGGTCATATGCTGCTGCTCTACCCGCTCCATCCAGTCGAGCACACGATCAACAAACGGCGCTTCCTCCGGCTTGAAATGTTCATGAATTCCAGTTGATTTACTCATGCCAACAAGTCCTTACACGAAGATTTTTCCGATGTAATCCAGCACGACCATCAAGCCGATGAAGATAAACCGCAGGGCAAAGATCGCGATAATCGGAGACAGATCCAGCACCCCGCCAATCGGAGGGATAAATCTTCTGAAAAAACCGAGATAGGGTTCCACGAACCGTCCGAGCAATTCACCAATGAAACTGTTGCGTGCATTTGGCAGCCACGACAACAGTATATAAGCAATAATCATATATAAATAGATGTTGTACACGATGTTCAAAAACTCATTAAATTGGGTCAATGCTTGTTCACCTCTACGTATTATTCCAAACCATTACTCGGCCTGTTCCTGCATTTCCGTAATCTTGCCATGGACTTCAACCGAGTCCGGCGTACACATGAATATGTTCGGTCCTACCTTGGAAATATGCCCGTTCAGCGCATATACGGTCCCACTGAGAAAATCGACAATGCGGACAGCCTGGTCACGGCGAACCCGCTGCAAATTGACGACCACTGAGCGTCTGGATCTCAAGAAATCGGCAATCTCCTGTGTTTCATCATAATTATTGGGTTCACACAGCATCACCTTCACGTTTTTTTGGGAATGAAGGCTGACTACATTGGATTTTTGCTGCTTGCGAAAATCGCCGGCTACCGGTTCAATCTCTTCTTCCTGATCCTGAACCCGCTCCCGTTCAATGACTTCTTCCTCTTCCTGAAGGCCTAAAAAATTCATGAACTTATTCATGACTCCCATTCGTTTCCCCTCCTTCATCTTTTCCAACCAATACAGAACCTAAACGAATAAACGTTGCACCCTCTTCGACGGCTATATCAAAATCATTCGACATCCCCATGGACAAATGCTGCACGGGATTCGGCAGTATGCTGCGCTGGTTCAGTTCATCTCGAAGTTGTCTTAACGCTCGAAATACCGGTCTGGTTTCCTCTGGATGTTCGGTGTAGGGAGCCATGGTCATCAGGCCGACAATCTCAATGGAAGGCATCTCGCGAACCGATTCCGCCATAGATATCAGCTGTTCCGGTTCCATGCCATGCTTGGACGCTTCTCCTGACACATTGACCTGTAGGAAGCATTTCACACGCTGTTGATCCTGAGTTGCCTTTTTGTGAATGGCTTTGGCCAGGGAAAGCCTGTCCAGAGAATGAATGTAGTCAAATCGACCCAACACATCCTTCACTTTATTGGACTGGAGATGACCGATGAAATGCCAGGTTCCCAGTTGATGAAGCTGCTCCCATTTCTGGCTGGCGTCCTGCCAGCGACTTTCGCCAATATGCGCATGTCCCTGTTCAAGTACCAGTCTGGTCGTCTCTAGGGAGACATATTTGGTAACGGCCATCACCTGGACCTCTTCTCTCGATCTCCCACTGCGTGTACAAGCGGATGTGACACGTGCCTCGACCTGTGCCAACTGCTGTTCAAACTGTTGTCTGTCTAACAAGATGATGCATTCCTTTCTCCTTCGTCGCTGAAAGCGATCCAGCTCATCATGCGCCCTGCCTTCCCCGCTTCCTTGCGGTGAGAGAAGAACAGATCCTGACGACAAGCTGTACAATATTCAGTACATTCGATATGGGTCGCCATAATTCCTGCTTTCATCATAATCTGTCGGTTGCATTCTTTCAAGTTTGCTCGCCAGTGACTTTCATCCGTTTGTTGCATCAAGACCGGTTCCAGTCGGTTCCACTCTGCTTCAGTGAAGAGGGACTTGCAAGCCTCATAGACCCGTGCATCTACTTCATAACAGCAGATACCGATTGCCGGACCAATGGCAGCCCGCATCTCTTCAGGCTTACTGCCATATTGCTTCTGCATCGCTTCCATTGTATGTCTCGCGATTTCCAGCGTCGTTCCCTTCCACCCCGCATGAGCAAGACCAATGACGCGATGGACCGGATCAAGCAAATAAATCGGAACACAATCGGCATAAAAAGAGGCAAGCCAAACGCCGGGCTCATCTGTGATTAGCGCATCCGCGTTCGGGATGGCCGAATCCCTCGACTCCCTGCCGCTTCCCGCGTCTTCTCTGGTTACGCGGTGAACCGAACAACCATGTACCTGCTCCGCACACGTATACGTATGGAAGGGCAATGGGAGTGCCTCAGCCAGTCGCTTGCGGTTGGCGATGACCTGCTCTGCTTCGTCTCCAACGTGAAGCGCCGTGTTGAACGCCAGCGATGTTGCCGGACGCTGCCCTCCGATTCGCGTCGAAAATCCGGCCTGAAGACCCGGTACTTGTTCCATCCAGTTCGAGAGCTCCAGCCAGCGCAATTCTTCGTGCTGTTTCAACTGAAAAGGTTCGCGCATATTCACTTCTCTCTCCTATACCAACATTTCTGTCCATTGTATCATATCAGGCCTAAAAAAATCGTATGCCCGCGGACCGATTTATGTCTGACTCCGTCATAATGTCTGGATGCCTCGTTAAGTTTGGCTCCGATAATACTCCGAAGAAATCTCTGTCTGATCTGGCGTGCGATACGCCCTGGAGTCATCCAGCTTCACCAGTACCACATCCATACCAATCTTCACAATCTGGTTCCACGGAATGATCACCTCGGAACCGCCGCCAAACCAGCCAAAAAATTTCCCTGTACTCGGAACGACGATCGATTGAATCCGCCCCTGACGGAGATCCAGCTCCAGATCGCTGACCTGTCCCAGCTTCTTGCCGTCCACAATATTGATGACATCCTTCGTCTGAAAATCTGAAATCTTCATCCGTTCACCACCATCACTTTGGGTAACCTGCCCTTCTGTCTCCTATTAATATATGTCAGAGACCCGCAAAATGTCCTACATCTTTGCAAGCGGTACAATCCGTTTTGCTCCGGATGCAATTGGCATGGAAAGGCATCCCTCGTCGTGAAATAGAATAGAAAAGGCGCCAAAGCCTGAACAGACTTTGACGCGCTTTTCTACACATATTCCAATGTATTCATAATGTCTTCCAGTTGCAGCTCCACACAGGCCATCGAAGTATCCGCCACGCCGTAATACATGCGGACGACGCCATCACGGACGACTACCCCACAAGAAAAGACTACATCTCCGAAGAATCCGTTGCGTTCATACTCGGCCTCAGGTTCCAGAATTGGGGAATGCGAACGAGCGATGACCTTGGACGGATCATCCAGGTCGAGCAATACAGCTCCCATACAATAGCGATGCTCCTCCGTGGCTCCGTGATACAGTTCCAGCCACCCTTTCTCGGTGCGAAAAGGAACAGCACCTCCACCGATACGCCCGCTGTCCCACATGCCGGAACGCAGAGCCAGCAAATGGCGGTGATTGCCCCAATACTGCAAATTGTCTGACTCGGCAATCCACATTTCCGGCTTGCCCGCACTCTTGGTGGTAGGGCGATGAAGCGCATAATATTTGCCGTTGATTTTCTCCGGGAAGATCAGCACGTCCTTGTTGTCTGGACCGAAAATCATCCCGTGATGCGTCACAGACTGGAAATCTCGGGTCGACACCATCGACTCTCCGATGCCCACCGGTGAAACAGCCGAGAAGTAAATATAATACACATCGTCAATCTGGGTGACACGCGGGTCCTCAATACCGAATATCTCCAGCTCAGTCGAAGGAAAGACAAAGGGCTGATCATCAATCGTAAAATGATGCCCGTCTTTGCTGCGCGCAATCCGAATATAGGAGATGGAGGTCAAATATTCAAAGGACGCCTGTGAATGCCGGTTTCGTATCACTCTGGGATCAGAGAAATCATAAGCCGCATCGTGGCGCGAGAGCTCCCGGATTTCCAATTCCTGCGTGACCGGATTTAGCATCGGCGCCTTGACGACATTCGGGTCCTCACTGATCGGTCTCTCCGCCACCCGAAGCAGCATCAATATTTCATCGTTGTAGGTGGCTATCCCTGCATTAAATGCGCCGATCACTTCAAAATCTGGGCGATGCGGCTTGACATCGGCAGGGGTGACTAGCGGGTTCTCTTTATAGCGGTAAGCCTTCATGGTTGTCTCCTCAATCCTGATCCATCATTTTATAATCTTTTCGAATTTCTCTACGGTTTCGTCAACGGCCTTCTGTACATCTTCACCTTGTTCCAGTGGCTGAGTCAGCTTTTCCCAGATCATCGTGTCAATTTCTGCTTGCTGCGGCTGATTGTTGAAGCCTCTGGCCACCTCAGAAGCAGCTCGAATCGTGTCAACGGCATAGGCCTTGTCCGGTCTGGCCTCGGCAATAAGATCCAGGGCCGTTTTCGTTGGTGCAGGAACCTTCCACTCATGCATAGCCTGGGTCATATCCACCAGTGCTTGGGCAGCTACTTCCGGATTTTCGGTTGACTTGGACATCGCTGTGACCCCGATCCAGCTGAATGTTACCTGCTCTGTCCCTTTTGGCGGAACGGCCATACCTACGTTGAATGAAACGGTCTTCTCCAGATCATCTCCGGCACCGCCCATGAACATGCCGACCTTGCCTGTCTTGAACATATCTGCTCCGCCCATGGAATCGGCTGTAGCCCGCTCCGGTGCTATGCCGGAAGAGGCAATTCGCTGGTACATCTCCAGACCTTTGATCGCACCTTCTTCACCCAGTACAATATCGCCATTTTCGTCAAATGTATCGCCACCATAGGACCACATAAACATCGGCAGCGGCATATTATTCAGCAGCGCGCCCCACTGTCCATCCTTCGTCAGCTTCTCGCCGGCTGCAATAAATTGCTCCCAAGTCCAATCATTGGCCGGCACCTCTACCCCAGCCTCTTCAAACATATCCTGGTTGAAATAGAGCATGTACGGCTGAGAAATCCATGGCAACGCATACGCCTGTTCCTGGTATACACTGACGTTGTAGGCACCGTCAAAATAATCGTCTCGGTTGAATCCGTCGGTCTCCTTCAACAGCTCATCCAGGGGCTGCAATACACCCAGCTTGGCATACTGCGGAATGTGTTCCTGGGAAAGCCACATGAAATCCGGCGCTTGCTTGCCTGCAATCATCGTTTGCAGTTTCTGGTAATAGTCAGCGGGAATGCTCTGTATTTCGATCTCATACTGATCAGACTTGGCATTCAAGCCTGAAACGAGTTCTTCAAATTCACTCAACTCACCTGCCCCGGCCCATGTCGCGACCTTCAGCTCCACCTTTTCGACTGCCTCTCCCCCGTTATTCGACGTGTTGTCAGAGCTTGCCGATGGTTCTGAATTGCCATTGTTCCCTCCACATGCAGCCGCAAAAACAGCCATCATCAAAATCAGTGCCAGAATGAACGATCCTTTTAATGTCTTGTTCGTTTTCATTTTGAACTCCCCTTTACATGGTGTGGGTAATTGAACTATCCTTTGATACCGGTCAACTTGACCCCTTCAACAAAATGCTTCTGTGCGGCAAAAAAGACCACGATCACAGGCACGAGCGCCATGATGGAACCGGCCATGAGCGGACCCCATTCTACCTTCATCAGACCTCTAAACATCGCCAGACCGAGCGTAAGTGTAAACTTGTCCGTCGAGTTCAGGTAGATTAACGGTCCAAGCAGATCATTCCAGCTTCCCTGGAAGGAGAAGATGCCAATGACCATAAGCGCCGGAACAGACAAGGGAAGAAAGATCCGGTAAAAGATCTTGAAGCTGTTCGCGCCGTCAATGATGGCCGACTCTTCCAGTTCTTTCGGAACCGACATGAAGAACTGTCTCAACAGGAAGATAAATACCGGTGATCCGCCAAAAAAGCCAGGTATAATCAAGGGTTTGAAGGAGTCAACCCAACCGATCTCACTAAATCCGATAAACACTGGAATCATCGTTACTTCTCCGGGAAGCATGATGGTGGACAACACAAGCAGAAACCAGATATTTTTTCCCGGAAATTCAAATCTCGCAAACCCGTAAGCGACAAACGCCGATACGAAGACGTTGGACAGCAGTTGAAATCCGGTAATGATCAGCGTGTTTTTAAAAAGTGTGAAAAAATTGATTTCCTCAATCGCTCGCGTGTAATTCTGCCAATGAAAGCCGTCCGGCCAAAAGCGGGGCGGAATCTCAAAGATGACGTCTCCCGATTTCAAAGAGGTCGAAATCATCCAGAACAAAGGCAGCAGCGTCGAGATCGAGAACAGAATCAGCATGATATACAAGAAAGCTTTGCGGAGGCGCCTGAGCTGCGTGATGCTTAAAGATCTACTTGGCATGTCGCACCTCCTTCTTTCTGCGTTTCTTCTCTTTCTTATTGCTGAATTCGCTTACATAAAACACCCAGGCTGAGGATGTTTTGAATACGAGAAGCGTTAGCAGCAAGATGATGACAAACAATACCCAGGCCATAGCTGTGGCATAACCCATTTTGAAGTACCGGAAAGCGTTCTCATACAAGTAGACCATATAGAAGCGGCCTTGATTGCCTGCACCGCCAATGATATAAGCATCTGTAAATTTCCGCATCGCACCGATAATCCCCATAATGAGATTATAGAAAATGATCGGGGTCAGCATTGGGAATGTGACATTTTTGAATTTCTGAATGGCGTTTGCCCCGTCGATGTCAGCGGCCTCATACAGGTGGGAAGGGATGTCCTGAAGCCCCGCCAAATACGTCAGCATTCCACCGCCTGCTCCCCACAGAGCCATGATTAGATAGGAGGGCAGCACCATGTCAGGGTTGCTCAACCAGCCAACAGCTGGAATCCCGAACTTGGACAGGATCAGATTCAACAGTCCAAAATCCTTGTCCAAAATCCATTTCCACAGAAGCGCAATCGACACACCAGATACGATCGCCGGCATGTATAGCGCGGTTCGAAAGAAATACACCCCTCTTACCTTGCTATTCAGCATAATGGCAATAAACATGGAGGTCGCAATCCCGAGCGGGATGGACAGGATGGCAAACTTCACTGTAATCCATAGCGAGCTCAAAAAATATTCATCCTGGAACAGGTCTTTGTAATTTTGCAGTCCTACAAATTTCGGTGCATTGAAGGTGTCCCATTCCGTCATCCCCACATAGAAAGCAAATCCCAGCGGGGCAACCGTAAACATAAAAAAGCCGAGTATCCATGGCAAGATGTAGAGATAGCCTTCGTATTTTCGATACTTGGTCACGCTCTCCCCTTCTTTCCCTGACGTTCCTTATGTTGCTTTGATGGCTTAACATTTTGTAACGTTACAAAACGAATTACTTAATGTGATTATTACATGATTTTTGTGTGGAGTCAACCTTTTTATTTGATAAACTGACAGGTCTACTGACCGGCCTATAGAAGAGGCTATTCCTGTTCATACAAGCATAGTATAGGCCATATAAATTAAGCATGACGAATATTTTCAAATCAATGACAAGACATTTCAGTCACGTTACTTATACTTATCATTTCTGTTCAAAGGGCATGAACGGATCTGGCAATGTGATACAATGGGCCTCCGCATCACTGATGCCTGCATACAAGTCTGCCCATCCATTCGCATGACGAACCAGTCCACCGCTGAAAACGACATCCTTCAAATCCGAACGCTTGGTTGCACCGGGAAGGAAATCACTGCGTTCTGCGATGATCTTCATCTCGGTATATTCACCTGTTTCCGCATGTAAAGCAAACACCATCGGATAATAATGCCGGTCCCCTTGCTCATCAAAGCGTGCGATATGGCCAAGCACCCCAATCCAGCCATTGGCCAGCAGGTGAAGCTCATTGGCCCCTCCCCAATCTTCCGCAAGGAATTGCTTGTCCAGTAGCGGCGCTTCATTGATCTGTTCCATAGACAAATCATCCAGCGAATCCACGATTGTGAAGCCTATCGTGCCTCTCCCCCCTTTGGTACCTTGCGGACGAGTGAAGACTGCGATGCGTCCACCTGGCAGCTCCAGCATTCGCAAATCCTTCATTCCGTCCGGACCTGTGAAGCATAGGCGCAGTGAGGTCAAATCTTTTTCTTTGTAAAAAACCGTTCGCCACATGAGTGCATCTGCTTGATCAGGATGAGGAAAGATCTCCACACCTCCAATCACAAGCTCCCCACCGATGCGGGTATAGAACGGGTCCTGTAAGGTTAACACCGGCGCCTCGTCAATAGGTACCCAGTTGCCATCGGACTGCTGTGAAAAAAACACAACTTCGGAATGCTCACTATCCCTTTTCTCCACCCTCCCTGCGATAACCAGCCGGCCAGCTTCATCAAATGGCGCAGAGATGTTATAGACATCCCGCTCTCCCACGCCGCGGAAAACGAGTTTTCTGGCATTGCGAATCTTTACGATGTTGCCGGATTGCAGATATTGATGATAGAGAGCTTGACATGATTGAATTTCCCGATTGTCTGTGGACATCGTGATACCTCCTGCATCCATTCAATGGAATGGGTTGATTATCGCTAAATTACAAGAAATCATTTGTTTTGTCAATCTATTTGTCATGATAAATCATGAAAAAAGTCATGCTAAATTCGAGAAAAACACGATAAAAACCAATCTAACTTTCGGTCTCAAATCGTTTAAAATCCTTGCTATGATTGTATATATATAAAAGTATTGCTTTTTTATTTTTGTAACGTTACAATATTAACAACAAGGCCTATGATGGGGTGTAATGAATGAAAAATAAAGTGACAATGCAAGATATTGCGGATCAATTGAATATTTCCAAAAACTCCGTTTCGCAAGCCTTGTCCGGGAAGTCCGGCGTCAGCGAGGACACCCGTCAAATCATTATAGAGACCGCAGACAAGCTTGGCTATGTGTACGGAAAACAAAAAAAGAAACTGTCTACTCTCTACTCCGGCAACATTGGCCTCATTGCCTCTGAATTTGCCTTTTCAAAAAAGAATTTCTTTGGCGAAATCTATTTAAGCATTGAGAAGGAAACGTCAAAACGCGGCATGCAGCTTCATATCCAGTCCATTGATCAAACGATGAGAGACCGTCACATCCTTCCGCCATTTATTGAGAATCATTCGGTTGACGGGATTATCGTGCTGTCGCACATCAGTTCCGATTATATCCAGAAAGTACTGGAGACTGAGATTCCCACCGTCATTATTGATCATCATGAGCCGGGTCTTCAGGCTGACTGCATTCTCACCAACAATCGTTTTGGAGCCTTTGAAGCCATTTCCCATTTCATTCAGCTCGGTCACCGGGACATCGGGTTTATCGGGAATATCGACTTTTCTCCGAGTTACTATGAACGGATGGAAGGCTTTCGTTTAGCGATGCATTTGCACAGCCTCCCCGTGAAACCGGAGTGGATGATCACCGATGCCAGGGAAGAGCTCGACTATGTGACGCGAACAGTGGGCGCACTGGATCGCCAGCCTACAGCCTGGTTCTGTGTCAATGATGGTCTCGGGTTCATGGTTCACTCCACGATGCAGCAGCTCGGGTTCTCCATTCCAGGTGACATCTCCCTGTGCAGCTATGACAATGGACAGTTGTCGAGAATGACCACACCGCTCATGACCACTATGGATATTGATCTGAATCGGTATGGCACGCTGGCCGCCGAGCGATTATTCTGGCGCATCGAACACCGCAATGAACCCTATCTGGAAATGCTGCTACCCGCCACCCTGATCAAACGGGACTCTACGGCCCCGGTCTCCGCAGCCGCTGAGTGAACATCCAAGATAGCTCCCACCACTCCGGTCAAGCTGAAGCATAAAAAAATCCGCTGAACGACGACTTCAGCGGATCATGTATTATTTTTCAACAGTCTTTACATGCTTTTGCATTTGCTGGATGGCCGACTTTTCGAGCCGGGAAACCTGAGCTTGGGAGATGCCAATCTCATCCGCGACCTCCATTTGTGTCTTCCCTTCGAAAAATCGCTTGGACAAAATCATTTTCTCGCGCTGGTTCAGCTTGCGCATCGCTTCACGCAGCGCAATTTCCTCAATCCATGACATATCCTTATTTTTCTCATCACTGATCTGATCCATGACATAAATCGGATCGCCGCCATCATGATAGATCGGCTCAAATAATGAAACGGGGTCCTGAATCGCATCCAGTGCGAACACCACATCCTCCTTGGGAACATTCAGCTCACTGGAGATCTCATAGATCGTTGGCTCCCGGGAATTTCTGTTCGTCAACTGGTCTCTCATCTGCAGAGCCTTGTACGCGATATCTCGAAGGGAACGGGAAACCCGAATCGGGTTATTGTCCCGCAGGTATCGGCGAATCTCCCCAATAATCATCGGTACGGCATATGTAGAAAACCGAACATTCTGACTGAGATCAAAATTGTCTATGGCCTTCATCAGGCCGATGCAGCCTACCTGGAACAAATCATCTACAAACTCTCCACGGTTATTAAACCGTTGAATCACACTCAGCACCAGTCTCAAATTTCCATTTACAAGCTTCTCTCTCGCTGACAGCTCTTCATGCTGTTGCAGCTGAACAAATAACTCCCTCATCTCTGCATTGGTGAGAACCGGCAATTTCGAGGTATCCACACCACAGATCTCAACTTTGTTTCGGGTCATTTGCGTATTACCTCCCAAGGTGAAACATTACTGTACATTATCCCCCTGGCAGGCTAATTTATTCTTGAATCCCAATCGTACCTCTACAGCATTTTATTGAATTCCTTGCGCAAGCGTTTAATAATCCGCTTCTCCAGTCTCGAGATATAGGACTGGGAAATCCCTAATAAATCCGCCACATCCTTCTGTGTTTTTTCCTCTCCGTCCACCAATCCGAAGCGCAGTTCCATAATCGTTCTCTCCCGTTCAGACAGCTTATCCAACGCCTTGAGCAGCAGCTTCTTGTCCACCTGTTCCTCAATATCCCGGTAAATAATATCATTTTCGGTACCCAGTACATCCGACAGCAGCAGTTCATTTCCGTCCCAGTCAATGTTCAAGGGTTCGTCAAAGGAAACTTCGGTTCTTGTCTTGTTGTTTCGGCGCAAATACATCAATATCTCATTCTCAATACATCTGGATGCATACGTGGCGAGTTTGATTTTCTTCTCGGGATCAAATGTATTGACCGCCTTGATCAAGCCAATCGCACCAATGGAAACGAGATCCTCGATGTTAATGCCCGTATTTTCAAATTTTCGTGCAATATATACGACCAGCCTCAAATTTCGCTCGATCAGCATGGCACGGATCGCGGAATCCCCGCTGGACAATTTTCCTAGCAAAAACTCCTCTTCTTCTCTCGTAAGCGGAGGAGGAAGCGCCTCACTGCCTCCGATGTAATAAATCTCTTCACTTTTCAGTCCCAACAAGAACAAAAACCGATAAAATAAAATTTGCAGGTTAAATTTCAACTTCCAGTACATACGCAACCTCCTGTAGTAAATTTAGCTGATTGATTTCTGCTCTTGCTGTGCACCATCCATTAGGTCTGGATGAATAATTGCCTGAAACACACCTTCTCCGCTGAGCGCCTCTCCCTTCAAACCCAGCAACACCTTTCGCTGCTCAATCCAGTGTGCTCCCTGTTGAATGCATACCCGTTCCGGCTTGATCGCCAGCAGGAAATCGGTCCCTTTCTGTACGCCGCGATAAGGCACAAAACGCAGCTTTTCCCGGTAGGCAAACTCTTCATCCTCCAGCGCATCAAACAACGCCTGCTGCCCCTCCTGAATTCCTCTGCGTATCGCATCGGTGCAGATTTCCTCAATGACGCTCCATTCTACGATCATGACCGGGGTGGAAGTGAGCGGATCATACAGCCGATTTCCCGTATCTACAAGTCCCTTGCAAGTGAATGCATGCGGCCCGATGTGAATCGTCACATCCGATACTAGATGCGTCAGTTTCTGTTTTTTGTCTGTCGCCTGCAATAGCCGCCGATAAAGGACCAGCAAGACAACCAGCAGTACCATCACCGTAATGAGGCTCATATGAATCGATTCTGTCCCTCCGCCCGATGACGTGAACCAGATGCCGTTCAGCAGTTCTTTATGAGACTGGGACATATAATAAAGTCCGAATATGCCTCCCGCTGCTACAAAGTTGACCATATAGAACGCCATGAAATTTCGCAGAAAAGACTGCAAGCTGTGAAAGCCAAACGCCATCCAAAGCATGCACACTGAGAACAGACCTTTTACTGCAAGCGTATACAGGGCAGATAATGCCGGAACAAACATCATCACCACATACAGGGCACCCAAGCATGAAGCCAGTCCAATTCTGACCGGTTTGATCTTCAGCTTCTGCATCCAGGCCGTCATAGAGAGGGTGATCGTATCAATCAGGACGTTGGTCAAAAATACGATATCAGCGTAGATCACCATCTGGCATGCTCCCCTCCACCCGCACAACCTCGACTTGGAACAGGCTGATTCAGCGATGAGACTAGTATAAACAACGACCTTCTAGAAGTCTGTCTAAATGTGATAGAGAGAAAACACTAATTTTGTCGAACGCAACCTCCCGATTCGACAGCCGTTACCAGCTTCTACAAGCATAAAAAAAGCATCCTTCACAGGATGCTTTTTACGGTTCTGAAGATGAAGAAGTACTCATGACTTCTGTCACTTTGCTGGTGTATATGCAATAAGATCAGATAGCTTACAGTTAAGGGTGTCACATAGCTTCATACATGTCTCAAGTTTTGTAGTTTCCAGATTCTCTTCTCGATATAATTTATTGATCGCATTCCGACTTAAACCAGACAATCTCATTAGTTCAGATATGTCATCGATTCTTTGGTCAGCCATTAACCTTCTGAGATTACATGTGATCATGAGAGGCTTCTCCTTCCTAGAAATGATCATTTGGCTTCTCTAGTAGAGCCTGAATGGATTGTCTGATTGAGCATCATACTCAAGAATTCAAACAAGAAAACGGTCCGGTTTCAGATTGACTCATCATGCGATGGCAACGTATAAACCGAGGCTAAGTTCTCCATATACATTTCTTTATCAAATTTCAATACTGGTACTTTATCAAACCAATCCACTTCTCCCCCGCTAGATTCAATTCCATTGTGCCAATCCTCTTTTTGGTGCACCAGCTGACCCATCCTCTTCCAAATCACGTAAGGCCCATCCATAAGCACCTCTGCTACGATAACGGTGCATGAAAAATCGCAGTCATCCGGACACATGAGTACAGGCAACAGCTTCATTTGTTTTTCAGACAAGAAGCAGTCTTGCACAAATTTTGCTTCCTTTTCGTCAACCATCCAATCCAAGATCATCGGAACCAAACCTCGCAATACACGATCCGGATAAAACTCGTCCAGCCATGCATCCAATGGCTTCCCATCTATGACAATGACGTCATGCTCTTGATTCACAAATTTACTCTTCAGACTGCGAACTTCTAACTTGTTCATCCCATTTTCCTTTCAACGTCCCATCATGACTTGAATGGCTTGTATCGCATCTTCTTAATACCATTTTCATCCCTTTCCCAATACTGTAACATACGATCACTACAAGGATGACTAACCATTCTGTAACCTCCAGATTGAGAACGGATGCTACCAACCATACTACAATACCTAACCAACCACCCCACCAAAATGAGTATCCCACATAATTTAAAACAGGGGTATGAATATAGAAGTATGTTCACCCTCATTGAGGTAAGGGGTCCATGAAAGTAAAAAAACTGTTCCGCAAGCCGGGTTGCGACTTGAAGAACAGTTTGATTTTGATTCGCCTGATGTTCCCATACACACATACACATTGACATATACATGCATTCACTTATACATGCCTGGACGCCTGCTCGACTACAGGTTTTTCTTATTGCGCAGGAATGTCGGAATGTCCAGTTGATCAGAAGATGGAGACGCTGAATTGCCAAACGGACGAAGGCCTCCTGATTTCTCCTGCTCAGACGGGGCGCTCGATGGACGTCGTGCCGGCTCCGCTGGTGTAGCTGGCGCCTTATGCTCGAATCCGGTAGCGATGACCGTCACCTTGATGGCATCCTTCATCTCGTCATCAATGATCGCACCGAAGATCATGTTCACTTCGATATCCGAGGCTCCTGTAACCATCTCCACCGCTTCATTGACTTCAAACAGGCTCAGGTTGGAACCGCCTGTAATGTTCATAATCACGCCGCGCGCTCCTTCGATGGAGGTTTCCAGCAGCGGGCTCATGATCGCTTTCTTGGCAGCCTCGGAAGCTCTGTTCTCTCCCGTTGCTTCCCCAATACCCATCAGGGCAGAACCACGCTCAGACATGATGGTTTTGACATCCGCGAAGTCGAGGTTAATCAGGCCTGGTACAGCGATGAGATCGGAGATCCCCTGTACAGCCTGGCGAAGTACATTGTCTGCCTCACGGAAAGCTTCGACCATCGGCGTTTTCTTGTCCACAATCTCGAGCAGTCGGTCATTCGGAATAATGATGAGCGTGTCCACTTTTTCTCTCAGAGCGGCAATTCCCTGTTCCGCCTGATTGCTGCGTTTTCTTCCCTCGAAGGTAAACGGTCTGGTCACGACCCCAACGGTTAATGCGCCGCATTCTCTTGCAATCTCGGCAATCACCGCTGCCGCACCGGTTCCAGTTCCGCCGCCCATTCCGGCTGTAACGAATACCATGTCCGCTCCACTAAGGGCTTCCATAATCTGTTCTCTGGATTCTTCCGCTGCTTTTTTTCCGATATCCGGATTGGCACCTGCACCCAATCCTCTTGTAAGCTTCTCGCCAATTTGCATCTTGATGGAAGAATGAGAGAAGTTCAGTGCTTGCGCATCGGTGTTTACTGTAATAAATTCAACGCCCTTTACGCCAAATTCGATCATGCGATTGACAGCATTGCTGCCGCCACCACCGACGCCGATGACTTTAATTGAGGCCAGCTGATTTTGTTCCATATCAAACTCTAGCATATCGGTCATAATCCTCCTACCTGAACGAATAGTTTTTGTCATCCCTATGTTGCATCACGCTTGTCCTATTCGAATCGATTTCGTCATTGTTTAATGGTGCAAGGTTTTAGATAAATTCACTAAACCAGTTCTTGAATTTTTCCATCACGCCTTGCTTTTGCTTGCTGGCAGCCGGCTTGGCCTTTTTGGCAGCCGGAGCACTCGCTGGAGCCGAATTGCTGCTCTTGCCTTTTGCCGCAGACTTCAAGGCATATTGGATCATGCCCACCCCATTGGTATAGGACGGATCACGAACGCCGATATAATCCGGAACCGCAATACGCACAGACGTTTGCAGCACCTGCTGGGCTGCCGTCAGCATCGCAGGCATCATGACGGTACCACCCGTTAGCACATAGCCGCCTGCGAGCTCTTTGCCACCCAGTCGATGAACTTCCGCCTGAATCAGCTCGAAGATCTCGCACACGCGCGGTTCCACAATATTCGCCAAGTCGACCTGGCTAAACTCTTTTTCCGAGTTGCTGCCTAACCGAGGAACCTTGAACTTTTGATCCGCCTCGGATTCTTCAATCAGGGCACAACCGTACTTCATTTTGATCATTTCCGCCATTTCCGTTTGGGTGCGCAGTCCAATCGAGATGTCATTGGTGATGTATTCGCCCCCAATCGGCAGGGTTGAGGTGGCGGTCAAATTGCCATTTTTGAATATCGCAATGGTCGTCGCTCCTGCCCCGACATCGACCAGCGCAGTTCCCATTGCTTTCTCATCCCTTGATAGTGCAATCTGGCAGGATGCGAGGGAAGAGAGAACAAGGCCCGACACTTCCAGATCTGCTTTTTCCACACATCGAAGCAGATTATGTACGGCTGTCTTTGCTCCCGTAATAATGGTCGCCTCGACCTCCAGACGAACGCCGATCATGCCATGTGGATCATGGATGCCTTCCAGTCCATCTACCAGAAACTGCTTGGGTACGATGCCGATGATCTCCCGCTCAGGAGGTAAGGCGATGACTTTGGCTGCCTGCAGCACCCGGTCAATATCTTCATATCCGATCTCACGGTCTTCATTGGATACGGCCACTACTCCGTGACTGGATTGAAGGCCAATATGATTGCCTGAAATACCGACATATACATTTGTGATTTCGATCCCAACCATGCGCTCCGCATGGTCCACCGCACTCCGGATGGATTGAACCGTCTGATCTATATCAACGATAGCTCCCTTACGGATGCCTTGGGAATCTGCTGAACCTACACCCACTATATTGATCGAGCCATTATTCAACTCTCCAATGATGGCTCTTACTTTGGATGTACCGATGTCTAAACTCACGATGATGTCATTGCTGCTCAATCCGTGGCACCTCCTGTTTTCAGCGTATTGCTTGCATTTATTCGTATATCCTATTACATATTCCACACAAGAGAGGTATTCCCTCTTTTTGCAACAATATTTTTATTGGAAAGCCATTTTTTTGAAGGAACGCTCTGCTGCCAACAGACGGACAACTCTGCATCCCTGTTTAGTAACACAAGTTTATCATTTTTCATTTTCTTTTTATAGAGCCTTTCAGAAAACTTTTTCGTGCGAAATCTCACTCTAGCTCTTCCGCTTGAAGTGTTGTAGGACTATCGTCCTGCTGCTCATCACCGGGAAAAGGACGATGAATGATGGCTTCCAGCAGGGTAATTTCTCCTGTTCGCGTTCCCTGCTTCCTCAGCTCCTCAATAATCCCCTCCAATACGTCTATTTTGTCCTTCAAATAGTCGATCGTCGTGACGACCTCGAATTGGGAGCGGGTATAAAGTAGGATTTTATCTTCATAAGAGGACGTAGCAGGCAAAGGACGAATTTCGGAAATATCCATGAGCTGTCTGGGTGGGATTTCGGCCAATACGCGAGCCAGTTTCTTCTTGCCCTCAGTCTGATCCTCCCAGCCTGTCAGGAGAGGCTTGTCCAGTTGCACACGGTCAGCGGCAGAGATCCACGCCCCGTTGGCAAGCAGGATCGTCAGCTCTCCGTCCGGCGATCCCTCATACGCAACGGCATCATGTTCCTCTACGTGAATGACCAGCTTGCCGGGAAACGATTTCTCGGTTTTGACGTTCTCGATTTCCTTGCGCTGCGTTAGATTGTCGCGCAGCTTCTGTTCATTCAGCATAAAATAGGATTCTCCGACAGTAATCCCGGACTGCGCCAGAATCTGTTCATGTGAAAGCCAGCGATTTCCTGTCACTTCAATGGATGTAATCTGGCTGAAGGAAGAGCGAAAAAACAGAACGGCCAGCAAAATGACAAAAAAACAAAAGATGAGAGCCAGCAGCCTGCGGCTTTTTTTTCTCGGTCTTTTCTGTTTTTTCATGGCCGGTATCGAGGCTTGTCCTCTGTATCCATTCATCTCTCGTCTCTCACCTCCCTCTCATCTCCTTCGCTCAGCGAAGCTTGTCCCGCATGTACATGTCCCGCAGACAGCACCTGGCTCCCCCTCCCATGAGCAGAAGGGGGAATTCCTGTACTCATGAATGTTTGACCATGGTTGGTGCTGATGCCTGACGGTACATGCGTGCGCCCAGTTTGCCGAACATCTCCTCAATGTGGTCATAGCCTCGATCAATATGATGTACCTGTTCCACCAGGGTGGTTCCTTTGGCAGCCAGGCCCGCGATGACCAGCGCTGCACCGGCTCTGAGGTCAGTGGCCTCGACGGTCGTGCCAAACAGTTGTCTGACTCCGCGAATAAAGGCGGTGTTGAGATCCACCCGGATATCTGCGCCCATTCGGTTGAGTGCATCCACGTGCTTGAATCTGCCCTCGAAGATCGTTTCCTTGATCGTGCTCATCCCGTCCGCCATGGACAGCAAGGTCATCATCTGAGCTTGCAAATCGGTAGGAAAGGCCGGGTATGGTGAGGTCACGATACGATCTACGGCCTGTGGACGTCCGGCAAATTCCACCCATATCTCATCGGCTTCCGCTTCCACTCGTACACCCGCCTTGCGCAGGACATGAATCAGGGTAAGCAGATGACCAGGCTCTACTTTCTGAAGCCGCACACTGCCTCTGGTGGTGGCAGCGGCAATCATGAGGGTCCCGGCTACGATGCGATCCGGTATCACTTCATACCGGCAGGCCTTGAAAGAACGGACGCCGTGAATGGTCAGGGTGTCCGTGCCGGCTCCCTCTACCCGGGCCCCCATCTTGTTCAGAAAATGCTGCAAATCTATAATTTCCGGCTCTCTTGCTGCATGATGAATGGTCGTGGTGCCTTCTGCTGCAGCTGCGGCCATCATAATATTTTCGGTTGCGCCAACGCTCGGGAAGTCCAGTACAATGTTGGCTCCCTTCAGCCGGGTGCATGTACAGATGATGGTCTCGCCTGTTTCTGTAATGTTGGCACCCAGTGCCTCCAGACCCTTCAAATGCAAATCAATTTTTCGCTCACCGATGGCACAGCCGCCAGGCTGATAGATTTGGACTTGCCCAAATCTAGCAAGCAGTGGACCCATTAGAAAAATGGAAGAACGCATCTGCCGCATGAGCTTTTCAGGAATGTGACTGGAGTCTACGTGAGTCGTGTCCAGTTTGATTTGACCTTTTTTGTAGGATGCCTTGCAGCCAAGCTCCTCCAGAATATCGAGCATAACCTGGATATCCAGCAAATTTGGAACATTGTCAATGATGTGAATACCTTCCACCATGATGGATGCGGCCAATATCGGCAACGCAGCATTTTTCGAGCCATGTACTTCTATGGTGCCGGTAAGAGGCTCTCCACCTTCAATGACTAATTTATCCAATGTTTCACCTCCGAATTAACGCTCACCGACCATTAGGACTTCTGTTTCAAGCTCGACTCCGTATTGGGCTGCAATGGTTGCCTTGATTCGTTCAATAAGGGTGAGAACATCGATCGCTGTTGCATTTCCGGTGTTTACGATAAAATTGGCATGCTGCCTCGACACTTCAGCCCCTCCGCAACGGGTCCCCTTCAGGCCGGCATCTTCAATCAGCTTGGCAGCATAATGACCTTCCGGGTTTCGAAAGACGCTTCCGGCGCAAGCCATTTGAAGCGGCTGTGTGCGGAGGCGACGATCCTTGTAGCTGGCCATGGAAGCCGCAATCTCCTTGCGATCTCCATATTCAAGTTTGAAAACCGCCTCGATGACAATGCCGGGTACACGTTGAAGCAGTGAATGACGATAGGAGAACGCCAGATCTTCCGCAGAATAGGTCACCCGTTCTCCGGTTTCCAGCAACACCTCAGCACTTTGTAAGATTCGTGATACATCCGATCCGTGGGCTCCCGCATTCATGTATACGGCTCCCCCAACCGTACCCGGAATGCCTCCCGCGTATTCGAGGCCTGTTAACCCCTGCTTTCCAGCCATCACTGAAAGCTTGATGAACGAGTAGGCTCCTCCGACCCGAACGATCTCGTCTTCGAAAACGAGGTTTTCAAACTCGGTACCGAGCTTGATGACCGCTCCACGGATGCCCCGGTCAGATACCAGCGTGTTCGATCCGCGGCCAATGAGCGTCCAGGGTATGCCATGTTGACGCAAAATGCGCACTGCCGCCTGCAATTCCTCAGCATGATGAACCAGCATGAAGATGTCAGCCGGTCCTCCGATTTTCCACGTGGTATGTTCCGCCAGTGACTCCTGAACTCGCACATCCTGAATATGAGCCTGCAGCTCTTGAATGACTTCCTGCATGGGTAAACCTCCTAAATGAAACTATGGAACCACATACTGATTAGATGATCACGAGTATATGGTATACTATGAAATCCATCGGTCAGGTGTGACAATCGCCCAGCCCAACCTGCATGGTTATAAACGGTAGGTATGTGTCTCATATACGGGTAGTGCTACCTGGCATATCTCGATATATTAAGCAGGATGCCAAGCCCTGTGAGCAGAAGCGTCAGAGACGATCCGCCCGCACTGATCAGCGGTAACGTAATCCCGGTAACAGGCATCATCCCGATGACCACTCCGATGTTAATGACAACCTGTACGGCGATAATGCCCGTAATCCCGACGGCCAGAAAACTGCCAAAGGCGTCCGGTGCCATAATGGCCGTTCGCATTCCCTTCCATACGAGAATCATAAACAGAACCAGTACGAACGAGCCGCCGATAAATCCTAACTCCTCTGCGATAATCGAGAAGATGAAGTCGGTTTGCGGTTCGGGCAAATAACTGTACTTTTGGCGGCTCATGCCAAGACCCAGACCAAAAATCTTGCCAGGTCCGATGGCATAGAGGGATTGAATCGCCTGATACCCGGCCCCCAACGGGTCCTGCCAGGGGTCCATAAAGGCGGTAATGCGTTTCAATCGATACGGCGCAGCAATGATCAATCCGATGAGTCCTGCTGCACCGACAAGCGCCAAGCCTGCCAAATGAGAGATTCTTGCCCCAGCCGCAAAGATAACGAAGAAGGACGCACCAACGAGTACAGCGCCGGTGCCCAAATCGGGCTGCAGCATGATCAGGCCGAAGGCTGCACCTACGAGCAATAGCGGGGGCAGCAAGCCTTTCCGAAAATCGGTGATCTCCTGTTTGCGATCGGCAAACAGACAAGCCAGAAACAAAATCATACCCAGCTTCATAAACTCGGAAGGCTGGATGCCAAACGCTCCGATGCCCAGCCAGCTTCTGGCTCCGCCACGCACGACCCCGATACCGGGAATCAAGACGAGCAGCAGTAGTACGAAGCAGGCAATCAGGGCGATCTTAGAGAATCGCTTCCAGACCCAGTAATCGGTATTCATCGTGACATGCATCGCTGCAATGCCAAGCACGGCAAAGATCAACTGCCGTTTCAGATAAAAATAAGAATCGCCGTAATCATGAAAAGCGTTGACGGCACTTGCACTATATACCATCATAACGCCAATCGCCAGCAAAAGGTAGGTGGAAATCAATAACATTGCATCGGGAGCAGTACGGTTCTTGGCCATGGTTTAAACACCCTCTTGTCTCATAACTTGAGGGGGACAAACCAAGGCTTGGATACCCCCCTTTTACAAGTTATGCACCGCGTCTTTAAAAATGCGTCCCCGTTGCTCATAGGTGGCAAACATGTCCCAGCTCGCGCAGGCGGGTGAAAGCAGGATTACATCGCCGTCAGATGCCATCTCAAAGGCCAGTCCAACCGCTTGTTCCAAGGCTTCCTTCACATTTTCCTTCCTATCATTATCGACGAGTTTCACAAGAGGCAACCCCGCCTGAGCGGCCACTGCTTCTAATTTGTGCCGGGTTTGTCCCAATGCGACTATTCCCTTCAGCTTATCTCTGAAATACGGCAGCAGCTCCATATAGTCCGAGCCTCGATCCAGCCCGCCCGCAATCAAAATGACGGGTTCGTCAAAGGCTTCAATCGCCTTGATCGTAGAGGTGGGATTGGTCGCCTTGGAATCGTTGTAGAAGGTCACTCCCTGCTTGGTCGTTACACGTTCCTGCCGGTGCTCGACACCTGAGAAGCTTACCAGTTCCTCCCGTATTACGGGAATCGAAACCCCAATCGAAAGGGCTGCACAGGAGGCAGCGAGTGCATTCTCCAGATTATGCGCACCCTTCAGTCCGATTCGGGAAACCTCCACCACTGTGTGATCCGTTCCCTCTTGATCGCGATAAACGACCATCGGCTCCTGACCGCTGTGATCGATCCACATACCATGCGGAACTTCCGATGTGGAAGAAAACCACACCACCTGCCCACGCAGTCCCTCGATCCATTCACCAGAAAATCCGGCATCCTGATTGAGGATCGCAATATCCTCATCCGTTTGATTCGCAAACAGCTTTTCCTTGGACTGTTTGTAGTCATCCCACGTATGATGATAATCGAGATGCGTTTCATACAAATTGAGCAAAATCGCGACTTTCGGATGAAAATCGTGCGTTCCTTTCAACTGAAAACTGCTTAATTCGGCTACGATCCATTGATCATCAGTAGCTTGCTGGGCAGCCTCGCACAGTGGGGTGCCGATATTTCCGGCAACGATCGGCTGTTTGCCTGCCTGACGCAGCATTTGGCCAATCCAGGTCGTAGTGGTCGTCTTTCCGTTGGAACCGGTAATGCCGATCATCGGTGCCTCGGTCAGAAAACCGGCCACCTCTACCTCGGTCACAACCTCAATGCCCAGCTGCAGCGCCCGCTGCACCGGCTCTACCTCATAGGGAATGCCGGGATTTTTCACCACCAGGGCGGTCTGAGCGGAGATCAGATCGTCGGGATGCCCGCCGCACAACACCTTGATGCCCTGTGCCTCCAAATCGTCAGCTTCGGGACATTCCGAGCGCGGTTTCCGATCATTGATGACCACTTGCGCCCCGTATTGTTGAAATACCCTGGCTACAGCCTGTCCGCTGCGTGCCATGCCCAGGATCACAACCTCTTGATTCCGATATTGATCGGGATGATTCATTGCCTACAACCCCTCATGTAAGAACAGCCCAAAACCTGCAAATAGCAGTCCGGCTATCCAGAATGTGATGACCACGCGCCACTCCGACCATCCGACCAGTTCGTAATGGTGATGGATCGGACTCATTTTGAAGATTCGCTTGCCTCTCGTCTTGAAGGACAGCACTTGCAGGATAACGGAAGCAATCTCGATCACAAATACCCCGCCGATCAGCAGTACCAGCACTTCGGTCTTGGTTAAAATCGCTGCCGCTGCCAGTCCCCCTCCGATTCCGAGCGAGCCGGTATCGCCCATAAACACTTTTGCCGGATGGGCGTTGAACACGAGAAAGCCCAGCACGGCCCCTATCATGGCGGCTGAGAAAATAGCCGTTTCATTCTCCGTCATCATCATGGCGATGACCGTCATCGCACCAAAGGCAATCGCACTCGTGCCGGACAGGAGACCATCCAGTCCATCGGTAAAATTGACCGCATTGGACAGTCCCAGCATCAACAGGATGACAAACAGATAATACAGCCAGCCGAGCGGAATATGCCAGTCTACGCCAGGAACGATAATATCCGTGCTGTGATCCATCCGGTAGAGCATGACGCACACGACCACCGAGAAGAACAACTGTCCGAACAGCTTTTGCATGGCGGTCAGTCCCAGGGATCGCTTGAATACGATCTTGATATAATCATCGAGAAACCCGATCAGTCCATAACCCAGGGATGCGATAAGCAATATATAAAAATCCATGGAACGCGGTTCGGCAAATCGAAAAAATGCCAGCGTCAAGGCCAGCATAATAATGATGCCACCCATAGTGGGAGTGCCTTTTTTCTTTTGGTGAGCCTGAGGGCCTTCTTCTCGAATCTGCTGCCCGAATTTCATTCTGCGCAGCAAAGGAATGAACAGCGGGCCTACAATGACCGCCAGTAAAAAAGATATACCCATGGTTAACATAATTGCCGAAAATTCCATCGTCCTTACCTCTCATTCACTCTGTCTTCTCTCGCTATTTGATACCGTCTATCACTTCTTCCAGCTTCATCCCGCGGGAACCCTTGACTAGCACAATCGTGTCTTTGTCCGCTTTTGCCTGAAGCGCCTCGATCAGATGCTGTTTGCTCGCAAAGCATTGCACCGCTTCTAAAGGATACCTGTTCGATGCTTCCTCCGCAATATATTCAGCCAGGGGACCAAATGTATACACCCAATCAATCTTTTTCGGATCGAGAATTTGCCCAATCTCACGATGATATTCGTTTTCCTTCTCTCCCAGCTCCAGCATATCGCCAAGCACGACGCCCTTATGTCGATACCCCGGCATTTCACTCACTAACTCGATCGCCGCTTTCATGGAAGCGGGACTGGCATTATAGCAATCGTTCAGGATGGTCAGTCCGCTCTCTTTTTGCAGCTTTTCAATACGCATCCCGGTAATTTTGGCCTGCTTCAGCCCGCGCACCACATCTTTTTCGGAAACGCCCATGTACTTGCAAACAGCAATGGCCGCGATCGCGTTAATGACGTTGTGCTTGCCGAGCAAGGGAATGCGGTAGGCAGACAGCCCGTGCGTATTCAGCATAAACAGCGTAGACGCTTCCTCTTGCATCATGCTGATCGGATACAGATCATTTTCCGTACTTTCCCCGAAGGAAATGTATTTTAATGCGGCATGCTCCTCCTGATCGAAGAGGGAGCGGATCAGCGGTTCATCGCCGGGAAACACGAACAGACCATCCGGCTTCATCCTGCTCAGAATTTCCAGCTTGGCCCGGGCAATCTCCTCGCGACTTCCGAGCTGGAGCAGATGAGCTTCTCCAATATTGGTGATGATCGCCGCTTCAGGCTGAGCAAGTTCAGAGAGCAGCTCAATCTCTCCCCTTCCGCTCATTCCCATCTCAAGTACCGCCATTTCCACCTTCTCATCCATACTAAGAATGGTCAATGGCAGGCCGATATGATTATTGTAATTGCCATCTGTCTTATGTACGTGATACGTCGTTTCGAGAATCGCAGCGACCAGGTCTTTGGTTGTGGTCTTCCCGTTGCTCCCTGTTACGCCGATGACACGCGCCTGATGCTGTCTGCGGTACGATGCCGCCAACTGCTGCAAGGCCAGCAGCGTATCCTGGACTCTGACGAGCGGGATTCCTTCCGGCGGCTGACCTTGATCCTCCTGCCAGAGCGCGGCACTGGCTCCCTTCTCGATCGCTTGTGCCACGAAATCATGGCCATTAAAATGCTCTCCGACGAGCGGGATGAAAAGGCAGCCTTCCTGAATGTTTCTGGAATCTGTTTGAACGCCAGTGATCCGCTGCTCCCCGGGACCGAAGAGTTCCGCGTCTTCGATCATCTGCTGAATCTCAATGAGTGTTCGTTTGATCAATGCACCAATCTCCTTATCGCTTCTTTTGCCACCAGTCGATCATCAAAATCATGGCGCACGCCATGGATCTCCTGATACGTTTCGTGTCCTTTTCCAGCGATCAGAATGACATCCCCTGCCGTTGCCATGTGAATCGCCTTTTCAATCGCCTGTTTGCGATCCGGTTCGATCTCATACTGCTGCCGGGACAATCCGGCCTTTTGCACACCTGGCTCGATATCGGTCAGGATGCGGCCCGGGTCTTCGGTTCTTGGATTATCCGATGTGATCCAGACATAGTCACTGTACGTTCCGGCCATCTCGCCCATGATCGGTCGCTTGCCGCGATCCCGATCTCCCCCGCAACCGAACACCGTGATGATACGACCCTCTGCAAGCTCCTGGATCGTCTTCAGCACATTCTCGAGACTGTCCGGGGTATGCGCATAGTCTACAATGACCAGAAAGTCCTGACCTTCCTGCACGGCCTCAAACCGGCCGTTCACGCCTGCGATCGATTGCAGGGAACGATGGATGGCATCCAGATCAATCCCTTCTGCCAGCGCCGCTGTGATCGCAGCGAGTGCATTATAGACACTAAACTTACCCATTAACTTCAAGGTAAACGTCCTATTTCCTGCAAAGCTCTCCAGGGAAAAAGTGGTTCCTTCCTGGGTCATGCGAATCTGGGTAGCCCGAACATCAGCAGGTTGATCGATACCGTAGGTCAGCACTTGCGCTGCCGTGACCTTTGCAAAGTCACGACTAGCCGGATCATCGGCGTTGAGAACCGCAAATTGCTGCTCCGATGCCGTGGTTGCATAGGCATTGCCCAGCCGGGAAAACAGAAGACTCTTGGCTGCCCGATACTGCTCCATCGTCTCATGGAAATCGAGATGGTCCTGCGTTAGATTGGTGAAAATCGCCGTCTTGAAATGGCAGCCCTTCACGCGGCCAAGCTCCAGTGCATGACTGGATACTTCCATTACACCATATTCACACCCGGCATCGAGCATTCGCTTTAAATTTTGCTGCAGCTCCAGCGCTTCCTGGGTTGTATTTTTGGCTTCGACGGTTTCATTGCCAATTTTCATCTGAATGGTACCCATGATTCCAGTCTGTTTCTGTTGATCAGACAAGATTTGATCCAGTAAATATGTAATCGTCGTTTTTCCATTTGTTCCGGTTACCCCGATCAGCTTCAGTTTCTGACTCGGATATTGATAGAAATGATTCGCCACCCTGGCCATGGCAAAACGGGAGTCCGATACGATCAGCTGCGGAACCTCAACTTCGAGCTCTCTCTCGGTCAGCAAAGCCACAGCACCGGCCTGGATCGCCTGTTCGGCATACAAGTGACCATCTGTCTGATAACCAACCAGACAAATAAAGAGGTCTCCAGCCTGTACCTTGCGCGAATCGGTCTGTATGCCGGAAATCTCGATTTCAGCCTGATGCGTGACGCGGCTCGTTAATAAAAGGTCTGCCAGTTCCTGAAGTTTCATGCCTATTCCTCCTTGAATCGTTTCATTTCTTGTCTGTCGCAAAGAGCATAACAAATCTAAAATGTCAGGAATCATACTTCTTGACGAAACTAAAATATCAGGATTCGTACTTCTTGACGAAATAAATATGTCAGGATTCTTACTTCTTGATGAATTTAGAAAGTCGGGAACCGATCGTTTTGCGATGGAGTCGGCTCCTTCTCCTTTTCCTGCTTCTGTCCTTTTCCATCCAGCGGCGACTGGTCGGACATAAAAATACGAATCGTTGAGCCTTTCTCGTTTCGCGTACCCGGTTTCGGCGCTTGACTCGTGACATATTTGCCTGAACCGGATTTAACAAGTGTAAAGTCCATATTCATCATTTCATAAATTTCACTCGCTGTCATCCCGATCAGATCAGGAACCTCAACAACAGGCGTTTCGCCGTATCCGTATTTGCGGGGAATTTGTTCGTTTCTCGGTTCAATGCCCATATATCGGAGCGAGTCCTCAAGCATATTTTTGACGATTGGAGCTGCAATCAACCCTCCGAATTGCAAACCTTTCGGATCGTCCACCGCTGTATAGATGATAATTTGCGGATCATCAGCCGGAGCAAATCCGACGAATGAGACAATGTGCTCATCCTTGGAATACCGTCCATTGATGACTTTCTGCGCCGTACCGGTCTTACCACCCACACGGTAGCCATCAATAAAGGCATTTTTCCCGGTTCCCTGGGCCACGACACTCTCCAGCGTTTCCCTCACCTGTTTGGAGGTTTTCTCGGACACGACCTGGCGGACTAGCTCCGGTTCAATCTCTTCGACCGTCTCGCCGCTTTCGGGATGAATCCACGCTTTGGCAAGATGAGGCTTATAAAGTTTACCCCCATTTATGGACGCTGAAACAGCGGCAATCTGCTGAATCGGTGTGACACTGACCCCCTGCCCGAATGACGTCGTGGCCAATTCGACCGGACCTACTCGATCCAGCTTGAACAGGATGCCATTTTCCTCTCCGCCCAGATCAATGCCTGTCTTCTCACCGAACCCGAATTTCTGGATATAGTCAAACAATGTTTCCTTGCCAAGCCGCTGTCCCAACACAACAAATCCAGGGTTGCAGGAGTTTTGCACGACCTCCTGAAAGGTCTCGCTGCCATGTCCGCCCTTTTTCCAGCATCTCAACTTGGCTCCGGCCACTTCAATAAAGCCCGGATCATGAAAATGCTCGTCCTGCAGATTGACTTTGCCTTCTTCCAGCGCAGCCGCCAGGGTGATAATTTTGAAGGTCGAACCGGGCTCATATGTCATCCAGATGGGCAGGTTGCGATTGTACACTTCAGACGGATATTCACTAAAGCGGGCCGGCTCATAATCAGGTCGAGAGGCCATGGCCAAGATCTCGCCCGTTTTCGGGTCCATGGCAATCGAGATGATCTGCTTGGCCTGATAGCGTACCATTGCCTGATCCAGTTCTCGCTCCATAATCGTCTGAATATGCTTGTCGAGGGTAAGTTGCAGATTCAAGCCGTCTCTAGGCGGAATGTATTCAGATGAAGTACCGGGAATCTCCCTGCCTTTGGCGTCCGCCAAAAAAGAAACCGAGCCTGCTGCTCCTTGCAAATGACTGTCATAGCTCAGCTCAATGCCGGTCAAGCCCTGATTGTCTATGCCGGTGAATCCAAGGACATGGGCCGCAAGGTTATCGTAAGGATAGTAGCGCTGATTGTCTTCAGCCACCACAATTCCCGGAAGATTAAGGGCTCTGATTTCCTGCGCCTTTTCATTGGATATCTTCCTTCCCCCCGGCTGGATTCGAACGATCAGTTGTCTTTTCGTAATCTGCTCCTGGACTTTTGCGGGCTGCAGGTCCAAAACCTGTGCCAGCTGCTTCGCTGTTTGTTCCGGCTCCTTGACTTGCGCCGGGATCGCCAAGACGGACGGCGAGGTCGTATTATAGGCGAGCCGAACCCCGTTCCGGTCCAGGATTTCTCCCCGCTTGGCTGTAAACGGAATATTTCTACGCCAGGATTCTTCGGCTTTCTCCGAAAGTTCCGTTCCCTGCCATATCTGGACATAGCCTAGCCGCAAGATGAGAGAGCTGAACAACAAGGTTACGCCCATCACCATCAGGAGCAAGCGTCTCCGTGTCGTTGAACTGGAAACTCGCATACCCGTATTCCTCCTCTATCGATACTGTTCATAGAACAGCGTATTCGTAGAAGAGGATGGATAGAACAAGCCATAACGGCAATGAGAACGAAAAAGTTGAAGGTCCAAAACCGCTCATTCCGGTTCTGAATCCTTCAACTGCATGTCCCTATTCAGGTGCCAAAGTCTGCTCCGCAGCATTGTCCGTTTCCGCATCATCCCCGCTGGAATCCGCAGCGGCCTCAGCAGATGCATCCCTGTCTCTCATCGTACGCAGCTGCACATGCAGCTTGCGATCCGGGCCGGCACCAGAAGTTTGCTGCTTCGCGACATACCCCTGTCCTTCAAAGGTGAGTTCCACGTTCAGCATATTGGATATGGTGACGGCATCACGCAGTGATTTTCCGGTCAGATCCGGAATTTCGATCTGCGCCGGATCTTCCGTTAACCCATACATTCGTTGTCCTGGCACCATTTCTGTCCCTTCCAGAGGAAATTGAGCCAGAACGGTGCGGCCATCCCCTATCCATTCCACTTCGATCTGCGCCTGTGACAGCTCATTATCAGCGACAGCGGTTTGCATGCCGATGAGGTTCGGTGCGGGACTTACGCTTTGGTTCTGACTGTCATCTGCGTCCTCGCCTCCCTGTTCCGCTACTCCGAGATAACGCAGTGATTTGGCCATGATGTCCTTAAAAGCGGTAGAAACGACCTGGCTGCCGTTACGGTAGTCCCCGCCCAGATCCGGTTCATCCGCAATCACGATGAGCGCAATTTCCGGATCTTCCACCGGAGCGAATCCGATGAACGAGACCACGTATTCACCATCGGCATATTTGCCGTTAATGACCTTTTGTGCCGTACCGGTTTTTCCGGCCATGCGGTATCCATCCAGATACGCAAGTCTTCCAGTTCCTTCCTCTTGATCGGCAATAACCTGTTCCAGGTAGAGGCTGGTTTCCTTCGCTGCTTGCTCGGAGACGACTCTCCGTACCGTTTGCGGTTCTATCTTCTCCACGGTCTTGCCAGTTGCCGGATCGATGACTTCCTTAACCAGATAAGGCTTCTTCAGTTCACCGCCGTTGGCAATAGCCGAGATCGCGGCAATTTGCTGAATCGGCGTCACCTGAACGAGACCCTGACCAAAGGTAGCGGTGGCCACCTCGGTTGCAATCCAGTTGCGGAATCCGATATTTCCCTTGGATTCGCCATGCAGATCGATGCCCGTCCCTGTACCGAAGCCAAAAGCATCGATATAGTGACGCAATTTCTCTGCGCCGAGCTGTTCATAACCGAGCTTGACGAAGGCAACGTTACTCGATTTCTTCAAGCCGGACAGATACGAAATTTCGCCCCAGCCTCTTCCGTAGTTGTGGTCCTTGATCAGCGACCCCGCTACGTTTATCGTACCAGACTGATACGTATCATGCGGGTTGAACAGATTTTCCTCTACGGCTGCGGCCAACGTCACAATTTTGAAGGTTGAACCGGGCTCATACAGCGAGTAAATGGAGCGGTTGAGCAAGTCTTCATACCCGTCAATCGCCCAGTACCGATTCGGATCAAAAGTCGGGAAATTGGCCATGGCCAAAATTTCCATCGTGTCCGGATCTGCTGCGATCGCCATGACACTTTCAGGCTGATAGGTCTCGTAGACGTTTTCCAGCGCCTGTTCCATGAAGAGCTGAATCTTCTCATCAATCGTCAACTTGATAGACTGACCGTTCTGCGGGGGAATCAATTCCACCTCGCCATTCGGCAATTCATAGCCGAGTCGATCCCGCTCATAGTTGATCTGACCTGGAATGCCCTTCAATATTTCGTCATAGTAGAGCTCGACTCCCGCCTGCGCCTCCCCTTCCAGATTCGTATAGCCGAGCAAGTGAGAAGCCAGTTGATTGACAGGATAATAGCGTTTTTTCTCTTCCAGCAAATAGATGCCGGTCAGTTTTTTGTCCTCGGCTTGCGACTGGATGGCCCTTGCCTTGTCCGGATCGATCTTCCACCCTTCCTTGCGAATCTCGCGGTGGACATAGAAATCCCCTTTTTTATTCTTGGCCGTCACGATTTGCTCCAGCTTGTTTCGGCTGTCAGCATCATTCATCTCCAAAATTGGCGCGAGCAGTTCAATGACCTCATCGGCCGTGCCGTTCGCGTGAATCAGCTTCGGATTGACGGCCACCGTATAGGCCGCTGCATCCTGGGCCAGTACCTGTCCATTGCGATCATAGACCGTACCTCGCTTGGGGAGCAGCATTCGGCTCGACTCCCACACTTCCTTCGCCTCCGACATCAGGGCAGAAGCAGATACCACCTGTATCCAGTAAACGCGTCCGATCACCGTAGCGAACAATACCGAGATCAGCAAACCTGCCAGCAGGGAGCGAATTTTGATTTTTCGATTCATGCGATTCAACTCTCTTCCCCTCTTGCTTCGTGGACATGAACATTCGGCTTATCTCACCTATCCCGATTTCAGACCACGATTATTCCGGCTTCACCTGCTTGACCGTTTCCTCATTCACATAGATAAATCCCATTTGTTCACCAAGGGAGACCAGACGTTTCGGTTCTTTCAGGGCTCTGGCCTGAAGCTGAAGGGTGTCGTTATTGGATTCAATCACCCGAATTTGCTTTTCCATCTCTTGTATTCTCGTATTGACATCATAGATTTGCGCATACTTAAAGATAATTGAGCCTGCTACGGCCACGCAGATCATCACCGTAAACAAATAGAGCAATTTTTCCGCCATCGGAATCGTGTAGATACGCTTTACGACTTTCTTGGTCTCTCTTATCCGCGTTGTCTGCTGCTTCTTCCTCTGAGGTTCCAGGGCCAGATTGCCATCATAATAAGGGGACATCCATCATTCTCCTCTCTCTGAATCAGATGTTCTTCTCTGCCACTCGGAGCTTGGCGGATCTGGCTCTGGGATTGTCGGCCAGTTCATCGTCGCTCGGCAATATCGGCTTTCGTTTAATCGGTTTCAAGATTTCTACTTTTTTGCACACACACATCGGAAAATCAGGCGGACAGGTACACCCCTGATTGTATTTGGCGAAAATTTGCTTGCACATGCGATCTTCCAGAGAATGAAAGGTGATGACACTGATGCGTCCGCCAGGGGCCAGGCAGTCTATGGCAGCCTCCAGCGCTTCGGCAAAGGCGCCCAGTTCATCATTGACCTCGATGCGAATGGCCTGAAACGTCCGTTTGGCTGGATGAGGCCCCGTCCTTCTGGCAGCGGCGGGAATGCTGTTCTTGATCAATTCGACCAGTTCACCCGTCGTTTCAATGGGCTTGTCTTCCCTCGCTTTTACGATGTTTTTAGCGATTTTCCTGGAAAATTTCTCTTCCCCGTATTTGTATATGAGATCGGCCAGTTTGCGTTCATCGTATTCATTGACAACGCGATAGGCGGTCAAGGGAGCATGCTGATCCATCCGCATATCCAGCGGCGCATCATGATTGTAGCTGAATCCGCGATCTGCTTCATCCAGCTGCGGAGATGACACCCCGAGATCAAACAAGATGCCCTGGACAGCAGGCACGCCGTCTTGCTTCGGCACCTGCTCCATTTCCTCCAAAACTTGACGTAAATACCGAAAATTCGACTTCACGAGCCGAATCCGATCCTGATAAGGAGCCAGACGCTGAGATGCATGAGTCAAAGCCGTGTCGTCCTGATCCAAACCGATCAACAGTCCATTCTTATTCAATTGGGATGCAATGGACTCGCTGTGTCCTGCCCCGCCAAGGGTGCAATCGACATAGATGCCTTCTGGTCGTATGTTCAGTCCAGTCACTGCTTCTTCCTTCAATACCGTGATGTGATGAAACAAGTGTCTTCCTCCTAAAAATTAAAATCCAAATCTACAAGCTTTTCGGCAATCTCATTAAAGGACTCTTCGGAAGCGTGGGCATAGTTCTCCCATTCTTCCTTGCTCCAGATCTCAACCCGATTGGAGACCCCAATGACGACCGCCTGATTGCTCAATTTTCCATGTTCTCTCAAATTGGCAGGTATATTTACTCTTCCCTGTTTATCCAGCTCACATTCCGTAGCGCCGGAAAAGAAAAACCGGGTAAAGGCCCTTGCATCTGCCTTCATCAGTGGAAGTGCCTTGAGCTTCTGCTCGAGTACCTTCCATTCTTCCTGGGGATAGACAAACAGACAGTGGTCCAGGCCGCGGGTGATGACAAAAGTAGAACCCAATGTATCACGAAATTTGGCAGGCACAATCATGCGCCCTTTCTCATCCACGCTGTGATGATATTCACCCATGAACATTCGGTTCCCCCCCTTTCCATCCCCAACACACCACTTTACCCCACTTTGCCCCACTCAAATCGTAAAGATTCGCCACAAACAACAAAAATCCTGCTCAGCAGCAGGATTTTTGTTCAAGTCTCTTTCTCTTGTTTTTTATTCAGCCTTTGTTCGCTCCGGCCTTTAGTCCCTCTATGATATACTTCTGCAACATCATGAATAACAGGGTGATCGGAATGGCGACAAGCACCGCCCCGGCTGCAAAAGTCGTGAATTCATTATTCTCCCGACCGCTTACCATTTCGAACAATCCGATGGCCAGCGTCTTATTCTCATCGGAACGAAGAACTAGACGGGCGAAAATAAAATCCATCCAAGGTCCTATGAAGTTAGAGACGGCAATAAAGGTCAACATGGGAACGGAGAGCGGGAGCATGACCTTGATGAAGATGGTCGTGCTTGAAGCGCCATCAATTTTGGCTGCTTCCTCCAGGCTGCGAGGCAAGCCGTCGAAGTACCCTTTCACGATCCAGGCACCGAACGGAATGGAACCGCCTGCATACACCAGAATCAGTCCCCAGTGGTTATCCAGCAGATTCATTTGCAGCAGCAAGATATAGATCGCAATCATGCCCATGAAGGACGGAAACATCTGCAGGACGAGCATAGCCATCAGGCCCTGCCTCCGCCCGGGAAATCGAAAGCGGGAGAAGGCATAGGCAGACGTCACGACGAGGACGGTGGACAGGATCATGTTCATGACCGCGATGAACAGCGTGTTTTTATACCAGAGCAGGTAGTCTTTCTCCGTAAATAAATAGGTGTAATGTGACAGGGTAAGCCGCTCTGGCAAATAGCTAGTGGCACTGATCGAATCCCCGGGATTCATGGACCCCAGGACAATCCACAAGATGGGATACAGGACAACAACGGCCGTGATGCCCAGCACGATATAAATGACTGTTAATAATACATGCTGTTTCACTGAGTAGGCCAGGGTCGTTTTGGGGCGTTGGCGATATCCGTTATTTGTATTCGTCATTGAATCATATCCTCTTCTTTAAAGGCTCGGGTTCGGCGGAAATTGTAGATGGAAAAAGAGGCGATGAAGACAAAGATGATAATCGATACCACCGAAGCCATATTGAACTGATTCTGCTCCAGGGTGAGCTTGTAGATCCAGGAGATCAGAATATCCGTGGAACCCGCATAGCTATAGGCCATGTTGACAGGTCCCCCCTCTGTAAACAGGTAAATAATATTGAAGTTGTTGAAGTTCCCTGCAAAGCTCATGATCAGCAGCGGGGCCGTGGCAAACATGACCAGCGGCAGGGTAATGCCGGTGAACTTCTGCCAGGCACTTGCCCCATCCACCTCGGCTGCTTCATACAGGTCCTTGTCAATATTGGTCAGCACGCCAGACATGAGGGCCAACCAGAAGGGAAAGCCGATCCACGTATTGACGGCGATGAGGGCGAATTTCGCCCAGAACGGGTCGGACAACCAGGGGATCGGGTCCAGGCCGATTGCGGTCAAATATTCATTAAGCGGACCGAACTGGCCATTGAAAAAATTTCGAAAGATCAGGATGGAAACAAAGGCGGGAATCGCCCAAGGCAAAATAAAGATCGTGCGCCACATTCGCTTCAGCCGCACCGGCTTGTGGTTGATGACAACGGCATAAAACAGGCCGGTAAAATAGGTTGTAACCGTCGAGATCAGCGCCCAGATGACCGTCCACATCACGACACCCTTGAACGTATGACTCCAGGTTTTCAGTTGAAACAGCTTCTGAAAGCTCTCGAATCCGACCCAGTCCACCAGATGCTTTGGCGGCAGATGATGTGGACCGGAGTAATTGGTGAAGGCGATCAGAATCCCGAACAACAAGGGCAGAATCGTCAGGAACAGCGTGAAAAACAAGGCCGGCATAAGCAGCAGGTACGCATAGCCTTTATCCCAGATGTGAAGCAGGGATTGCTTGAAGGTCCGCACGGACAAGCCCTGCACCCTTCTCTTTCCGGCCTGGTCAGCATCCCGGATGTTCAGCAGATAGATGCCGATCACGATGAGCAGCACCAGTAGATAGATAATCCCTTCGATCATGAGGAAGATCGAATGGTCTCCCTGTTCGACGATCCGTCCACGCTGACGAATCTGCTCCTGCGTACCAAGCGTGATAAAGTCCATCATCCCCTGCCACAATCGCTGGCTCCAGAAAATGAGCAGGTACAGCTCAAACAGGGTGAACAGCAGTCCCTTGATGTATTGCCGATGGTAGAGCTGACCCAGACCCATAAACAAGGCAGACAGCACGGTTCCTGTCACTCTGTGGGACCGAAATGAACGGGGAGTGGCATTTCGATTAGACGTCAATGCCTGCTCCCTCCTTTCGATTGATTTGGATGGTTCGATTGATTTGGATGGTTCGATTGATTGGTTTGATTGATCACTGACGCAACGCAGCCCTTACTCAGACAAAGAGATAGCATCCTCAATCTGCTGCAAGGCAGCATCAAGAAGCGGCTTCGGATCAGACTGTTCGTTCCACAAGGTCGCAAAGGCATTGCCTACCGGGTCCCACACCACGGACATTTGAGGAATATTTGGCATCGGTACGGCAGAGCTGGCCTGGGCGAGGAAACCGCTAGCGATTTCATCACTTTTGATCTGCTCATTTTCAAGCAAGCTCTTGCGAGGCGGCAACTGACCGGACAGTTCGTACTTTTTGAGCAGCATGTCTTCACTGGTGGCAAATTTGGCATACAGAGAAGCCGCTTCCGGATATTCGGAATAGGCGTTGACATAATAGGCACGGACACCAGAGAAGCTGATTGGCTGTTTGCCATTATCCAGTTTCGGAAGTGGAGCCACGCCAAATGAAACGCCCGATTCCTTCAAGGCCGCGATTGCCCATGGCCCATTAATATCAAACATCAGCTTGCCTTCCGTAAAGAGGGTTTCCTTCAGCCCGTAGTTAATATCTTCATTCTTCAGTGGGAGAATCTCTTCATGAATGCGCTGCATAAGTTTGGCAGCCTGAACCGTGCCTTCATTATTCAGGCCGATGTCATCCTTATTGGTGTTGTTGTCACCAAACACATAGCCGCCATATCCTGCAATGAAGCCATGCAGGAAGTAGAGATTGCCGACTTCCATCATGAAACCGTACCGATCGTTGGCCAGATCATTGAACGCCTTGGCCTGCTCAATCAGCTCATCCATGGTGGCTGGCGGGGTTTCGACCAGATCCTTGTTATAGATCAGCGCGTAGGTGTCGATCGCAGTGGGATAGCCATAGAGCACCCCTTCCATCGTCGTCCCGATCACGGAAGCTTCCAGGAAGTTCTCGCGGTACTCCTCTGCATAGAAGTTCTCCAGAATGAGCCCTGAGGCCACCAGAGAACCGATCTGGTCATGTGGTGCGAGGAAGACATCTGCGCCAAGTCCAGCTGGACCATCTGTTTGCAATTTGGTCGGCGCATCCGATTGCGACACTTCCTGCACTTCGACCGGAATGCCATATTCATCGGTGAACTTCTCCGCTACAAATTGGGCCCACTCCAGGTCCGATCCTCCATTGTCCCAAACGATCAGGCTGGCATCCTCTTCAATTGGTGGAGCTTCCAGTACCGCCTCTTCATCCGGTGAAGCCTCTGCATTCTCCGCTCCGTTGCTTGTGGATACGTTTTCATTTTGTTCGTTGGAAGCAGATTCCCCATTCTCATTGTTGCTGCAAGCCGCCATACTCCAGATGAGCAGCACGCACATCAACAACAATCCCAAGCTTTTTCTTCCGATCATCGCGTATTTCCCCCTTGTAAAATAATCTGACGCATACGTAAGCGCTTACGCTTTCGTATATGGTACAGTCCCATTGTATGAATCGACGGGACGGATCATGCCTGCTGCCGGAGACCATATTTTATGACACAAAAAAATCCCTCCCAGCATCCGGAGAGGATGACTGGAAGGGATTTGAGTCGTTCGTATACTAACGCGTTTCTTATTCGGACCAGCTGTCCAGGTATTTCGCCTGTTCATCCGTCAGCTTGTCAATGCTGTAGCCGAGGGAAGACAACTTGATGCGGGCAACCTGCTCATCAATTTCATAAGGAACATTTACGACATGCGGACCGACTGCTTCATACTGGTCGTTGACATATTTAAGCGACATAGCTTGCAGAGCAAAGGTCATGTCCATAATCTCTGCCGGGTGACCGTCTCCTGCGGCGAGGTTCACCAGACGACCTTCCGCCAGTAAGTACACTTTCTTGCCATTGTTAAGTACATATTCTTCAATATTGCGGCGAACGGTACGCTTGGATTGCGTTCTCTGATCCAGCTCGACTTTGTTAATTTCAATATCAAAGTGACCGGCATTGGAGAGAATCGCGCCGTCTTTCATCACATCATAGTGCTCACCGCGAATGACATCCTTGTTGCCCGTAACGGTGACGAAGTAGTCTCCTACTTTCGCAGCTTCGACCATTGGCATAACTGTGAAGCCGTCCATATGTGCTTCTACAGCCTTGATGGCATCTACTTCCGTAACCACGACCTGGGCACCCAGACCTTTCGCACGCATGGCCACGCCTTTTCCGCACCATCCATATCCGATTACGACAACCGTCTTGCCCGCAACGACAAGGTTGGTGGTGCGGTTGATGCCGTCCCATACAGACTGGCCGGTGCCGTAACGATTATCGAACAAATATTTGCAGTAAGCATCATTCACCGCAATCATCGGGAATTGCAGCTTGCCTTCTTTCTCCAGCGCTTTCAGGCGCAGGATACCGGTTGTCGTTTCCTCTGCTCCACCACGAACCTGTGGCAACAAATCTTGACGCTCGGAATGAAGAATGGTAACCAGGTCACCACCATCGTCAATAATCAGGTCAGGTTTGGTTTCCAGCGTCTTCATCAGATGCTCCCGATACTCTTCCTCGGAAGGATTGTATTTGGCAAATACGGTAATCCCGTCTTCCACCAGCGCTGCACACACATCATCCTGAGTGGATAGCGGATTGGAGCCTGTGATGGTCACTTCTGCCCCACCTGCTTGTACCACTTTAGCCAAATAAGCGGTTTTGGCCTCCAGATGAAGGGAAATGGCCACTTTCAGACCCTTGAAAGGCTGCTCCGCTTCAAACTGATCACGGATGCTGTTGAGAACAGGCATGTGGGCCTGCACCCAATCAATCTTCAATTTCCCCTCCGGTGCTAATGATGGATCGGTGATGATGCTTTCGTTCACTTTCTGAGACATTACTTCTCCTCCTCGTACGATTTTCCTTATTGAATGGCAGGAAGCTAGAGATAAATCCAATGATGTAGAGACTTGCTGTACGGTGTTGACATTAGTTCCTCCAACCATTTTAAACCGTATTTGTTCAAATAGGCAAACACATTGTACACTCTTTCCTGGTATTTATCATGCGGATGCAGGGACATCTTCATCTTGTCCCACTGCCGAAGTGCCGCCGTATGCCTGGATTGATCGGCATCCTGCGCCTTTTGACTGAGGAATTCGATCTGTTCTTGTATTTTTTGCAAATTGGTCTGGCCCAGCTTGTATATGCCCGGATGAATCTCTTGCAGCATCTCTACAAGCGGCGCATACATCTCCTGGAACTGTTTCTTGGCGTCTGTGAAGCGTTCCTCCACCTGCAAGGAATCCTGCTCTCTCAACCATGCTTCCCGCTTGTCAGCAAATCGCTCCACAATATCCGCCGCTTCCAACCCGTATTTGCGCAAGTGTTTCTGAACCGTCCCTTCCACCAGGGTGAATTCCTGACGCGGGATCAGCAGGGGCATGCGCATATCCTGAAGATGAAAGGCCGGCTTTAACATCCCCCAGTACGCGATCTCCGCAGGACCGAGCACCGCCCCGAGAACAGGCAGCAAAAACTCCTGCATCAGCGGTCTGGTAAACACATTGTTGCTCAGCTTCTGCGGCGACTGTCTGGCGATGTCTTCCAGTTCGGTGCGGGAAAGCTGAAAGGTGTGCTTGCGATCCGTGAAGACCTCTCCTTCTGCAAACAACAGCTTGCGACCGTTCTCGTGCTGGTAGAACAAATGAGCCGCATGGGCCTCCGGTTCAGCTTGCAAGGCAAATCCTTCGGATTGCAGCCGCGCAGCTTGCTGCATCAGCGCTTCGCTCAGCGGTTGCTGCTGCTGGACTAGCGAAACGAACATGTCGCTTTCCAGCTCGCGCAGCTGTGGATCTGCTGCATCCATTAGTACAAGTCCGTAATCCTGGAATAACCAGGCGAGAATACGGGAGAACGCCTCGCTGAGATCGCTGGACGAGGCATGAATATGTCGAAGGCGCGCCATGATGTCCGGCTTGAATTCTGTATCAAGCAGAGCCCCATCTAGCTGTTCCAGTACTTGATCCCAGTGCGCCTGTGGAATCGGTATGTCGCTCACGCTCTGTCCGGAAGACAATTCTCTGTCCAGCGCAATACGGACCGTTTCACCGGATGGTGACAAGATTTCCGTCACATGCACCTCTTCAAAATCGTGGTCTTCGCCTGCCACCCAAAACACAGGAACAACCTTGCGATCCAGCCGTTTCTCTGCTTCCCTCGCGGTATGGATAATCGTCAGTGCTTTATAAATGACCATCATGGGGCCAGTCAATAGTCCGGCTTGCTGACCGCCGATCACAACCAGGGTCTGCGGGTCTTGCAAGGCCTCAATCTGCTTCATAGCCAGATCAGATTGCGCAATACGGGTATTATAGGCTCGCAATACCTCTACCAGCTGACGCCGGTCTGCGCGCAGGTGTACAGCCTGATCGAGCCAGTCTGCCCGTGCTTTCCAGTCTTCTTCCTGCTGCGGCATATAATCATACCATTGCCGCATAGGTGTTGCTTCATCCATATATTGTTGCAGCCACGTCTGCAGCGGACGCGGATATGCCGTGCACTCCATGAGAAGCCTCCTCAGTCGCCAATCACTTATTTTTAGTTAGTATCTCTTCCTAGATCCGATTGTACACGTCTCCAGGCAGCTAGTCAAAGGACGGGCCTACCTCCATGCACGCAAACAGGCATGAAAGGAACGCTCCCTTCATGCCTGGTATGGATATGCGTGTTCGATTGTGCGTTTGTATCTGTTGCCTGCTTGGCGGACAGATCAGGTAGAGCTGACTTCTCCTGCATAATGACAGGCAGCATAATGGCCCGGGTTGATTTCTCGCAGAGCAGGCGTTTCCTCAGCACATTTCTCTGTCGCAAATGGACAGCGTGTACGGAAGTGACAGCCGCTTGGCGGGTTGATCGGAGACGGCAGGTCTCCAGTGAGAACTACTTTCTCCTGCTTGTTCGCTACATCAGGCACCGGAATGGCTGACATCAAAGCCTGGGTATACGGATGCAAAGGCTGCGCATACAGCGCTTCACTCTCTGCCAGTTCCACCATTTTCCCCAAATACATGACCGCTACCCGATCACTAATATGCTTGACCATCGCCAGGTCATGGGCAATGAACAAATAGGTCAGGCCCAGCTTCTTCTGCAAATCGCGCAGCAGATTGACAACCTGCGCCTGAATGGAAACATCCAGCGCAGAAATCGGCTCATCGCAAATGATGAACTTGGGATTAACGGCAAGCGCACGGGCAATCCCGATCCGCTGGCGCTGCCCCCCGGAGAATTCATGCGGATACCGGTTTGCGTGGTCCTCATTCAGACCTACCAGCTCCAGCAGCTCCTTGATGCGCGCTTTCCGTTCCTGTTTACTCTTCACCAGTTCATGAATGTCCAGCGCCTCACCGATGATGTCACTGACGGTCATTCTCGGATTGAGGGAAGCATAAGGGTCCTGGAAGATCATCTGAACATCCCGGCGCTTCTCCTTCAGCTTCTTCGGAGACAGCTTGAACAAGTCGGCACCTTCGAATTTCATTTCTCCACTTGTCGGCTCATACAGCTTAAGCATCGTACGCCCTACAGTGGACTTTCCACATCCCGACTCTCCCACCATGCCGAGCGTTTCACCTTTGTCAATGTGGAAGCTGACATCATCGACCGCCTTTAGCGTCTGATGATTGCCCACGTGAAAGTGCTTCTTCAAATGATTGACTTCAACTAATCGCTCTGTCATGAGGATTTCACCTCCTGCGCCATTGGATCAAGCAGCCAGCACCTTGCTTTCTGCGTGTCACTCGTTTCATAGAATGTTGGATCAATGGCCTTGCAGACCTTCATGGCCTCCGGACAGCGATCTGCAAATGCACAGCCCACCGGGGGCTTGATCAGATCCGGCGGCGTACCGAAGATCGGAATCAAGTCTTCATCCTTGGGCTGATCAAGACGCGGTACGGAACGAAGCAGACCCCGTGTATATGGATGCTTTGGACGGGTAAAGATTTCTTCGATCGTTCCCTCTTCCACCACTTTACCAGCATACATGACGACAACACGGTCACACAGCTCCGCCACGACACCGAGATCATGCGTAATCATAATAATCGACGTATCCAGCGTCTGCTGCAAATCCTTCATCAAGCGCAAAATCTGTGCCTGAATCGTCACATCAAGCGCCGTCGTCGGCTCATCGGCAATCAGCAGGGATGGATTGCAGGCTAGCGCAATGGCAATCATCGCCCGTTGTCTCATCCCGCCCGAGAATTCATGCGGGTATTGCCCCAGCCGCTTGTCAGGATTCGGAATCCCTACGAGCTTCAGCATTTCGATGGCTCGCAGATCCGCTTCCTTCTGAGACATGCCCTGGTGCTTGATCAGGCTCTCTGTAATTTGCTTGCCTATGGTTAACGTTGGATTCAAAGAAGTCATCGGGTCCTGAAAAATCATCCCAATCTCTTTTCCTCTTACTTTTTGCATCTCTTTTTCTGAATAGCGCAGCAGATTCTGTCCATTGAACAAAATCTCTCCACCCTTGAATACCGCTGGAGGAGACGGGATCAATTTCATGATGCTTTGGGCCGTCACGCTTTTTCCGCAGCCGGATTCACCTACGATACCGACCGCTTCCCCCTTCTTCACATGAAAGCTCACGTCACGTACCGCTTGCACTTCACCGTCCCGCACCTGGAAGGATACCTGCAGATCATTAACTTCTAACAGACGTTCCAATTCGTCCACCTCCTATTTTTTCAGTTTCGGATCAAAGGCATCTCTCAGCCCATCTCCTAATATATTAAAGGCCAACATGGTCAAGCTGATAAAGAAGGCCGGGAAGAACAATCTCCAAGGGAACAACGTCCATCCCTTGATCGCATCGTTAATCATGGTACCCCACGATGCAGCAGGTGATTGTACCCCAAGACCAAGGAAGCTCAGGAAAGCTTCAGCGAAGATTGCTGAAGGCACCGTAAGCGTCAGCGTAACAATGATTGGTCCCATCGCGTTCGGAATCAAATGTCTGAACAATACACGGCTTGTGCTGGCACCGAGTGAACGGGAAGCAAGCACATACTCCTGATTTTTCAGCTGCATAATCTGACCCCTGACGATCCAGGACATGTTAATCCATCCCGTAATCGACAAGGCCAGTACGACCGTATACAGACTGGGTTCCATGACGACGAGCAGCAAGATGACGACGAGCAAATACGGTATGGCGTACAGAACTTCTGCAAACCGGTTCATAAATTCATCCAGTCTTCCGCCATAATAGCCCATGATCCCGCCGTAGATCACCCCGATAATCAAATCAATCAGGGCCGCAAAGATACCGACTCTGAGTGAGATCGATGCGCCCATCCACGTACGGGCAAACATGTCTCGTCCCAGTTCATCTGTGCCAAACCAGTGTTCCCAGGAAGGAGGCTGGTTGGTCATGTCCAGGTTGTTCGTCCGGTAATCATGCGGAGAAATGATCGGTCCAATGACAGCCATGACAATCAGGAATACGAGAATCCAGAAACTGAACATGGCAGCTTTGTTCGATTTAACACGTTCATACGCATCACGAAGCGCCGATACACTTTCACGCTTAATCGCTTCTTCCGGCACGTTATTTTCCAGCTTTTGAAAATCACTTGGCTGCAGATTTTGTTTATCCACTGTCATGGTTTAACCCTCCTTCCCTTTTGAAAGCTTAATACGAGGATCAACGATGCCATACGCCACATCTGTCAGGAATCTGGCGATCATCAGAATGATACCGTAGAAGATTGTCAGTCCCATGATTAGGGTATAGTCCCGATTGCTTACACTTTCCACGAAGTGTTTGCCCAAGCCGGGAATCCCGAAAATCTTCTCGATAATCACCGAACCCGTAATGACGTTGACTGTCATTGGACCCAGATACGTGACGACAGGCAGCACCGCATTTTTCAGTGCATGACGCACCATGATCACTTTTTGGGCCAGTCCCTTGGATCGTGCCGTCTTGATATAATCGGACTGCAATACTTCGATCATGCTGGAACGGGTCAGCCTTGCAATAAAGGCGATAGGCAGAGCAGACAGCGCCAATACCGGCATCACGTAGTCAAACGGGTTGCTTAGACCCGAGACATTGAATAGCTGGATTTTCACACCCAGGAAATATTGCAGCATATATGCCAGTACAAAGCTCGGGATCGACACACCCAGCACCGCGATCACCATCGTAAAGCTGTCCAAGAATTTGCGATGGTTCAACGCTGCAATGACACCGAGGAACAGGCCGACGATGACGGAAACCACTACCGCTACCAGCCCGAGTCTCATCGAATAACCGAATGAATCTTCAATAATACCACTCACGGTTTGGTATTTCTTTTTCATGGAGACGCCAAGATCAAATTCAATGAACACATTTTTCATGTAAATGCCGTACTGCTCCAACAGCGATTTATCCAAACCGTATTGGGCCATTAAATTTTCTTTAATCTTTTCCGGAACTGCCTTTTCGGACAGAAACGGGTCGCCTGGTATCGCCTTCATCAAAAAGAAGGTTGCTGTAGCAAGCACAAGCAGCGATACCAGCATGAACACAAATTTGCGACCTATAAACCTTAGCATACTCAACACCTCCTGCACGAATATCAATCTTCATTCATCTATCTATAAACATGATCCCTTCTTCAGGCATGTCTATATTCAAATTTTATGTGTGGTTGATCACAATTCGTCTTGGTAAATTTCGATTTATGGAACAGAAAAAGCGGGATATATATGGGAATCACATATATCCCGCTCTTCCATATCACTCCATGCTATCCCTATTACTCTTTTTCAATATAGCCACGGTTGAAATCAATGTTTCCTGCATAGTCGATGAAGACACCTTTTACATATTTCTTTTGTGCCCAGATGCCGGTGTAATAGTAGATCGGCATAATGGAGGAGGTTTCCTCGATGAGGATTTCTTCTGCACGCGCCATTGCTTCCATGCGTGCTGCGTTATCGTCTGTTGCGTATGCTTCTTTCACTAGCTGGTCATACTCTGGGTTGCTAAATCCGATATCGTTGTTTCCGCTTGATGTTGTCCACATGTCAATGAAGCTCATCGGATCATTGTAGTCTGCTCCCCAACCGGAACGAGCAATCTGATAATTCAGGTTTGTACGGTTTTCGAGGAAAACACCCCACTCCTGATTTTCCAGTTGGACTTCAACGCCCAGATTTTGTCTCCACATATCCACGATCGCCTCAGCAAGCTTCTTGTGACCTTCGCTTGTGTTGTACGTCAGAGTGATCGCAGGGAGTGTGGCATAACCCTCTTCTTTCATCCCTTGCTCGAGAAGCTGTTTCGCTTCGTCATAATTTTCCTGGAAGTAGTCGTCACTGTATTCGGTACGGAACTCTTCCTTTTCCCCTTTGATACCAGGAGGAACAAAACCAAATGCAGGCTGCTGGTCTCCAAGCGTTACTTTGTCAACCAACTTTTGACGGTCTACGGACATCATAAACGCCCGACGAATGTTTTCGTTTTGGAACGGCTCTGCTTTGGAGTTGAAAATATAGTAATAGGTTGTCGCAATCCCTTTAATCTGCAAGTTTGCTTCTTCATCCTTTTTCAGGCTCGGAATCTGCTCTTGCGGAATGGCACTTGGACGACCTGCCCAATCCAATTGTCCCGTTTGGTACATATTCAATTCGGTGCTTTCTTCGCCCACCATCGTCATGTGAACTTCTTCGAATTGAATGTCATCTGCTTCGCGATAATCCGGGTTTTTCTTCAAGATGATTTTGTCGCCTTTTTTCCATTCATCCATCAGAAACGGTCCGTTTGTAACCATTGTTTCAGCATCTGCTGCCCAGTTTTCAGTGGCAGATACATGCTTTTCATTGAGTGGGAAATAAGTAAAGAATCCGACGAGGCTTTCAAAATAAGGAGTTGGTGCATTCAATTCCACGACAAGGGTTTTGTCGTCCTTGGCTGTAACTCCTACCTCTGAAGGGTCCGTAATTTCACCTTCATTATATTGTTGCGCATTTTTTAGGTAATACAATTGATAGGCGTATACAGAGGCAACCGCTGGATCAAGGGCGCGCTTCCACGCAAACTCAAAATCTCCTGCGGTGACTTCGTCTCCGTTGCTCCACTTGACGCCATCACGAAGGGTGAAGGTATAGGTTTTACCGTCTTCGGAAACTTCCCAATCTTCAGCTACGGCTGGAACAGGCTCTCCGTCTTCGTTCATCCGCACCAATCCTTCATAAATGCCGTTGATGACGGTAAAGGAAGTGCTATCCTGTGCAATACCCGGGTCCAGCGCAGGCGGTTCAGAACTCAAGTTCAATCTGAAAATCTGCTCATCTCCGGAAGCATTGTCCGTCCCGCAGCCTGCGAGTACTGCTCCCATTGCCAATACGACAGCCAACACAATCAAGACGCTTTTGTTGATCCCCTTTTTCATTCATTTTCCTCCTCTTATCATGTACTCCAAGCGATCCTTACAATTCCTTAACTTTTGACCACTTGTTAATAAATATATAACCTATGTACAAAAACTTCAAGTAACATTTTATGACACCCTTTCTTTCCCTCTTGTCTTCCGAAGTTGTCTCATTCCAAACGGGTTGAATCCAGAGTAAAGAGCAACAGGTCCCACGCCGTATCCCTTGTAAGCACGGCTTGTTTGTTGAAGTTTTCATTATTATACATACGATTTTGAACGTCACCTATGACATAGATCACACTAATAAATTCGGCCTCTATGCTTGTTTTTATACAAAAAAACACACCCTGCTTTAGGATGTGTTTACCCCGTTTATGTATCGATCAATCAAAACGCTTACAAATGCATCACAAATCCGATCGGAACAAATATGAGATACAGGACGGTCAGCATCACGAAACTCAGTCGCCACACCGCTCTCATCACCCGCGCCATATTGACCTGTCCCTTCAGTCTGGCCTGTGCGCCGCCCAGCAAGCCAATGGCTACGATCAGCATAAATAGCAGCAAGTAGATGCCCCCGATGGCCTGCGGTTTCAGAACGAGGTCAATTAGGACCGCTACAATAATATAGAGAAAAAAGGTCGTCACATCCATCCCCATTTTGATGGCCGTCTTCTTGTTGCGTGTGACCCTGTAATTCCAATAGTACGCCAATATAAATGGAATGAACGGAAAAATTGTCAGCAACCCGATTAGATTGAAGAATACACCCATACGCAACCCGCCTTTATGTCCAATTGAATACGGATCAAGACGTCATATAGACAGCTTCCAGCGCCAAAACGAGTTCAAAGAGCTGCTCATTTTTCTCCAGTCGCAACTGGTGCCGTCCGGCTGTATCCAGCACATATCCCGTGATCCATCTCAGCTCCGTTGGCCGATGATGCATCACATCCTGAAGCATGGAGGACTGGTTGTCCGCAGTTGAGCGGCACACCTGCACAATGTCTTCCCACTCCGGCATACCTGCTGTTACGTCTTCACAAGCTGCTGCCCTTCGGATCTCCTCCAGAAGCTGTTGCATGATTCCCTCCAGATGTGTGTTTCCCAGCAGTTGACCGTTCCGAATTCTGAACAGGGCCGTTAGAGGGTTGATCAAGGCATTGATCGCAAGCTTGCGCCACATTTCCGTTTTCATGTTTTTCGACATTTGTACCACGAATCCTGCTTTTTCCATACAAGAAATCACCGTATTCAACATACCTGGATCAACTGGATCGCCGTCTTCTTTCAACGATAGTGATCCCACACGGGTGACGCCCCTGCCGGTATGCCTCACCTGATTGGAACCGGTCTTCAGCGCAGCCTCTGTCGTGATGGCCGGCCATACCTGCTGAAACACCACTTGCAACGATTCAATATGCCCCATGCCATTTTGAAAGCAAATCAGGGGTACTTCTGGTTCAATCCGCTCCCGAATCGCTTGAATCAGTTCATGGCGTATCGCCGTTTGTTTCACACAGAGCAGTACAGCAGCCGGTCTGGCTGGCTGGCCGCTAAACGGTAATTCGGTATGTAAGACGGATACGCCCGGATACACGGTGTCTACCTTGTGATCCTCTTCGATACAGATCCCCGCAGTCTGAATGTGCTCCGCCTGTTCTCGCGTACGGCACCATACCGTCGTCCGCGAGCCTGTTTGCTGAAGCTTGGCAGCCAGCAGCATCCCGATAGCCCCGGCACCGATTACCCATATGTCATCACTCGTGTTCGGGTTCATCTCGCATCCCCCTGATTTTGATGTATGCCTATTATACAGGAACCTGTCCTTCCAAAGGAAATGAAATCCAAAGAAAAAAACCTCCAATTCTTCTCATAGAAATGAAGGTTTCCATTTTGGTTCATCAGTCTATTCGTTCCAGATTCCCGTTGGCATCCATTTTAAATCTTGGCTTGTGCTCCTCTTCATCCTGTGCCAGGAAGGCAAGCTTGCGTGCACGATCCATAATCTGGATCAGCGCTTTGTAATCGTCATTGACCACCTGATAGTCTGAACGAACTTCGCTAAACTGCTTTTTCAGCTGTTCATTCTCTGTCGTTAATTCTCTCAGACGTTCATCTTTTTCCTTTAATTCTTTTTCGAGCTGTTTATACTGTTTGGAAGAAGCCTGATAGGTTCCCTTGAACTGCTTCAAAAAGCGAATCACCGCATCCATGGACAGGGACTCCTCCTGAATCATCTCTGACTGAGAAGACGAATACGCCGATTCTCCCAGCATGGTCCGTTCGTGGTCTTCCTGCTGGGCATGCTCGTGCGCATATGGGGACGGCTGAGCCGTTGTGTAGGCAGCAGGTACGGTCTGCAAGCCTGTCAATGAAGAGGAAGATTTTTTTTGCTTGTTTCGTTTTTGACGCTGTGCCTTGGCAATTTGAATCGCTGCCTCGTATTTCTTCCTTACACAGCTATTCCACCGAAAGCCACAAGCTGCGGCTGTCCTTCCGATTCTCTCACCCACCTCTTCAAAGGCAGCCAGCTGAGTTCCCCCTTCTCGAATATGACGAAGTGTTACTTCTGCTAATATCAGATCATCATCTGGTGTCCATGCGTCTTGTCTTACAGCTGTCATCTTAAGAATACCCTCCTATTTCTATGAAAGAGATTTCAGTTTCCCTCATTAGGCTCCTGTAAATACTCTATGCCTGGCACAGATTTCATAGAATCTATTTCTTGTACTATTTTGTATTTCCAAAATCATGGAGGCTCATACATCGTGAAGCTAGAAATCAAGACAAGCAGACACCGTGACAACTCCCTTGAATATGGGGAGCCAGACCACCTGCAAAAAAGTTTCGATTTCTGTCACGCTTCACCGTTTACACTCCTGTACCCAAAAGGTATAATGGATCATAAAGTACACTTGTAGAACATCGACGAGGGGGGGTCTCAGGATGGGACGTATGTACCGTGTGCTCGGATTTTGGACGCTTGTGATTGGTCTCATGGCATTGGCAGGCCACATGACTGAAATGGCACTGCTGTTCTTCTTCCAGACAGCCGCTTTTGTCTTGTTGGGATACATGAATTTGTCCGAGCGAGCGTATATTCTCATTTTCTGGGGTTACTTAATCATTTGTTTCTTCGGATTTTCTTATTACACCTTTATCGAAATGCCAGCAAAGCTGTAGGCTTGAAAAAGTTGACGGAACTCACCGTCAACTTTTTTTCATATTCAGGAGCTGGCTGGTTGCCTGATCGCGGTCAACACCTTAAACAATTCGCTCATCTGATCGCTCCATAGCAACTGTCTGATCGCTCTGTTCCGTTTCGCATCAGGGTGGAAGGGGTCGGTATGCTGATGCTCGCTCAGTTGCTCCAGCAACCCGTTCTCTACCAGATAGGCTTTCTGTGTCTGGAGCTCAGCGGTTTGAAATCCGGCATGGTTGAGCACATCCAGGCAGCTTGAGAAATTCACGTGCGCCGTCATGTCACAGGTCCCCGGATATCGATACGGATCATCAAAGGCAACGTGATCCTTGTAGCACATGAACGTGCCATTCATTCTGTGTTCACTGTACAGTTCTTCTGCTACATCCCCGTAATCAATGAGTAGGACCATCCCGTTTGCCAGCGGCTTCACCAGTTCATCGAGTGCCTTCAGACCGTCGAGATGGACTTCGAGTTGCTGACCAGGGGCGGGGATGATTCCCCGATCGATTACCGCATGCTGAAGATAGCCATGCAGTTCCTCCCTGGACAGGGGCATTCTGGCCTCCTCCCAGCTTTCGTCCTCCCGCTGTCTGACGTGGATTTCTTTCCATCCATCCTGCTCATACACCACACGATGAACCGGAAACGCATCCAGACATTCATTCGCATATAGAATACGAAACCTGCCCGGGTCCTGCTCGGCTTCCTTTGTCCACGCTGATGCTGTCATCCAACTTGTCTTGTTCAGGTGAGCCTGAAGGGCATTTTGCTGCACCTTGCGATGATGAGGACTGTACTCGATCGAAACAAAGCGAGTACGTGCGTACAGCGCCGGATCTTGTAGCTGGAGATCGTCCAGCATATCTGCTGCCAGCTTGCCTTCCCCGCCTCCCCATTCCACCAGTTCAATCTGGACATCGCCATCCGCATATTGATCTATCATTCGCCGCATATGAGCGAGCATGCAGCCGGCCATCAGATTGCCAAGGGATACACTCGTATAAAAATCTCCTGTCTTGCCCAGTTTCTGCTGCGGTTTCATATAGTAACCGAACTCGGGATGATACAGACAGGTCTGCATATAATCCCGGAACGGGATGAACTCACCATGAGAATACATCGTCATATAGGATAACCTCCTCTTTCCACTTTTTTCAGTCACCCAAAATCGCTATAATATAATTCATAATCTGATGAGAAGGAGTTCTGCAATGTGATGCAAAAGAAATTTAAATTCCCACTGTTTATGATCGCTGCCATCCTCCTGGTGATGGTCGCAGCCTGCAACCAGCAAGACGACAAAATCAAGGAAGAAGTCATGGAAGCCCTCGAAGCTTATGAAGCGTCTTCTCATCAACAGTTTGACGGTGAACTTCGCTCTTCGGTCCAAGCCGACCTGCAAACACCGTCTGCCCTCTCCTCCCTCCTTCCATTTCTGAAGGATGCGAACATGCAGCTGGAAGGCAAACGGACCGATGATCCCCTCCAACTGGAAGCGACCGTATCCATGCAGCTAGGAGACCTGGGTTTGGAGATGCCAGTTCAGGTCAAAGAGCAAAAGGTATATTTCCAGCTCCCGATGCTCGGTCAATCGGATATGAATTACTCGCTCGATCTCGATCCGGACGTCTCTGCGCAGGCCCTGCAAATGGATGATATTCTGGCCGAACTCCTGCAGACCCTGTTCACAGAAATAGACGCCAAGCATTTCGAAGTATTAACACAGGAGCAGGAAAACGATCAGGAGCTTGCAGACCGTACGATTGCACTGGTGCTGGAAGAAGAAGACAAACTGGCATTGATGCTCGATATGAATGAGGCCCTGCCGGGGCTGCTGGATGTGCTTGTGAACAAGCAATGGATAACGGAGCAGCAGTCGGAACAATGGCAGTCCTACCTCACACAAGAGTCCAGCATTCAATACTTGCGGGACATCACCTTCAATGAACCCGGTCATCTCGCTGTCACCCTGAATGAACAAAAAAACATTTCAGGCTTCCATCTGAAGCTTGACGTAACCGATCATCGTGATCAAGTCCAGCAATTCGAACTGGATTACAGCGTTGACAACCTGGATCAGGCTCCCTCTTTTGACCAGTCCGTCCCGGAAGATGCGCTACGATTCGAAGATATTCTTCGCCTGTTGTCATCCGAATCCAGTGAGTCTACCCAGGAATAAGGAAACACTGCTTCAGCTGTCGCATTTGACGATGCGGCAGTTTTTTTGTCCGGATACCGAATCACTTGCCCACATAATCCCTGGATTCTATCATAAAATGAGGGAGATAAAAAAACAACGCAAGGAAATAGGCCTGTGTTAAGCTAGGAGAAAGAGAGAGCGGGGGAAAATCATGAAACGAAAGTCATCCTTCTATCGCATCATCAAACTTTACCTTTGTCTATTTCTGGCATGTCTGTATGGTCCGTTTCACACATCGTACCCCGAACCGGTACTGGCCCTGGAAGAACCGTCGACAGAAGAATTCAGACAGCTGCTTCAAAAGGGGCTGTCACTCTATGAGATTGAGCGTGAACTGAGCCGGTTGCAGGACAAGGAGCATTACGTATCCAGCCAGATCGAACTGCTGACTTTGCAACTGGAGAAAGAAGCCCGGCAAGTCGATTTGCTTCGGGAACAGGCCGGTGACATTTTACGCTCTTATTACATGGGCGACCGCGAGAGCCTGATGCTGCTCATGTTCAGTGCAGAGAGCCTGTCGGACTTTCTTGCTGTCTATGATATGACCCAGACGATCATGGAACTGGATAATCGAAAGCTGAAGCAGTACAATTCCTCATACACCCGCATGCTGGAACAGAAAAACACGCTTGTTCAAACCCGGGAAGAACTGCGGGAGCTTCGTCTTGCCTTTGTACAGCAGCGCAATGAACATACGGCACTACAAGCGGAACTGGACCGAGAGCTTGCCTCCCATGATCAGGCTGAGCAAATTCAGGCTCATCTGAACCAATTGAGCGAGGGTTGGGAAGAAAAAGGACTTCCGCTGTTCGAAGCTTATTTCCAGTCACTGGCCAAACATATGAGAGATTTGCCGCAAGCCGTCGCATCTGATCAGCAAGTGAAGCGAAAGGGTTCCACCCTGCACCTGACCATTACCGATCAAACTCTCAATCAGTTTCTAAGGAGCAAGGATGATCTCTTCACGAACATGACCTTTCAGTTCGAGGATGGGCACCTGGTGGCACGGGGAGAGAGTGACGGGATTGCCATTTCTATGAAGGGAACCTACACGCTCGTGGAAGAAGAACAGCCGTATATCGCTTTTGACATCGTTGAACTTAAATACAATTACTACCTGCTGCCAGACACGACCGCAGCTGATCTGGAAGATCGCTTTGACCTCTCTTTCTACCCGCATCTCATTACCGATGCCGTCGAAGTGGAAGCGGTACAGATGGAGGATGGAAAACTGGATATCCAACTGAACGTTTCACTAAAGGACTTTCTCTTTTAATATACCCTTGCATCATTTCGCAATCAGGAGCTGACGGGTGAGCGGGATCATCTCCTCCATGTCCTGACCCGTCTCGTAGACCTTCATCCAGCGGGCATTGAATTCACGCATGAGCACGTCCCATTTCGGCTTGCCATAGTAAGGTCTGGCCTGTTGCATGCTGTCCTGAACCACCTTCATCATGCCCTGATTTCCTGCCTGTTCAAAAAATCCGTAAGGGGAAGCGGCCGCAGGAAATCCTTCCCCGATCGACATCAGCTCAATTTGGAGCCTTGGCTCCATCATGGCTCTTATCCACGCTTGTGCTTCATCCTTGGCCTCTGAATAGGCGGATACGACCATGCTTTTTCCACGGACGAGCCCGGCATAATCTTGATATGCGGGAAAAGCCACGACACCAATACGCTCTTCCTGATGCCTGACGTACTCCGTCGCTGGCACCAGCATCATGGCAATCCTGCCACTTTTCAGCTCTGTCCAGGGGTTCCAGTCGGTACGAGGCACGGGGAAGATCTCTTGCCAATCCTTGCGATCCGTGCTGTCACTCTCCGTCTCACTGTTGTTCGGACTGAGCAGTGCAGACATCGTGAGCAAACCTGCCTCACTTTGTTCAGCCTTCGACACTTCAAACACGGAAGCCAGCGAGAGAATCGCATTCGCATCTTGCGGATTGACATACAGACCGAGGTTGTTGTCACCCATTGCATAACGCTCGTGATGAAGTTGCAAAATACCCTTTAAGGAAGCCAGGTCCTGCTCGCTTCTTCCCGCTTCCTGCATGATGCCTTTGTGATAGACCAGCACATAAGGATCTACAAGGAAAGGGACCCCCCACGTATAGCCATTCCAGCGAAACGGATTGATGATGGCAGGCCAGTACTCCTCATTTCGCTTCAAAATGGAATCCAGCTCTGTATTGGTCAACATTCCGCTGGCTGCTACATGGACTACCTGTTCATGCGGAAGCATAAATACATCATATTCATGACTTGCGTAGATGCCGTCCATCTCGATGGGCGTATCCACACGCAGCAAATTCACGGTCACATGAGGATTTCGTTGTTCAAAATCACGGGAAACAGACTGAATGAGGGTAAAAGCTTCTTCAGACACCGCGCACTGTATATGTAATTGCACCTGCTCGTGCCTGCCTTCCACATTTGCCTGCAAGTCAAATGGCTGCGACTGATTGTCCGTCTGTTCAATCAAGGGAGTGAACGGACCTTTCATGATGGAAGGAGTCAGCGCCATTATAATCAGTACAGCAATTAAGGCCATCATTCTTAATTTCCGATACATGAATGCTCCTCCATGCCTAGTTTCCTTCATCATAACAAATTTAATATGCCTGCACATCCTATATTTACATTCTTCTTGTGATAGAATGTACGTAACCCTATCCCCTGATTGAAAGGATGCTGTGTATGAAATCATGGACCAAAGAAATTGTCATTGACGCTCCTATCGAAGTCGTGTGGGCCTTGTTTGACGGTTCCACAGAAAACATGCAGAAAATTATGCCCCAGGTTGTAGACAATGAACCGATCAAGGTGACCGAGGAAAAGGTCGGGTCCATCTATCTTCAGACCTATCAGGAAGGGAAAAGAAAAGAGCAGTATGAAGTGGAAACGCTCATATATGTCAATCACCCCGATCACAAGCACATGAAGGTTGGCTTTACATTGGCCAATCTCTTTGACATCACAGCAGAATATGAGTGCTGGAAACAGGGAGAACATCAAACCTTGCTTCGCTATACGGCCACGAACCGCCCGTTAAAGTGGTTTGTCAGGCTGTTTCTGATTTTTGCCCGTGAAAAAGTGGTCATCGATTTTATTCAGCGAGTGAAGATCGTGGCAGAACAGGAAGCCGTACATACGTCCACCCCACCTGCCAATTGAGCGAGCAGACAGGCTTGAGTTGAAACTGTGGGTAGACGTAAACAGAGACCCGGCCATTTGCACCGGGTCTCTGTTTGCGTGAAAAAGATAATCGATCAAGCTGCTCCACTACAGCAAATCGGTTGCCAGCTGAGCAAGGGCCGAACGCTCTCCTCGATGCAGCGTGACATGACCACTGATCGACTGTTCCTTGAACCGCTCAACCACATAGGTCAATCCGTTGCTCTCCGCATCCAGATACGGATGATCAATTTGCTCCGGGTCCCCCATCAGCACTATCTTGCTTCCTTCACCCACACGGGAAATAATCGTCTTCACCTCATGTTTGGACAAGTTCTGCGCTTCATCAATAATAATAAATTGACTCGGAATCGAGCGCCCTCGAATATAGGTAAGCGCCTCGACCTGTATACTGCCAAGCCCGGCCAAAATTTTGTCGATATCCCCGGCCTTTTTCGTATCGAACAGAAATTCCAGATTATCATAGACAGGCTGCATCCAGGGTCTTAACTTCTCTTCCTTCTCCCCAGGCAAATAGCCGATGTCCTTGCCTACGGGCACGACAGGTCTGCCAATCAGCAGCTTCTTATAGCGGTGCTCATCTTCTACCTTCATCAGCCCGGCTGCCAGGGCCAGCAGCGTCTTCCCGGTTCCAGCGCGACCTGTGAGCGTCACGAGCGGAATGTCATCATTGAGAAGAAGCTCCAGCGCCATGCGCTGCTGGGTGTTGCGGGCTCCAATGCCCCATATCGGATCATTGCTCAAATGCAGCGGCTCCAGACTGAGTCCGTCTCGGCTTACTTTCAGCAAGGCGGATTTGGATGTCCCCAGCTCATCCTTCAAAATCACAAATTCATGCGGATTCAATCGATATTCAATATTTAATTTCTTGAGCTGAAGCTCGCGAAAGGAGTAAAATTCATCAATAATCGCCGGATGTACTGTCAGCTTGTTGTATCCGGTATAAAAATCGGACATAGGTGCCACATGATCGGACAGGTAATCCTGGGCTCGCAAGCCGAGTACGTCTGCCTTAATCCGCACCAGCGTATCCTTCGTGACGAGGATGACAGGTCTTGGCGTGTCCATTTCCTTTTGCTCAAGATGATAGTTGAGCGCGACGGCAAGAATCCGATTGTCGTTGGTCGATTCGCCAAACGTTTCCTGGAGACGCCTGAAGCTTTTATGATTGAGCTCAACCTTGAGCGTTCCGCCATTCTCCAGATTCACCCCGTCATGGAGTCTGCCCTCCTGATCGCGCAGACTGTCCAGCAACCGCGATACATACCGGGCATTGCGTCCGATTTCATCCGCGTTTCTTTTCTTGGAATCAATCTCTTCCAGCACGATGGCCGGGATGATCACTTCATTGTCATCGAATGAGAAAATGGCATTTGGGTCCTGCAACAGTACATTCGTATCTAATACATAGATTTTTTTCATCCTGTACGCCTCCCAGTTCCTCACATAATATTCACTAGGTTGGACACAATACCCTTAATCGATTTCAAGAATTGGAAAGGATGATCGTCTGATGCGTTATGTGATTTGCCTGCTGATATTGTTTATGATGCTACTGGGATGTGCCAACAACAACAACCAAGCCTCGCCTCCTTCTCAGAATAATCATGAAGTGCGGGTGAAGCAGACGATTCCACCCAAGCAAGAGATTACAGATGATGAGAAGGTATCCACGCGACTGGAGAAGCTCGCTATGCAAGTTCCTGATGTAGAAGGAGCACGCTGCGTCGTGATGGGCAACACCGCGATTGTCGGCATTGATGTAGACAGCAGCCTTGACCGCTCGCGCATTGGAACCATTAAGTATTCGGTTGCAGAAGCGCTGCGCAAGGACCCTCATGGCGCCCATGCGATGGTGACCGCAGATATTGACCTGAACGCCCGCTTGCGTGAAATACGACAGGAAATTGCAAACGGTCGACCTTTCTCCGGGTTCGCTGAAGAGATGGCAGACATTGTAGGACGCATGATGCCGCAGCTACCCAAAGATGTACGGGTGACACCTCATCAGGAGGATCAGCGAAAGGAAGACCAGCAGAAACTGGATCAATCCCACATGTAAAGGGATTGGAGAAAAGGATCAGACAAGCTATGCAGGTACGTAAAAAGCCTAGTTGAACACAACTAGGCTTTTTTCATGGCGGTGAAAACCTGATGATCCAGTTTTTCAGCCGCACGTTGATCATATGTTTTTTCATATTCAGGCTCAGCGCTGATACGAGCGCCGTAAAACATGCCGTCTCTTACCGTCTCTACTGACAGATCAAAGCAGGCCAGCTTGAACGGTACGTCTTCCAGAGATTCGGCTACCTGATTCACTTTTCCGCTGATGATATGCACAGAGCCTTCCGCAAAACCTGTCATCGTGGCGACCGCATTTTGCTGTAAATTCCCGACGAGACGGGAACGCTGGTCAAGGGCAAAACGAATCGTGCGGGCATCCATGGCATGGGCCCAGGAAATGGCATTGCTTGTTGGCAATCCACTCTCTGCATCGATCGTATGCAGCAGCACCACTTTCTCACGCTGTAGCTCAGTAAGCAACGCATCATGCAGCACAGTTGCTGGATCAGACATACAACAAGTCCTCCTCAATGATTGCTGGGTATGATTCGTACTCAGTATACCATAGGGTGTAGATCGTTTCCAGAACCATGCAGGACCGTCTATTCGGCTGGCGACGTTTCGGTTGGCGTTGGAGTGGTCTCACCATTCAACTGTTGTTTCAGTTTTGCTTTCGCCTGTTCCACATCGGCTTCATCCAAATAAATAAACGGACTGCGCCATGATCCTTCCAGCGGTATATACTCTATGTTATTGCTGGTCAATCCGACGTATGTCTTGATAAAGCTTTTAATTTGCTCGGATGGCATATCTGTTGTGACATTGTCTCCGACCGCATTCATCAGCTTGTCGACCACCAGCGTCGTAGAGAACGACTTCGCTTCGTTCAGCATCTCTGACAACACCTGCTGCTGACGCTGATTGCGTTCGAAGTCACTGGATGGTGCCGTACCGCGATTGGACTTGCGGTATCGAACAAAGTCCAATGCCTCTTTCCCGTTGAGCTCCTGCTGACCCTGCTTTAGGTCGATGTTGGTGCCATCTGCGTTGTCAACATATTTCATATCCTGATCGACATAGACATTTACGCCACCGAGTGCGTCAATCATGTCCTCAAATGCTTTGAAATTGATCATGACCGCATAATCCGGTTTGATATCGAAGAAATCGCCAAATATCGTCTTGACTTCACCGAATTCTCCTTCCCCATAGCCGTTGACTTTCGCAATGGAGTAGAACTGGTTGGCTTTCCGTGCCTCCCGATAACCGGCGGGATGCACGTACGTGTCCCTCGGAAGCGAAACCAGCGTTCCGGTTTTCTTTTCCGGGTTCAAGGTCAGCATCATGATCACATCGGTATTCATCAAGCCAAGATTTTCCCGGCTATCCAGCCCCAGGAGCAGGATGGTCAGAGGCTTGACATCTGCCTTTTCTTCCTCAGGCACTTCAATTCCGTTGTTGGCAATCGACATTTTGTCGATATTTTTCATTCCAACCTGGTACAGATAAATCCCGTAGGCCGTACCTGAAAGAACCAGTACGAGGACAAGCGCAATCAGACTGCGCTTGATCCAGGCAGATTTTCTTGATTTTCTCGCAATGCTGCTTCCCTCTTTGCGCGAAGGAAGCGGTGTGTTTCCATCATTCATGGTTTATGCACCTTCTTCTTTTACTGCAAACCGATACGATTCGTCATTGTGCATATTTCGGATTGGCTTCGATTTCGGAGAGAAGCTGGTATACGGCTTCACGCTCAAACATCTGAAGCTTGCTCTTTCCTTCTTTAACATACTGGACATGAACAAAAGTATCGTCTACATTCGTGATTTCCACCTGGGACAACTGGTGATCTTCTGTGAGGATTTCCATGAAAAACTGCTCGGTTTTGCGCGCAGCCTCATCGTCTGGCCTGGCCTCCACGACACATTGGATCTGCATCCAGTTGAACAACGCATCCTGAAAACGCATTTGCACACCCCCTCAGGTGATTAAGATATCATTCGCAGCCTTTACTTGTTTTGTTTCCGATTCTGCCAGTCCATAACAAAATACCGAATTCGCAGTGTAAGCATCAGGGCAATGGCAATCGACAGGCTATATACAATCGGAAGAGAGGAATCCACTTCGAATATGAGCAGTACAAAGGCACCGATGGCCAGCAGCACATACACGACGAGATCCTTCAGGAGCGGAAGCTTCCGTGCTCTGAACACTTTATTGTAGATATACGTCATGCAGATAAAGATAACAATAAACGTGATCCAGTTCGGCATCGCGATGCCAAAGAGCGGATCGGTCTCCGTCATAAAGGCACCAAAATCAAATGGCGGAATCTCGATTTCTTCATTGTTTGTGGTTCCCGCAAAGGTTATATATGTTGGGTGATTCAACTTCTTCCCTCCCTGCTGGCATAATCTCTATCTGCCTACTCCGACTTCAATGCCATTTTACGATGTTTTTCCGCTCTTTCGCGCTCGCTCTTGTTCAAAAGCTTCTTGCGCAGACGGATGGATACCGGCGTAATCTCGCAATATTCGTCATCATTCAGATATTCCAGTGCCTGCTCCAGGGAAAGAGAACGAGGGGTCTTCATCTTGACCGTATCATCCTTGGTGGCGGAGCGAACATTCGTCAGGTGTTTCTCCTTGCATATATTGACGACAATGTCGTTATCACGGTTGTGTTCCCCGACAATCATTCCTTCGTAAACTTCTGTACCCGGCTCCAGGAACAGGATGCCGCGATCTTCTACAGACAAGATGCCATACAGGGTTGCTTTACCCGTTTCAGTCGAAACCAGGACACCCTGATGTCTGCCTCCTACGTCTGCGCCAATATACGGGGCATATTTTTCAAATGCATGGTTCATAATGCCGTAGCCGCGGGTGAGCGTCAAAAACTCAGTCCGATAGCCGATCAAGCCGCGTGCAGGAATAAGGAATTCCAGTCGAACCTGACCATTCCCGTTATTGGTCATATTGACCATCTCTGCCTTGCGCGGACCGAGACTTTCCATAACGGAACCGGTGCTCTCTTCCGGCACATCGATCAGCAGGCGCTCCATCGGCTCCATTTTCTTGCCATCGATCTCGCGAATGATGACTTCCGGCTTGGATACCTGTAGCTCATAGCCTTCACGGCGCATATTCTCAATCAGAATACCAAGATGAAGCTCTCCACGACCTGCGACGAGATAAGCATCCGGGCTGTCGGTCTCCGTCACCTTCAAGCTCACATCTGTCTCGGTTTCCTTGAACAGACGCTCTTGAAGCTTGCGTGAGGTAACAAACTTTCCTTCTTTTCCTGCAAACGGACTATTGTTGACCACAAAGGTCATTTGCAAAGTCGGTTCATCTATTTTCAGCAAAGGCAACGCCTCTGGCTGATCCGGATCGGCGATCGTTTCCCCGATATTAATGTCTCTAATACCGGCGATAGCCACGATATCCCCAGCGGTTGCTTCTTCAATCTCAATCCGTTTGAGACCCTGGAATCCGAACAGCTTCTCGATTCTCGCTGAACGGGTTTGTCCACTGCGCGTCATCAGTGCGATCGTCTGTCCGCGCTTGACCTTTCCTCGATTGACTCTTCCAACCGCAATTCGGCCCAAATAATCGTTGTAATCCAGCAACGTCACCTGGAACTGCAACGGCTCCTCACTGTTGTCAATCGGAGACGGGATATGTGAGATGATCGTTTCAAACAGGCTCTCCATGCTTTCTTCCTGCTGCTCGGCATCCAGACTGGCGGTACCTTGCAAGGCAGAAGCGTATACAACCGGGAAATCCAGCTGCTCATCGGAGGCATCCAGTTCCATAAACAGCTCCAGTACCTCATCCACTACTTCAGCAGGACGAGCGTTTGGACGATCAATCTTGTTCAATACAACGACAGGGGTGAGGTTTTGCTCCAAAGCTTTGCGCAGGACGAATTTCGTCTGCGGCATACAGCCTTCGAAAGCATCGACCAGCAACAGAACGCCATCCACCATTTTCATAATTCGCTCTACTTCTCCACCAAAATCAGCATGGCCCGGGGTATCCACGATGTTGATGAGGGTTTCCTTGTAGGCAATGGCGGTGTTTTTCGCCAGGATGGTAATGCCACGCTCGCGCTCCAGATCATTCGAGTCCATGACTCTTTCCTGTACCGCCTCGTTTTCGCGGAATGTACCGGATTGCTGCAGCAACTTGTCCACCAGCGTGGTTTTGCCATGGTCAACGTGAGCAATAATGGCAATATTGCGAATGGCTTCTCTTTTATTCATTCTGAAAAATTCCTTTCCGAATCGTGATTTCTATTTATTTTATCATGTGGCAGACGTCGCATTTACCCACATGTTCATGCTGTGCGCTATGCTGACATGAAAATAGCGCCGGTTTGAGCCGACGCTTCCTCCGTTGTCATTATACGATTGAACCATGAAAAAAGCAAGGTCACACGCTTCATTCATCCCGCTTCCATTTGCTTTTCCTACCCCTTATTCCTTCGAAAAGCTGCGGTTCGACTGCTAAGCAGGACAAGCAGAATCGCCATCACAGGAATGACCCATTCATACGACGTATGGACATGCTTCAGCCAATGCTGAACCGCTGCGTCCCTCACCAGCATCTCACCCGCAGTATAGGCGAGAATGGCAGCGCCTGCCAGGTGGAGCACCGGATAGCGGTCCATCCAGCTCATCATCATCGTGCTCCCCCATATAATCATCGGTATACTGAGCGCAATGCCTGCAATCAAGATGCCGAGATGTCCATCGGCGATGGCGGCTACGGCCAGCACATTATCCAGACTCATAATGAAATCAGCTACGATAATCGTCCATACCGCTGACAGCAAATGTCGGGAGGCCTTCAGTTCCCGCTCCTCTCCCCCCTCCCCGGTCAGCTTGATCGCAATATAGAGCAGGAGCAGGGCCCCCAGCGCTTCAATGAATGGAATTTTGAGAATAAACACAGCCACAGCCGTTAGCGCAATCCGCAGCACAACAGCACCCAGTGCCCCCCACCAAACCGCTTTCTTTCGATCTTTGGGATGCAGGTTCTGGCTGGCCATCGCAATGACCACCGCGTTGTCTCCACTTAATACGATATTGATCAGCATAATCTCTACAAATATCCACAGTGCTTCCATCCGAACACCCCCTGTACACATGTATGAACAAGCTGCCCTGGATATGAACAGGAATTTGTTCGCTTGACGTTTTCATCGCGATTTATATATAATGACGATATAAAGTTCAAAGGGGAGTAGCTGTACAGCAAAGTCGTCATTACGGGTCCATGCCCCGGCTTTGTTGGCAACGAAACGGAACATCCCGCGTTAGCGTTGTTAGCAAGACCTTTGCCTTCTTATTTGAGGTGGGGGTCTTTTTCTATTGCCTTTTTTTAGAAAAAGCCTACATACTTTATCGATGGATGTGTCAACCAGCATGGATGGTGACAAAGAAAAGTGGAAATATATAATATTGAGGGAGTGGTATGATGGATCTGTTTTCAGTAGAGTTTTGGACGGCGTTGGCGACAATCGTATTTATCGATTTGATTCTGGCGGGTGACAACGCCATTGTCATTGGCCTGGCCGCAAAAAACTTACCCAAACACCAGCAGAAAAAAGCCGTGTTCTACGGTACATTCGGAGCAATCTTCATTCGGGCACTCGCCACCATCTTCGTGGTCTACTTGCTCAAAATTCCGTTCCTGCAACTGGCTGGAGGCCTTTTGCTGATCTGGATCGCCTACAAGCTGCTTGTGCAAGAGGAAGAGCATGATATTCAAGCAGGCAGTAGCTTGTTCGCTGCAATCCGAACCATTATCATTGCAGATGCCGCGATGGGTGTCGACAATGTCATCGCCGTTGCAGGTGCCGCTCACGGCAGCATCGTGCTCGTCGTTCTCGGCTTGTTGATCAGTATTCCAATCGTCGTCTGGGGCAGCACCCTTTTCATCACGCTCACAGACAAATACCCTTTCATTATTTATATCGGTTCTGGTATTCTCGCCTATACGGCAGCCAAAATGATTACACATGACAAGAAGCTCGTTCATTTCTTTGAGGACAATTCCTATCTGACCTGGTTATTAGTCATTATTGTCGTGGTTGGCGTACTAGCCGGAGGCAAGATGGTAAAGGAACGCAAAAGAAGACAAAGAAAAACGGAGGCTCACTAGAGCCCCCGTTTTTTTTTGGCCTAAAACAATGCATCCATTTCCTCATCCCTGGTTTGAATACTGGTCTGAACACTGGTCTGAACACTGGTCTGAACAGGTGCATGTTCTCCTGATTTGATTACCATGATCTCCGTTTGACTGACCGCTTTCTCGATTTCATCCTCCAGCCAGTGCATCTCCTGTTCCATCTTCTCTACTACCCGGAGATTGGGATTTGTACTCGGTGACTTCGGAAGAAAAATGGTACAACAATCCTCATAAGGCAGAATAGACGTTTCATACGTCTCAATTTTCTCGGCCAGTCGAATGATTTCATCCTTTTCCATGGTTACAAGCGGACGAAGTACAGGCAGCGTATTGACCTTGCTGATGACCTGCAAGCTCGACAGCGTCTGGCTGGCTACCTGCCCCAGGTTTTCCCCCGTTACAATGGCTGCGGCATTTTGCTGCTCAGCCAATTTTTCCGTTATTCGAAACATGGCTCTTCTCATAAGTGTAATCAGCAGATTGTCTTTCTTCATTTGCTTGAGTCCCGTCTGAATTTCTGTAAACGGCACAAGATGAAGCTTGATCTGATCCGTATACGCACTCAGGATGCGGGTAAGGTCGATCACCTTTTGCGTCGCTTTCTCGCTGGTATACGGATAACTGTGAAAGTGCACGGCTTCAATCTGAATGCCTCTGCGCATAGCCAGCCAGCCCGCAACCGGACTGTCAATACCACCGGACAGCATCAGCATACATGTGCCACTGCTTCCTACCGGAAGGCCTTTGGCCGCCTGTACAATCTCGGAGAAGAGGTATGCACCTTCCTCCCGAATCTCCACCGTCAGCTCTACTTGGGGTTGATGGACATCCACTTTAAGTTCGGGCATGCGTGACAAGACATAGCCTCCGATCAGTGGCAGCAGTTCTTGTGTACGATGAGGAAATTTCTTGTCCGCCCGTTTCACTCTCACCTTAAAGGTTGCGGGCTCTTCAGCAAAGCTCTTCATAATCGCATACGATGTTTGCTGGATGTCTTCAAGCGCTGCCGCGCACTTCACGACGGGGCTGAACGAGGATAATCCGAATACTTTCTTCAGCGCTTCTCTGATTTCCTCATAAGGCTCATTGTTCAAGCGAATAATGATCCGCCCGAAGGTGCGGGTGACTTCAATCTTCGGATAGGGCTTGAGCGTTCTGCGAATATGGGTCATCACCTGCTGTTCGAAACGTGTCCGGTTTCGTCCTTTCAGTGTAATCTCGCCAAGTCGCAATAAAATATGATCCGGTTGCATCAATGTCGGTTCCTCCTTACTTACTGATGTGTGCCTGTAATTCGCGGACAGTGTCGCTTATTCTGCCTAGCAGGGTTTGTATATCTGCTTCTGTATGGGTCGGAGCCAGACTGATGCGCAGACCGCTGGTTGCCCTTGCCCTGCCTACACCCATCGATTCCAGAATCCGGCTGGGCTTGCTCTCACCAGATGCGCAGGCAGAACGGGTAGAAATATAGAGATGATGACGTTCGAGTGCGTGCAGGAACACTTCTGATTTCATGCCTGGGAATGAAAAATTCACGATATGAGGCGCAGCTTCCTGCTGACCATACGACCCATTCAGCACGAGTCCCGCTTGTCCGGCAAGGCCTTCCACCAGTTGTGCCTGCAACTGCCTGACCCTGGCTTCCTTCTGATCGAGATGATCCAGCGTCATGCGGAGCGCTTTTGCCATCCCGACGATGGCCGGCAGATTCTCTGTCCCCGAGCGCAAGCCGAATTCCTGCCCGCCGCCATGAATAAGGGGGACCAGTTCGAGATTGCCCGGTTTGATCAGCATGCCTGCTCCGCGAGGTCCTCCGAATTTGTGTGCAGACAAACTGATGAAATCAGCGTGCAGATCGGACAAGGAAAATGGAAACTTGCCGATGGACTGCACGGCATCCACATGAAAAAGGATCTTCTTGAAGGACCGAAGCTTTCTGCCTATCTCCGAGACAGGCTGAATCCGTCCCGTTTCATTATTGACATGCATGACGCTTACCAGAATGGTATCGTCACGGATCGCATCCAGCACATCTTTCACCTGTACACGCCCTGTGGCATCAGGTGCGATGTAGGTGACATCAAATCCCCAATGCTCCAGCTGTCTAAACGACTCGTACACACAAGCATGCTCGATTTGGGTGGTAATCAGATGCTTGCCACGGTTCTGATATCGCAGTGCCGCTCCCTTGATCGCGAGATTGTTGCTCTCCGATCCACTGGAGGTAAAGATCACCTGTTCATCCTTCACCTTCAGCAGTCCCGCGATGACCGCTCTGGATTTATGTAGCAGCCTCTCTGCTTCCATGCCCAAATGGTGGAGCGACGATGGATTGCCTGTATATTTCTGCATGACCTCACCCATCACTTGAACCACCTCGGGATAAGGGGGCGTTGTTGCAGCATGATCCAAATATATCATGGATATCTCCTTTGTTGCTTTCGTCATATTCCAACAAATGATTGTACACCTTTTTTCTTCAACACGCCAGTTCTCTTTTATGGTATAACGCGTCGTGCATCCGGTTATGATGATAACAAATCGGGAAGGAGCGTGGAACGGATATGACGAAAATGCTGCTTGGCATCAACCTGATTTATTTGTTTCTGATTTTGCTGGCCTTTCATTTCCTGCTGTACATCTCGCTGGGCACAGATACGTGGCTCGCAACCTCAATATTGGCCGCGTCTGTGGAAACCCTAACGATCGGGATCATCCAGGCTTTCATCCGCAACAAAATGAAGGCTTGAAGCGTGGAAGCGTGGAGGAGTAGAAGAAAAAGGTGCTGCCGGAAATCACCGACAGCACCTTTTTTCTGTTCATTTTAATCCGACTCATATCCACACTGTGCCTTCTCCCGTCACGTATATAACGGCAATAACACGAAATAAGCTACAAACGAGAGAATGCCGATACCAATCGACCAGACACCTAATCCTCTGCTTCCTCTCGTGTAAGCAACAAAACCTAAGATAGCGGCAACCGGACCTAAAATGGACGGGATGACAAACAGCGAGGCGATCGCCAACACCAGGGCAAACAGTCCAATGGTGGAATCCTGGGCAGATTTTCGCTCTTCCTGCTCGGCTTCCTGCAGATGAGACGACGCTGCAGACGGTGCCACCTCTGCTGCAAACTCTTCCTCATCAGCCTTCATGGCGTCTTCACGGAGGACATTGGGCATCAGGGAAGCCTTGGACGCCACCTCTGCTTTCGTTCCCGAATCTGAATCTGAATCTGAACCTGCATATGCGTGCGCATCCGCATCTTCCGCTTCCTTCAACTCCTGCTGGTCCATCAGACCCAGCTCTTCCTGTACTTCTTCATCCGTCTGATCCTTGTATCCGGCACCAAGTGAAGCACCGAGACCGGTCTGCAAGGTCACATTGGATATGCCCGGCTCCTGTGTTTTTTCTTCCTCTTTACCTACATCCTTTGTTCTCACGAACAGCCCTCCTGTCCTTACGCTTGTTTTTGCTTGGGCTTAAAGGTGTGGCAGCACGTGCTGGAACTTTTGGAAGCCGTGTCCTTGTGGGACACTGCGATAGGCTCCTGGGCGAATTCAGCGGTATAATCCGCTCCTGCATGCTGATCAATATCAATGTTGATCATGGGAGCACCACATTGATTTCCCGTATCCCAGAACGCACAGTTCGATACTGAACATTTGACTCCTTCTGGCATTGTCATCACCTCCATTAACAATGTTCCCTGAAGCGACAAACGCTATGTACCCACCATTTGACATCCATCTGCAAGGGAGGCATATCGGGCGGTACGAGTACCGGACAACGCAAAAAGCCACGTGCTGCATTCATACAGCACGTGGCTTTTATTTCGTTTAGATTAGAACAAAGGGCTAGGGTCTGGTTACACCCGTTCTCCCTGCATGCGTTTGTGGTTCACATAATCGGTCTCATAGTAGGAAAGCAGCTCACGCAATTCCTCAAAAATTTTCGACAGCTCCAGCGTCACATCCCGCACTTCTCGTTGCGGCTTTGAACGAAAACGTATGGCATCTTGTCCGGTGTAAGCGTATCGACCATCTTCTGAATAGCATTCGTGCTTCGGATAGAAGAAACTGTTGACCACATTATGATACACCTCATACAGCACTTTCTCCGAGACGCTTTCATTGAAAACCGGGCGTCTCAGTGCAATTCCGAGCTTTTCATACTCCACTTCTGAAAAAACCAGTAGATGTCTTAAATCTGCCAAATAACCTTTATAGAATTCTTCCATCTCATCGTTTTCCATTTCGAAGGAAGAAAGATTGTAATGATTTAAGAACTTTTCCATTTTTTCATTGGCGTTTTTGAGACTGGCTTTCGTGGTTTCACATAATGATTTCACATTTTGTACCGGCATTGTGTAGACCTCCTTCAATGTAGCAAGCAATTCCTATCCCCATCCTACCATAAAATGCGAATAAACGTAACATTTATTCATCCCTGTTTCGACGCTTGCATAAAGAAGCGCTCCTTTTTTCAATCTAAGAAGACAGCCTGACTGACAATAACGAGGACAGAAAGGAACATACACCCATGAGAAAATGGATACTCACAGCGGGCCTGGTCGGAGTCACGGCTTTTCTGGTGTTGTCACCATCCTACGATCGCCCTTCTGACTTACCGGATGAAGAGCAAACGAATCAGATCCAGCCCTTATCCGTTCAGCAAGAAATGAACATGAAGCAGGCGGTCATTGAAAGGGATGTCAGTTTGACAGACGAATTGTGCCGCAAGCAGTGCTCGCGGGATTTGAGGCAGTTCCTTAGCAACAACGCCAACCGCAAGCATACCGAATTGGAACAGGCGGCCCATCATTTTCGGGTAGCCCATCCCTATATGCGGTATATGGCCTGGCATATGGAAGGCAAGACCAGCTTTAGCGGCAAGATTCCGCCCGAGGCCAAAAAAAAGGCACTGCCCCATCTCAGCCAGGCTACTGCTTCGGCCTTGAAGGGGAAACATTATCTGTCTCCTAACTTTACAGCCGGGAAGGAAACGTATTATGCCATTGGACTTCCCCTCGATGGCGGGAAGAAATTTGTGACCGCTCTTGTTCAGCGACAACTCCAGGGGGATATTGCCATTCATCAGCGAAAGAATCTGCGAGTCGTGCCCTATCCGAGCGACAAGCGCTTCAAGATTCAGGCCGCGGACAGTGACGATCTGGAGAAGCGGCGCGTGGATCATCCAGAGGAGAATGAAGGAACAAGCCATTATTATGTGTCACAAGTGGTGGTCAGATTCAAACAGGAGCCTAGTCCTCAGGCGCTGGAGCAGATGAAACAGGAGACGGGTGCCATTTCCGCCAAGAAATTGGGATATACGTATGTCTTTGAATCCAAGTCAATGAACATGGAAGAACTGAAGAAATATTTTCAAAACAAAGGAGCGGCTTACACCGAGCCCCATTATTTGTACATGACGAACGAGAACTCGCCCGATTTTCTGGATAATCCCAACGACGAGCTGTACGAGCCGTACCAGTGGAATTTGCCAGCCATTCATACGGTTCAGGGATGGGAAATCGCCAAAGGTGCAAAAGAAATCATTGTCGCTGTCATTGATACCGGTGTAGACCTGGATCATCCGGATCTGCAAGGACGCCTGGTAGAAGGCATCAATATCGTAAATGAACAGCTTCCCCCTGAGGATGACGTCGGGCACGGTACTCATGTTGCTGGAGTCATTGCAGCAGGCGTAAACAACGTAGAAGGGATCGCCGGTCTGAGCTGGTACAATCGCATTATGCCAATTAAAGTGCTGGATGAAACAGGCGCAGGCAATACCTACAATGTTGCGGCAGGCATTATTTGGGCGGTGGATCACGGCGCCAATGTCATCAATCTGAGCCTGGGCAATTATGCGGAGGCGCAATTTCTTCATGATGCTGTGCGGTATGCATATGATCATGATGTGGTGCTTATTGCTGCCACGGGCAATGACAATACGGAACAGCCAGGCTATCCCGCTGCCTATCCGGAAGTATTTGCAGTAGGCGCTACGAATCAGGCACATGAAAAAGCCATCTTCTCCAACTATGGCTCCTATCTGGATGTAGCCGCACCAGGAGAAAACATCGCCAGTACGTACATGGCGGGCAGATACGCTGCGCTGTCAGGCACGTCGATGGCCTCTCCTCATGTGGCTGCCCTGGCGGCCATTCTTCGTGCCGCTAATCCCTCATTGCGGGCAGATGAAGTGATGGAGGTGATGAGACGGTCTGCGACCGATTTGGGTAAAGAGGGGCATGACGCCTATTTCGGATTTGGACAAATTGACATACAGGTGGCACTGCAACAGATTCAGCAGAACACGGACCGTCTCTCCTTGTTCCTGTATCCAGAGCAGCTGGAGCAAGAACTGAGCCGACTGCGCACCTCTTCCTTCTCTACACAATAAAGCGGTGGGGGATCATCCCTCACCGCTCTTTTGCTGCTTGCACAGCCTCCATGCCTATCTTTCAGAAAGTAGAAAGTTCCTTCACGAATTGACTCCACTCAATGGCTGATTTCGCTGAATGTGCAACTGATCCTGTATCCATTGTAGCTCGTTTGTGATCTGTTCGAAGGGTTTGGGACCGAACCATTCAATGGAACCATCCATCCCTGGCATCTCCCGCTGCAGCCAGTCCAAAATTTCTTCATATTGCACCGCTCCGCTCTCAAGCGGAACGATTCCTTCTCGTGAACCGCTTGGCGCATAAACATTCAGTGGCTCAAACACCGATAAAGACTGACGGTCTCTGACATTTTTCAAATGCACATGACTCACCCATGGCTTTAGGGTTCGGATCGCTTCAATCGGGTGTATACCCGATTCCCACATATGCAGAAAATCGAGATTAACCCGAAAGGCAGGATGTTTCACATCATGCAATAGACGCAGCGTACTAGGCAAACAGTCCGCGAGCGTACCCGGATGGGTTTCAATTAGCAACAGTTTGTCATGCTCATGCGTATACGCTGACAGTTGCTTGAAGATTTCCACATATTGATACCATTGCTCCTCTGTGATGCCACAGCTGCCCCGATCTCCTGCAAAAATTCGGATTTTTGCACATTGAAAGGCCTCTGCCATTGCAATGAGCTCATCCATCTGAGCCAATCGATCTTCCTGGGTGCGCTGCGCGGAAAAATCCACATAGTCACTAATCATGGAAACCTTTAATCCGTTCTGTGCCAGTTGCGCTTTCAGCAAGTGCACCTGGTCATCAAAGCGATGACAGATTGAGCGCGCATGTACTCCCCACAGTTCTATCCCCTGAAATCCCCTGCGGGCAGCAAACTGAATCAGATCAGATAGTGAAACCAGTTCATGGCGAAAGGATATGGTACATAATGATATGTTCATGAGTTTTGTTCTCCCTTCTTGACAAGTCGGCCCGGATGACCGTTCTCCCAGTTCATGATCAGGGATGGATGCCGGTTCAGTGCCACCCAGCTCCCTTTATCACGACAATGGTTGATTGAAATGCTGCGCCCCACATACTATGGCTGAATTTGTGTAACAAAGGTATGCACTTTCCCTGTATACGGATGAGGCGCTATCCTTTTTACAGACTCCACCTCCACCACTACCTGTTCATGAATGTAATACTTGAGGAACGAGGATACTCGCGCCTGAATCATGAATAGGGGCAACTCTCCATAACCGGGAGCCAGGCATAAACGAAATATTTCGTAATCAAGCTGAATCATCTGGTAGCCTTTGAAGCCGAATTCCTGAGAAAGCTGTGTGAAGAACTTATCGAGGTCATGAAAAACAGACGCTGGCAATTGACCTTCACGCAAACGAATGTGCTCATAGCGAATGGGCAGCAGATCCAGTATTTTTTGACCGTCTTTCTCTTTCACCATCGCGCCCATATCGCCAGTTCGGTAGCGAATAAACGGCAGACTTTTCATGTAATAAGATGTGACGATAATTTCGCCCATCTCTCCATCACCAACCTGCGATCCTGTCAAAGGGTCCAGCACCTCGACATAAACGGCTTCCTCGTCTATCTCCAGCTTTCCATTCCGATTGGAAAACGCAACGCACCAGAACTCCTCAAGGCCATAGTAGTTCACAACGGGACGCTGAAACACCTGTTCAATATTTTCTTTTTGTTGAGGATGAAGACTTTCACCCCAATTTTGAATAAACTGAAGATTAGAAGGGAATCGCAAAGATTTTCCTCTTGAGACGATATAATCTGCGATGGCGGACAATGCTGAGGCAGGCCCCTGTATAAAATGTGGCTGTTGCTCCATCATTTGTTTCAGATAGCGCTCACAGTCCGAGGGCGCACAGGTCATCATGTTGCTGACAAGCAGCATACGATGCCTGACTGGCAATCCCCATTTTTCGCGATGCTTGTACATCACAAGGGACAGCTTCATCATTTCGTCGACTGACTTGACACACCGAAAAGGAACGCCTGTAGTACCGGATGTGAATGACTCGCCTGTGGTTCCGGTAATGGGCAACTCCAATTCTGCTCGGTGTACATGCAGGATATTTTTGTCCATGATTGGAAATTGTGCAAGCAGTTTCTCTGCATCCATTTCCCTGTTCATCATATGTGACAATGACCGGTAGTAAGGATAATATTGCACCGCATGGTCAAGGCGGTCCATCAGTTTTTGATGTTGCGAAACGGTGGTAATCATACAAAGCACTCCTGTAAACATATCCTCAATCTCCATCATGCAGATCCCTGAATCCGATACCTCGTGTATATCGTCCGCCGTTCCTCCTTCCACATTGAAATGAAATGAATATTCCGAATTTTTAGAAAATTATATCGTAATCGCTTTCATAGTGAACAACGATCATCATAGTTCCTGTAACCTGTAACTAACCTCTAACGGCTATCGTGCACAAACAGCATGCAATCGTTTGCGTTTGATTAATATCTTATTCGTTAATTCACCACCTTCCTGCTATTGATGGCTGCGTTCGCTCCATTTACCTGGATGATATCCATCATAACCAGAGTCAATTTAACTATATCAAACAATCTTTTACATGATCAACCACTTTTTTTCTATTCTTAAAATGAAAAAAATCGACAGCATTTTGTTGAACCCGTCTCGGATTCTGCCATCGATATCGTTTCACGAACAGAAATAAATGAAAGATTAAGTTGATTCTGCGCTGCATGCAATGGTTTCCCTGAAAGTTTGCCGTAAGCCGGGTTCTGTCCTTCCAGTGGTCGTAACGGGAACCACCCTCCCACCGTTGAAGTGACAATCATCTATCTAGGCCATCCATTGCTGGATGGCTCAAGCGACCAACCTGACGCACCTCGGGCTAAGGCTGTACGCGAAGTACGGCGTCCATTAGGTCTTGCTCCAGATGGGGTTTACCAGGGAAAAAGTCACCAGATTCCCTCGTGGTCTCTTACACCACGGTTCCACCCTTGCCTGTGCGTGAAACACGCCATCGGCGGTCCATTTCTGTGGCACTATCCTTCAGCTCGCGCTGACTGGACGTTATCCAGCATCCTGCCCTGTGGAGCCCGGACTTTCCTCCCGTGGCTCATGCCACCGGCGATTGTCCGTCAAACTTTCAGCTGCATACAACAGTATACTGTGAACCAGAACGAAACTCAACCACTAATTAATGGGGCTTCATACCTGTATTTACCGCTAGACGAACTGAAACGGATCGGTTTTCGTCTCCGATACCAGCACGTTCGTAGAAGAAAATTTGCTGGCTGCCAGTCGTTTTTCCAAATAGGCGGCCACCGGAGCTTTCATGATCTCCTCCGCATGATGTCCGGGATCAATTAGAGTCATCCCGGCTTCCAGTGCATCCTGCGCCGTATGATAATCAATATCGCCCGTAATATAGACATCCGCGCCTGCGAACAGGGCACTGGACAGATAACGAGCCCCCATGCCGCCAAGCACCGCCACTTTCTTCACCGGGGTGTCCAGTTCGCCGACAACACGAGACATGGATAGGCCAAATGCTGTCTTGACCTGATCGTTCAATGCCCGAAGGGTCATCGTTTCCGACAATTCACCCACTCGACCAAGTCCAAGCGGTTTTCCTTCCAGCTTCAGTGGATAGAGGTCATAGGCCGGTTCTTCGTAAGGATGGGCCTTTTTCAGTGCGGCGAGCACCTGATTGCGAATGGCTACAGGCACGATGGTTTCCATCCTCACTTCGGCTACACTCTCCAGCTTTCCTTGCTCCCCAATAAACGGCTGGGTACCGGATTCCGGGAGAAAGGTGCCGGTTCCCTCGAGGTTGAAGCTGCAATGGCTGTAGGAACCGATCCATCCTGCTCCTGCACGCATGATCGCGGAGCGTACTTCCTCCTCCTGCGCTTTCGGTATGAACACGACCAGTTTCTGCAGTTCTTCTTCACCCGTTTTCGCAAGTACCCTGGTTTTTTGAAGACCTAGCGCTTGCGCCATCATATCGTTGACACCGCCTTCGGCGATATCCAAATTCGTATGTGAAATATACACCGCAATGTCGTGTTTGATCAGCTTTTCGTATTTGTGTCCTGCCGGGGTATCCGTCTGCAGGTGCTTGAGCGGCCTGAACATAATCGCATGGTGGGCGATAATCAGATCCACGGACCTGGCAATGGCTTCATCGATAACGGCATCCGTCACTTCCAGGGTGATCATGACGTTTTTTATTTCTTTTTGCAACGTTCCTAGCTGCAATCCGATCCGGTCATCCGGCACCGCGATAGACTTGGGCACCCATTCTTCCAGCCACTGGATCAGCGTTGCTCCTTTTGCAAACAATGTACAACCTCCTTGATTCGCTGCAGTCTATGGGCAAATTGCTCTCTTTTCGAGATCGCCTCCGGTTGCTCTGACTGCGCCATATTCACGAGAATCTTCTCCATTTTGTGTGTTTCGGATTGCCACTTTTCCAACCAGGCGCTGGCAGGATGCTGAATCAGATAGGGGCCGTACTGGAACAGCTCATCCTGTGTGACAGCGAGACCGCAGGACAAGGTCAGTGAATCTGGATACACGTCCCCGATTTCTGCATCTTCAGCCCGAACCGCACTGAGAATCTCATAGATTTTTCCGTCTTCCTTCAAGATCTCTTCAGTTTCAAGCTTCCAGCCGTTTTGCACGAGCCATCTGCGTACGGCTTCTTCACCCACATTGGGTTGCAGTACGAGCTGTTTCACGGCTGCAAGCTTCTCACGCCCTGCCTGCAGAATCTCTACGATCAAGCCGCCCCCCATGCCCGCAATCGTGATGCAATCCACTTGGTCGTCCTCACTTAGAACGTCCAAGCCATTGCCGTGACGCACCTCGATGTGCTCACTCTGGCCGTAGGCCTGAACATTTCGCCGGGCTGCTCGCATCGGGCCCAGGTTGACTTCTCCGGCCCATGCATGAAGCGCGATCCCCTGTTGGATCAAATAAATGGGAAGCAGGGCATGGTCAGAACCAATGTCTGCCACTCGGCTTCCCCTTTTTACATATGAAGCAATCGCCAGCAATCGGCGGGAAATACGAATCATGAATTCACAACCCATTCCGTCCACTTTTTTCTTGACATAAACAAGCTAACCGCTGTTATCAAAATTTTCAGCAGCAGGACAGCCTGTGTCACTTCGGTAATCATATCACGGATAAACAGCATGTACAATTCAGGGACGAACCAGAGAATCAGTCCGTTTGCGATATAGACCATGCCAATTGATCTGATTCGCATACCGAACATCCAGCCCACCCAGATCAGAAGCAGAGACAACGGTACCCACATTCCCTGAATCAGGATCCATGAGGTTTCCGATTCGAATCGCTGGTGCAGGACCCAGGAATAGCCCAGCAGCAGAACAGCCACTCCGCTAAAATGAAAGATGGGCATTTTGGCGGCGATCCCCGTAGCCATCCACCATAAACAGCAACAGACAAGCCACGCGCCCTTCACCCAGGATGGGATACTCCCCTCTGTCTCCAACTGATTTAAGATATGTAATCCAAACAACATGACTCCGATAAAGGAAATCCCGATCATCATTTGCGCGAATAAAGGCTGCGTGTCCTTCTTCACCCAGCCATACACATAGAGACCCAGTCCGGTAAGACCGGCGATACCTGCCTGTATCTCCCATGACAAATGCAGAAAATGAACAGACAGGATGCTGATCAGAGCGCATGCCAATGAAATGAAAATCCACACTTTAGGACGACTCTCACGAATTTTTTTTGCCGAGCTCTCTATGACATGACCGCTCGTCTCTTCCTTGTCCGTGTACAGATTATACAGAAAATCGCAGTACTGCTCCGGGAGAAGTTTACTTCTTCGCCAATGCTCGATTTCGTGCAGCAGTATATTCCTTTTTTGCGCATCCACCCTGTCCACCGCCTCTCATTTTCATCAATCACCTGGAAATGGAGAAAAAAAACCTTAACTGCAAGCAGAAAAGGTTTTGCTGAATATAAAATGAAGTTAATGGGATGTCTCTCCTGAATGAAACCTATTCGAGGAAGTCCTTCAGGCGCTTGCTTCGACTCGGATGTCTCAATTTTCTCAGTGCTTTCGCCTCGATTTGACGAATTCGCTCACGTGTGACGCCAAACACCTTTCCAACTTCTTCCAGCGTGCGTGTTCGACCATCATCAAGTCCGAAGCGAAGACGAAGCACGTTTTCCTCACGCTCTGTCAAGGTGTCGAGGACGTCTTCCAGTTGTTCTTTCAGCAGTTCATAAGCCGCTGCATCAGACGGGGCCAGCGCTTCCTGGTCCTCAATGAAATCACCGAGATGGGAATCATCCTCTTCCCCGATTGGCGTTTCCAGGGATACTGGTTCCTGGGCAATCTTCATGATTTCCCGTACCTTCTCGACGCTGAGCTCCATTTCCTTGGCAATTTCCTCCGGTGCCGGTTCACGACCCAATTCCTGAAGAAGCTGACGGGAAACGCGAATCAATTTGTTGATCGTCTCTACCATATGAACCGGAATACGGATCGTTCTGGCCTGGTCCGCAATCGCTCGTGTAATGGCCTGACGAATCCACCATGTCGCATAGGTACTGAATTTATAGCCTTTTGTGTGGTCAAATTTCTCAACGGCTTTGATCAAACCCATGTTTCCTTCCTGAATCAGATCCAGGAACAGCATGCCTCGACCTACATAGCGCTTGGCGATACTGACGACGAGACGCAAGTTGGCTTCAGCCAGTCGGCGCTTTGCCTCTTCATCGCCCTCTTCAATGCGCTTGGCAAGGGAAACTTCTTCTTCTGCGGACAAAAGCGGGACTCTTCCGATTTCTTTGAGATACATCCGAACCGGGTCATTGATCTTGATACCAGGTGGGAGACTCAGGTCTTCGTCGAAAGTAAAGTCATCATCATCGTTATTGGAGGACGTGGTGTTCATATCATCCGCCTCATTCACGACCTCAATGCCCAACTCTGCTAGATTTTCAAAAAACTCATCAATCTGTTCCGGATCTTGTTCATAAGGGCTCAGACGTTCCATGATATCTTTATATGTGAGAACCGAGCGTTTTTTCCCGATTTCGATTAGCTGTTCCTTGACCTGATCGAGCGTCAACTCTGGTTCGATGTCTGAATGCCGTTCGTTAGCCATAATCCAACTCCCTCCTCCCTGGAAGGTCTATCTTCACAATTGATCTACTTGCCTTTCAATTGTCTTTCCAGGGCTATGATTTCACTTCCTAGACGAATCGCGGTTGCTACATCGCCGTTTTTCTCAGCCTGCAGCATTTCTCGCTTTTTTTGCTCGATTTCTCTCAACTGTGGCACGATCCGGATATGACGGATATATTCATCGATAATTTCGGGGGAAACCTCCGGTTCTGATTCCATCAACAAGATTGAGCTTGCAGTCTGCACCAATTCATCAGACCGCAGGCTTGACACAAAGCGAGTCAAATCGACCTCTTCATGCTGAGCAAAAAAGGCATATAAGTAAGCAGCCAAAGCTGCATGCACTTCTACATGAAATTGATCTCCCAGCTTGGCCTGTACCTCTAGCGTTACATCACGATGATGCATCATCATGTACAGCAAGGTCCGTTCCGCATTATAATAGGCGGGCTTCAACGGGGAGACAGTACGGTTTCTATCATTCATTACAGTATTCCACGGTTTTTGTATATTATCCCCAATTCGCTGTTTTTTTTGGATTTCCTGCCTCATTTGCTCGATTTCCTGCTTTAATGTCCCGATTTCGATCTCGCTCTCCTGAGACAGTTCCTTCAAATACAATTCGCGTTCACTTGGGGTGGACAATTTGGATATAATCTGCAAAGATGATCGAATAAATTTGATTTTACTGTCAGGATCACGTCTGTTCCAGCGCTTTCTCACCCATTTGAGCTTGAACTGCGTGCTGGTCAAGGGCACTTCTATGATCTGCTGACGAAAAGCCTCTGGACCGTATCGGGCGATATAATCATCCGGGTCCATTTGATTGGGCAGCACAGCCACCTTTACTCTCAGCCGTGCCTGCTCAAGAATCGCGATGCTTTTGGCCGCTGCATTTTGACCGGCCTCATCGCCGTCATAGCAGATCAGCACCTCGTCTGCATAACGCTTCATCATCGCCGCATGCTCTTGAGTCAGAGCTGTTCCCATCGTGGCGACGCCATTTTTGACATCGGCCTCCCATGCTTTCATCACATCCATATACCCTTCAAACAAGACGACCTGACTGGTTCTTCGGATCTCTGTCTTCGCCCGATGCAGATTGTACAGCACCCGGCTCTTGTTAAACAGGATTGTTTCCGGTGTATTCATATACTTCGGTTGCTGTTCGGATGTTAGAACCCTGCCGGCAAAGGCAATCACCTGCCCTTTCCCATCATGAATGGGGAACATGATTCGATCCCGAAACAAATCGATATAACCGCGATCTGTTTTGCGTACCAATCCTCCCGCATCCAGCTGCTCCAATTCAAAACCCTTGCTGTCCAATACCTGTACGAGCTTATCCCAGAAAGGGGGAGCATAGCCTAGCTCAAAAGTTTGAATCAGGCGGTCTGTAATGCCTCTTTCATTCATGTACTGCTTTGCAGGCTTGCCCTGCTCCGTTCCCGTCAGGACAAGCTGGTAAAACTTGACCGACCATTCATTCGCTTCCCGAAGCTTTAATTTATTGCGCTGCTCGGGCGTATCCTGTTCGGGCCGCACACTCCAATGGACATTCATGCCTGCTTCCTCAGCAAGCTGGGTTACAGCTTCCGGAAAGCTTAGGGCGTCTATATCCATCACAAATCGAATGACATCTCCCGAGGCCTGACAGCCAAAGCAACGAAAAATCTGTTTCTCCTGAGAAACGGTAAACGAGGGTGTTTTCTCGGAATGAAAAGGGCACAAACCCATATAGTTCCGACCTTGCTTCGTCAGATGAACATGCCGACTAACCACTTCCACGATATCGCTTTGCTTTCTGACTTCATTGACATCTTCTTCCGGGATAAACCCACTGTTCATGCGGAGATCACCTTCGTCATTTTGCACTTTAAGTATTTCGCTGTGATGAATGATTTTCCTGCAATTCTACCAAAATTTTTGTCAAAGATTGTAGAAAGCGCTGACGATCTGCTTCCGTCATCGCTTTTGGCCCTTTTGTCCGCCCTCCAGCCCGCCTTTTTTTGGCATGAGTGTGACGGACAGCCAGCAAAAAGTCTATCTGATCCGGTGTGTATGTTTCCCCGCGATTGGACAGCGCTGTAGCCTTCTTGCCGAGGATCAGCGCGGCAAGTCCCAGATCTTGTGTAATGACGACATCTCCAGGTGAAGTATGGTTGGCGATGTACATATCGACAGACTGAAACCCGCGATCAAGCTGAACGGTGTGAATGAGCGATGAACCGGCGGGTTTTTCCAGGTGATGATCATAAGAGGCAATCATGAACACCTCCACCTGGCATTTTTCCGCTACCGCTATAATTTCTTTTTTGACGGGACAGGCATCCGCATCTACATAAATACAGGGCGCAGCATTCAATCAGATGTTCTCCGTTTCTGTCATCAATTTCTAACTATTATATACGATACCCGCAAAAAAAATCCTGCATGCTTTTCTTGTCTTTCTTCCATTACCCAAGCCGATCAAGCTGAAACGGCAAGCGCATTAGCAATTGCGTGCAGCACTAGCGGTTCTGGTGGGAAAACCATTCGAGGATGACACTCGCTGTTTCCTCTACGGCCTTGTCCGAAACATCGATGACCTTGCAACCGAGTCTGTCCATCAAATCTACGGCGTAAGCCAGTTCATCCTGTATCCGATTGGTATTCGCATAATCCGCATCTTCGTTCAAACCAAGCGACTTCAGACGTTCCTTGCGTATGGCATTCAGCTTGCGGGTACTGATTTTCAGTCCAACGATTTTCTTCGGATCTGCCTCAAACAATTCATTTGGCGGCTTGATCTCCGGCACGAGCGGTACATTGGCTACCTTAAAGGATTTGTAGGCCAGATACATAGACAACGGTGTTTTCGATGTGCGGGAAACACCAACCAGCACAACGTCTGCTTTCAATATGCCACGAGGGTCTCGGCAGTCATCATACTTAACCGCGAATTCCACCGCTTCAACCTTTTTGAAGTAATGCTCGTCCAGGCGGTGAACCATGCCGGGAAGATGCTTGGAGGTCAGTCCGAGTTTCTTCTCGAAGCGATCGACCACCGGACCCAGCACATCGATACAGACCAGTTGAAGCTTCAGCGCCTGATCGAGAATGTATCTTCTCAGCTCAGGAACGACGAGTGTAAAGGCAATGACCGCTTCGTGTCTTATGGCTAGCTTCAGCACTTGATCAATCATATCGATGGAATCAATGAAAGGGAATCGCTTGATTTCCAGATGAACAGGGTGGAACTGAGCAGCAGCAGCCCGGACAACCGATTCGCCAGTTTCCCCGGCGGAATCCGAAATCACATACACCTTCAAGTTGTCTGAGGGGGAGATAGGTGTCTGCATTAGGCACCGACCAGCTTTTTGAAATCCGCAAAGCGTGAGGTCAGGCTGGCAATGTTCTTCAGCAAGGCCAGACGGTTTTCACGAACAGCCTGATCTTCCGCCATGACCATGACGTTTTCAAAGAACTGATGGATCGTTCCTGTCATCTCCGAAAGAACCTGCAGGGCTTCTTCCTGTTTGCCCTGCTGCAGGAAAGATTCAAATTCCACAGCTGCCTGCCGCCATGCATGGGCAAGTGCTTGTTCCTCTGAAGTTTCCAGATATTCATCGCTGACATGATCGTGCTCCGCTTTGGCTGCCAGGTTGCTCACCCGGTTGAAGGCCTCTGCAATCCCTTTCCAGTCATCACCCTGAACCGCCGCAGACAGAGCTTTCGTTCTGCCAATGACGTCACCAATGTGATCATATCCAGCTGCCATGACCGCATCGACCACATCATAACGTGCCGCATCTGACAGCACGTTCTTCACTCTGAGGCCGAAGAAATCCGTCAATTCCTTATTCAACGTTTCCGCTGACTGGTGAGCCAATCCTGCTTCCTGCAATACTTCGCTGGCAATAGCGAACAACCCGGATAACGAAATGGCCAGATTGTGGTCCTGTAGAATCTGCACGATGCCCGCGGCTTGTCTGCGCAGGGCATAAGGATCTTGGGAACCGGTCGGGATGATGCCAATCGAGAAGCAGCCAGCCAGTGTATCAAGCTTGTCAGCCACACTGACTACAGCGCCAGTGATGGAAGCTGGAGAGGCATCGCCGGAAAACCTTGGCTGATAATGCTCGAAAATGGCCTGCGCCACTTCTTCCTCTTCGCCTGCCTTGCCCGCATAATCGGCACCCATGACGCCTTGCAATTCCGGGAATTCATAGACCATTTGTGTCACGAGATCAAACTTGCAAATGTTGGCCGTACGTTTGATCCGCTCAATTTGTTCCGGATTGAGATCCAGCGCTCTGGCGATTTTCTTGGCCATGCTGCGAACTCTTCGCACCTTGTCGCCAATCGTGCCCAACTCCTCATGAAACACGACTTTCTCCAGTTTTTGCAGTGCCGTATCAATCGACAGCTTTTGATCTTCTTCATAGAAAAAACGGGCATCCGACAGACGGGCTCTCAGCACTTTCTCATTTCCCTTGGCCACCTGCGCAAGATTTCGATCGTCCCCGTTCCGTACGGTAACGAAATAAGGCAGCAACTGACCTTCGTTATTTTTGACCGGGAAATAGCGCTGATGCTCTCTCATGGATGTAATCAATACTTCCTGGGGTATAGTTAAAAATTCGGTTTCAAACGTCCCGTATAAGACGGTGGGATATTCAACAAGGTGCACAATTTCTTCCAGCAATCCTTCGTCAATATCGATGCGCCAGCCTTGCTCTTTGGACAACTGATCAATTTGCTCCAGAATCATTTCCTGACGCGTATGCTGGTTCACGATCACCTTTTGTTCTGCCAAACGCTCCGTGTACACACTCGGCTGTTCAATGGCAGTCGGTTTGCCGAGAAAACGGTGACCCTCCGATTGGTTGCCGGACGTCACACCTGTGATCTCAATCGGTACAATCTCTTCTCCGAATAATACGACCATCCAGCGAATTGGTCTCACAAATTTCAATTCATACTGATTCCAGCGCATATTTTTCGGAAAATGCAGACCTGTCATCATCGCGGTCAATTCTTTGGCGAGCAAGTCCTTGGTATGGAGTCCGATGCTGTTTTTGACAGCATGCACATATTCAACCCCGTTGATCTCTTTCATATACAGTTGATCCGGATCGACTCCCTGACCGCGTGCAAAACCGAGCGCTGCTTTCGTCCATTGTCCGTCCGCATCCAAAGCAATTTTCTTGGCCGGACCCTTCGCTTCTTCCTGCATGTCCTCCTGTTTCTCGACCATGCCGGTCACGTTGAGTGCGAGGCGTCTCGGCGTCGCATAAGCTTCCAGCGATTCATAGGAAATTCGGGAAGCGTTCAACCATTCCTCGAACTTTTTTGAGAGTTGGTCGATAGCACCCGGAATAAAACGAGCTGGCACTTCTTCCAATCCGAGCTCCAAAAGAAAATCCTTTGCCATCTTACTCCACTTCCTTTCCTTTTAATAGCGGGAATCCGAGCTTCTCTCTCTCTTCCAGATACACGGCTGCCACTTTCCTTGCCAAATTGCGGACACGGGTAATGTATCCGGTTCTCTCCGTCACACTGATCGCCCCTCTGGCATCCAGCAGATTGAATGTATGCGAACATTTCAGTACATAATCATAGGAGGGGAAGACGAGGTTTTGCTCCATCGCTTTCTTTGCTTCTTCCTCATACATGTTGAACAGGGTAAAAAGCATTTTGGTGTCCGACACCTCAAAAGTATATTTGGAATGCTCGTATTCAGCCTGGTGGAAGACATCTCCATACTGGATGCCGTCTACCCATTCCAGTTCAAATACATTTTCCTTGTCTTGTATATACGAAGCCAGTCGTTCCAGTCCGTACGTAATTTCGACGGAAACTGGGCTGGCGTCAATGCCTCCAACTTGCTGGAAATACGTAAACTGCGTAATCTCCATGCCGTCCAGCCATACTTCCCAGCCAAGTCCCCATGCTCCAAGCGTTGGAGATTCCCAGTTATCCTCTACAAATCGGATATCATGATCCAGCGGATTGATGCCGAGCGCCTTCAAGCTGTCCAGATAGAGCTCCTGGATGTTGTCAGGAGACGGCTTGAGAATCACTTGAAACTGGTGATGCTGATACAATCGATTGGGATTTTCCCCATAACGTCCGTCAGCCGGTCTGCGGGAAGGCTCTACGTATGCCACATTCCAAGGCTCTGGACCGATGCTTCTCAGAAAGGTCATCGGGTTCATCGTGCCTGCACCCTTTTCCACATCATAAGGCTGCACAATGATACAATTTTGCTTCGCCCAAAAATCCTGCAGCGTCAGAATCATGGTTTGAAAATTCATGCTCCACCATTCCTTTCATTTTCCATTTTCAATTTATGCAACCTAAAAAGCCTCCGTCCAGCTATACCTAAACAAAGGCATAGGGACGAGAGGCTGCTCCCGCGGTTCCACCCTATTTGGCAGCAGAACTTGCCTGTTCGCAAATCCGCACCCACTCTGATCGTAATCTGCATACTCCGAAATGCCTTCGCCGCTGCAATTGGCCAGGCTCCCACCATCCCCGGCTCGCTTTGCAATCTGATCAACGGTTACTCCTTTTCATCGACGCATGCAAGGATTCTGTTAAAATAATAGAAAATGATATCACGAATTCAAGCCAATTTCAAGCTCACGATTCATGAAACCCGTATTTCTCCATCTGCTCCAGAAATGACCTGGATTTGAGCTTCAATTGAATATGGGTATCGATAAATGCATTCATGGACGCTTTCATCTCTTTCCTCGTTTGCGCAGACACCTTCGTCTCGCCCAACCTTCGCAAATCCAGACGCTGCAAGAGAGCGAGTATTTTCAGCGTTTTCTCATTCATTGCCAGCCGATAGGCATCCTGCTGCAAACAGTCCGGACAAAGCATGCCGCCCAGAGACGGACTGAAAGCTGGCAATCCCTTCTCCTGCTGTCCACAATGCACACAATGCGAAAATACCGGCGTATAGCCGGCCAGGTGCAACATCTTCAGTTCAAAGGCATGTATGATCAGCTCCGGATCTTTGTCAGACTCAATGGCGGTCAGAGCGGCAAGAAGCTGCTGATAAATCGCCTGGCTTGCCTCGTTGTCTTCCATCATCCGATCCACGAGCTCTGTCAGATAAGACGCATAGGCTGATTTGAGCAAATCTGAGCGAATGGCGTGAAAGGAGTGAATGGTTTCTCCCGCATTGAGCGTACCCATTTCTCCTGATTGATAGAACACAAAATCAGCCTGTGTGAACAACTGGGAGACCGCCCCATGACGGCTTTTCACTTTCTTGGCTCCCTTGGCCATGAGCGTGACTTTTCCTTGTTCCGTGAGCAGTCGAATAATCTTGTTTCCCTCACCATAATCGAATGAACGAATGACAATACCTTCGATTCGTTTGATCATATCCGGTTTTCCCCATTTCACTTGATCTCCCTAAGTGATGTGATCTCCCAGAAGGCTTCTTCCACATTCTAAATCTCATGATTGATCGTTGATTTGTTCTGCCCTTAATTCCTCGCCAGCCGCTGCCGCTTCCATGAATTCCGTTTCATTTGAAAATGAATCCAGTGATTCCTTGTATAGCATGTAGGCATCCACATCTCCAGACAACACAAAATACTTCCACGAAAAGTCTCGCATACGTATTCCTTCCTTTCGATGCAGTTTTCGATGCAGTTCGATAGCAGATCAGCGATGAATCAGATTCGGTTGAACAAGAAGCTATCTATAGAATGTGTTGACAGATCAGCACCTATCCTAGAAATTAGTGGTACACCCCTGTTTACGGGATCAGTCGTGTCTGAAACCGAGATCCTTCAGCACATGTTCCTGGTTCCGCCAGTCTTTCTTCACCTTTACCCACAGCTCCAAGAAAATCTTCGATCCGAGCAGTGCCTCCATATCCTGTCGAGCTTGCTGACCGATCTCTTTGAGCAATGCCCCTCTTTTGCCGATGATGATGCCTTTCTGAGAATCCCTCTCGACATAAATGACCGCGCCAATCTGCACGACCCCGTTGTCCTGAACCTTCATATCCTCGATGTAGACGGCGATGGAATGCGGAATCTCTTCACGGGTCATATGAAGGATTTTCTCGCGAACCAGCTCTGCGCATATGAACTGCTCGGGATAGTCTGTCACCTGATCGTCCGGATAGTATTGCGGCCCTTCCGGTATATATTTCAGAATTTGATCGAGCAGCGTCTGTACATTGTTGCCATGCAGTGCGGATATGGGCACAATTTCTGCGAAGTCATACAGATCCTTGTAGGTGGCAATCAGCGGCAACAACTCATCCGGATGCACTTGATCGATTTTGTTCAGGACGAGGAAGACAGGTGTTTGAACCTGCTGAAGCTGATCGATAATAAAACGGTCTCCAGCTCCCAGTCCCTGGGACGCATCGATCAGAAACAAAACCGCATCGACTTCCTTCAGGGTGCTCTGAGCAACCTTCATCATGAAATCACCCAGCTTGGATTTCGGTTTGTGAATACCCGGGGTATCGATGAATACAATCTGTGCCTGGTCGGTGGTATAGACCCCTTGGATTTTATTGCGTGTCGTTTGGGCCTTATCGGACATGATGGCGATTTTCTGTCCGATCATGTGATTCATCAGGGTCGATTTCCCTACATTGGGTCTTCCCACAATGGACACGAAGCCGGAATGATACGCTTGATTTGATGTTGACGTTGACATCTTGCTCCTCCTCTTCGGGATAGCAACTTCATTGACAGTTTGCCATCCCTTCGCTTTCACTTTTGCTTTTGCATTTGCTTTTACTTCTGCTTTTGTTTTTGTTTTTGTTTTTGTTTTTGTTTTTGTTTTTGTTTTTGTTTTTGCTTCTGCATTTACTTCTGTTCTGGTCTTTCCATTCTCTATTTCTATTACTTTCACTTCATTCTTTTCAGAATTTTCGTAATGACAAATTGTTCTTAAATTTCACATTCATATCTACAATTCAATTTGACTTCCCATTTTCGTTTCCTGTTTCTGCTTCCGATTCCGTTACCGTTACCGTTACCGTTCACATTTTCAAGCCAAAAGCACCTGGCAGCAAGGCCGCTACCGTCGTTTCATGCTGCTGTCCGTGCAGATTGGATAAATACACAGGCATGTCGGGGTGACACAGCTCCACCATCACTTGCCTGCACACGCCACATGGCGTAATCGGTTCATTCGTATCTCCGACAACCGCGATCGCTTGAAAACTGCGTGGAAGCTGTCCTGCTGCAATCGCACTGAACAAGGCCGTACGCTCTGCACAATTGGTAGGACCATATGCTGCGTTCTCAATATTGCAGCCCATATAGATCTGCCCGTCCTCACCCAGCAGCGCACAGCCGACCTGAAAGCCGGAGTAGGGAGTATAAGCACGTGTTCTGGCCTGCTTTGCTGCTGCCAGTAACTCATCTCGCAAACCTCTATCTATACTCAATTGGAGTCCTCCTGTTTGGGTTCATATTTGGCCTGGAACCAGGCCAATTGATGCATCATGACATATCCATTGCCCACAAGAAATAGGATGCCCGGCACGCTAGTGACCATCCATTTCCAGACCGTCTCCGCCTCAGTATGAAGCTCCAGCCAGACGGGAATGACAATCAATCCTCCTGTACATACGGCAAAAACCGCTGCAACGAGCACAGCGGCAGCGGCCGTATCCTTGGCAGCTTTGGCAAGCGGATGGGGGCTCGGCTGAACGAGATCAATCATTTGTTCAACCGCTGTATTCATCAGCTCCATACAAATGACCAGCGCCATACAAGCGAACAGCATAGCCAGTTGCACAAAAGTAAAGGGCAGTATGAGCATAAGCACAATTAGAGAAAAACCGGATAAAAAGTGGATTCTCATGTTGCGCTGGGTGCGCAAGGCAAAGCCTACTCCTTCACAGGCATAGCGGAAGCTCGAAATGAGCCCCTTCCACCAGGCTGTCATCGGGTTAAACCGGCTTTTTCCAGGATCTGCTCCTGTCGGGCAAACATTGCTTTTTCTTCTTCCTCACTCTCATGGTCATATCCAAGCAAGTGAAGCACGCCGTGAACGAACAGAAAACCAAGCTCCCGCTCGAATGAATGACCATATTCTTCGCTCTGTGCCTGTGCACGAGGAACGGAGATAATGATATCGCCCAACATATCCGAAGGGGCTTCTTCTTCAAAAATGATTTCCAGCTCGCCATCGAGCTGCTCCATCATCGCAAAGGACAGCACATCGGTCGGTCGGTCTATTCCCCGATATTCGTTGTTCAACTCATGAATCCGTTCGTCATCTACGAAAGTGAGCGCGACTTCTCCCGCTTCCAAACCCTCAACTTCCGCTGTAATTCGCAGCAGTTCCTCCAGCTTGGGGATCAGCGTCTCCGGAATCTCCAGTTGCTCCTGTTCATTGCTCCATTCCAACAACACTTCCATGTGCATTCTCTCCTTTTCAATGCATACTCCCTAGCTTGTTATGGCTTGAACTAGCTTCTTCGATCTCGTTCTAGCACATACTCCGGCTTGTCCACGACTATCCCTCTTACCCTGTAACAGGACATCAGGACGGCTTCTTAGGCAGTTCCGGATATTCAATCCGGGAATGAAAAATACCGAGTAGGCTTTCTTTCAAGGACCTGCCCACCATATCGAGCTCTCGCAATGTCAGGTCACATTCATTGAACTGACCATCCTCAAGACGTGACTTGATAATCTTGTCGACCATGGAATCGATATGCTCGATCGTCGGATTTCGCAAGGAGCGAACAGCGGCTTCCACACAATCCGAAATGCCGACAATGGCCGCTTCCTTCGTCTGTGCCTTCGGACCTGGATAACGGTAGTCCGACTCCAGAATTTCTTCCCGTTCTTCCTCAGGCAGTTCCTCTTGCTGTTTCATCGCCTTGTGATAGAAAAAGCCCAGCAAAGTCGTACCATGATGCTGCTCTGCAATATCAGATATCTGTTTCGGAATTTTATACTCTTCCAGCATGTCCACGCCGTCCCTCGCATGTGCCACAATAATCGACTTGCTCAAGCTTGGCTCAATATGGTTATGCGGATTCTCCATGTTTACCTGATTCTCAATAAAATAGCTAGGTCGTTTCGTTTTGCCAATGTCATGATAGAATGAGCCCACTCTGCACAGCAAGCCATTGGCCCCAATTGCTTCGGCAGCCGCTTCAGCCAGATTACCCACCATTACGCTATGATGATAAGTCCCCGGAGTTTCGGTCAGCAGCTTTCGCAATAACGGATGGTTCGGATTAGACAGTTCCACGAGACGCAGGGGAGACAAGATGCCAAATGAGACTTCAAAGAACGGCAGCAAGCCAATGACCAGCACGGCGGTCAACAAACCGCTGGCAAATGAAAAACTGAGCGCCATGATCATTTCTCTGGTCGTGTACGTCTGATCCAGCAAGATGAGAGAGACGACAGCGAATATCGAGAACAAGGAAATCATCATGCCCGCCTTCAAGATGGCAGAACGCTGACTCGCCCGGTTGATGGTAAACACGGCAACCAGTCCAACGACCAGCGTCACATAGCCAAAGCGGAAATCAAAGACGGCCTGTCCGCCCTCCATGCTGTACAGCATACTGGAAAGCACACTGAAGATCAGGACAGACACAATAGCCAGACGACTATTCAGCAAGATCGTAATCAGCATACTGCTCACCGCTACTGGCGCCAAAAATCCGATGTACGGATAATCGAGGTTCTGTCCCAGATAGACGATTTTCATTCCGATAATATTAATCCCGTAGATGAGCAACAACATAAGCAAGGCCGGGTTCTGTGACCGAATATTCAGGTCACTTTGCCGATTGAACATGTAAATGCCACTTACCAGCAGCAGGACAACCAGCAACAGGCCAAGCTCGGACCAGTAGTTATTTTCCGCATCAAGGAGTCCAAAATATTCAAGTTTATTATATAATTCCTGGGTAATCAGCTCATTCTCGGCTACGATCTCTTCTCCCTGCTCCACGTAGATCGTCGCTACCGCATTGCCGGCTGCTTCCTTCGCTTCTCTTGTCGCCTGATCATCATAGAAACGGTTCGGCACAATCACATAGCGGGAAATTTCCTGTACCAGCTCACGGGCCGTATTGGAGGTCAGCTCAGAGGCATTGACCAGTTCAGCCACTTTGGCACGGGCATTGGTTGCATCGAGCAGTGGATCATTGGTGAGCCGGTTGACAATCTCTTTGGTCACCTGTTCCATATCTGACAGAGCGGTCAGGTCCACCCGAGGGAATTTGAAATAAATCTCCTCTGGAATCCGGTACTGCTGCTCCGTCATTTTTTTCTCTGCTTCCGCTTTCAGTTCCGGACGATTCGTCAGTGAATCTGTGGTTTTCTCTACAAAGCTCAGATATTCCGTCGGAAAGAAGTTGAGGTAAATCTCTACTTTTTCACTGGAAGAGAACTGCTCATCGCCGTTGATTTGCTCCAGCTTGTCGTAAACACTTTCTATTAAATCCTCTTCTCTGATCGAGAGAGTCGTATACACATCCTGCACCTGGGTTTTGGCTTCAGCGCGAGCCTTTTCTGTTGCAATCCCATCTTCCATTTTCTTCGGAACCGTAATCGAGGTCTCGCTTCTCGTATTCACCTCAATATTGTATGTAGGCGGAATAACCGAGTCTCTGACCGTAAAGAAGAAAAGCAGTACCAGGATGAAATAGAAAAGAGAACGGATGACAATGCTGTTTTGCCAACCGTTCAGCTTCAAGGTCCATTTGGATTTACCAGATACTTTTGCAAACATGTAAGGTCAGCCCTCTCCTACCACTCTTTTCACGCTGCTCATGTTTCTCACACTTCACGTGAATCCTGCTGCTCATAGGCGTTGATAATTTTTTGAACAAGAGAATGACGGACGACATCCTGCTGTGCGAACGTAATAAATCCGATTTCTTCTACTTCCTGCAATATGCGCTGGGCTTCCATCAATCCGGATTTTTTTCCTTTTGGCAAATCGATTTGCGTAATATCTCCGGTGATGACCATTTTGGAACCGAAACCGAGACGTGTCAAAAACATCTTCATTTGTTCCGGCGTTGTATTTTGAGCTTCATCCAGAATAATGAATGAATCATTGAGCGTGCGTCCTCTCATATAGGCAAGAGGTGCCACTTCGATAATGCCCCGCTCCATCAGCTTGGCCACCTGCTCCAGTCCCAGTACGTCATGGAGAGCGTCATAGAGCGGTCTCAGATAAGGATCGACCTTTTCCTGCAGATCACCGGGCAGAAATCCGAGATTCTCACCGGCCTCCACAGCTGGACGTGTCAGGACAATTCGTTTCACCTTGTTGTCTTTAAGAGCGGCAATCGCCATGACCACAGCCAAATACGTTTTGCCTGTCCCGGCTGGTCCGATCCCGAAGACGACATCCTTTTTACGGATGGTGACGATATATTTTCTCTGACCAATCGTTTTAACCCGAATGGACTTGCCTTTAAAGGTTTTCGTAATTTCATCATGAAACAGGTCAAGCAGTTGATCTGCCTGCAGGTTTCGGGAGAGATCAAAGGCATACTGCACGTCCCGTTCACTAATGGCGAAACCGCCTCGAACGAGCTTGAGCAATACATCGAACAATTGCTGCAAGGATTCAAGCTCCCCCTGCACCCCTTCGATGACAATCTCTGCGTCTCGCGACATGATTTTTGCTGTCGTCTGTGCTTCAATAATCTGCAGATGCTTATCCTGTGGACCAAACAGAGCCAGTCCCTCTTCTGCGTTTGCGAGTTCAATTTTGATGGATTTTGTTTCTTCAACCAACAGGCCTCATTCTCCTTGATCGATCTGGATAATTGCTTGTTCTTTCGCGATATTTTGTTCCACTTCAAAAAATACGTTCATATAAACTTTACCACTGTCTGTCTTTTCATGCAAAAGTTTTTCTTGGACAATCGAAGCGTCCTCTCCGGCTTCCGAGAGCAGTTCCGCACGCGCCTGCTCCAACCCCTGCGCCTTGGCTTCCTGAGGGGTACGAGTCAAGGTAACGTACTCGCTTTCCCGCACTTCTTCACTCATCCAACTGATGGGAAGTGTCCACTCCCGCCAGGAAAGCTTCTGCTGTTCCCGCTGTGTTTCCGCCTGTTCATATGCCTTGCCCCCATATCCGAACAGCTTGAGCGCCCGATCTCCCAGAACGAGGTACTTGCGCTCTTTTTTCTGGCCCGTATAAGTCTTGACCTGCGCCTTCAGAGGGACTTCGATGTGCATAGTGTGCCAAACCAGTCCCATGACCTTGCCGTCCGCGACCACAATCTCCTGATTTTCCTCATCACCCAGAACGCCCGAAATGAGAACGTCGCCGCGTTTCACCCGGTCATCCTTTCCTACCCTGGGGACTCCTTGCTCCGTAAAGATATTCGTAATGACCGCATCATATGAGGCGACCAGGTTTCGCGGATTTTGCAAGATTTCCGGCTCGGGCAGGGTGGCCTCTACGACTTTGATCGTAATCTGCACCCCTTCCCGACGAATGCCAATCCAGGACACGCCAGGAAACTCCTTCAGCAGCTGTCTGGAGATATTTTCCGGGTCATCCAGTCTGAACAGCCACTGAAACTCATACAGCCCCTTCTGCCTCGCTGCCTCAAGGATCTGCTCGCTCGAAAGCTGTTCATTTCCTTCGACCTGCACGTCCCATACGAGAGAAGAGAGCACGTACAGACAAACAAAAAACAAACCCAGACCAGCCAGCCAGCCTTTGCGCTTGCGGATTCGCCTGAATCGAAATGGCCATCCTTTTCGTTGTCGCACCTGCACGCGACAGCCTGTCTGCTTCAAGAGCGGCCGAAGACGGAAATAATCCTTCACATAAATATCTGCAAACATCCGATCTGCGTCTTGGTAGTGAACATTCCATACCTGTATGCCTCGCTTCGCCATTGCATTGATGAATGCCGAGCGCTGCTTTCCCCTGATTTCGATTTGAACCGTCCCCTGCAACTTGTGCTGCCATTTTCTACGCAACGACACTGACCTCCCTCATCTCTATTCCTGCACATAACGGATGTCATGAATATGGCCTTCTATAAAGACTTCCTCACTCAAAATGCCGCGTATGACCAGCTCCGTCCCTCGTATCTCCATACTGCCTGTGCTTAAACGTAACTCCAGCAATTGAGGGGAAAAATGGATCACCCCACGATGATTTTCGATATATATTTGCATATTGCCGATCATGGTTACCCGAGGCAGGTCGAACACGAGGTCCTGTGGCAGATCAAGCAGCTGTGCCGTCCATTTTTTCATTTTCCGATGTATGCCAAGCATTCTCTACACGTGCCTCCTTACCTGTGCCCGGGTATGCATTCATAGCAGGCTCTTACACTTTATGCGCAGCCTATCGCAATTATTCGCCCTGCTCCCGTTGCCACGGATTTTGGATATGGTATAATATAGGACATGAGAAACGGAAGCACCGTTTACACACAAGGAGCCTGCCTGACATGCCGCCTGTGTGTAAACGGTGCTTTTTTTGATGATTTTTTGAAGGTAAGAATACATGGAAAGCCGAAGCATGAAGGACTATGGAAAGACATGGAGAATCTATAGCGTTTATGTCATAATCAAACTACTAGTCTGTCATCATTAAACTAGTTACATAATGATGGATATTCGATGAGGTAAATGATAATGAAAAAACAAATCCTGACCCTGACAGCTGTGCTGTCCCTAACCGTTACCAGTTTGCTGACACCTCCCTCTTTGGAACCCGCTGCAAAAGCAGCAGAAGCCAAGTCTGTTATCCGATTTAAAGATGTGTCTACCAGTCACTGGGCGAACTCTGCCATCACCTGGGCGGTCAAAGAGAATATCGTAGCCGGTTATCCCGATGAGACCTTCAAGCCAAGCAAGTCTGTCACTCGGGCCGAGTTTATTAAGATGCTGGTAGATGCGCTACATATTCCGCATTCCAGTGGCAGTACGCCATGGTATCAGGCATATGTGCATGAAGCGATTGAAAGCAAGATTCATAGCGAAGCCGATTTTAAATCCTATAAGGAACCGATTACACGATTAGAAATGATACGACTAGCGGCCCGAAGCCTTGCCCGTAGTGATCAGTATGATGCGTACCTGAAGGCATTTGATGGATTGTATAACGGAGATATCCCGTTTGTGGACTACAGGGAACTGAAGAAAGCGGATGTGCCTTACACCGGCTTGGTAGTCGGTTCCAAGATCATGAATGGTTTTCCGGATGCATCCCTCGGTCTGAAAAAGAACGCGACCCGTGCCGAAGCGGTTGCGATCATCCAGAACCTCGTCACGACCCAATCTTCCAAACATCCAAGTGACTTTCAATATTTGCAGGAGCTGAAAGAACTGGCCGAAACCGGCATGAATGCCACCGCAGTCTCTGAACTGGAGCCGCTATTGAACTTGATCGAAGAGCAAAAGGTGATCGAGCATTACAATTTTGATGCGAAGCTGAAGCGCGTATACGTCATTCCGACCGAAGGCGATACGGTCAGCTTCTACGAGCGCAAGTTCCTGTGGGATAGGGATGAGCATCCCGCCTATTTCTGGGTGGGGCAGACGGGGTATGTGACCGCGGTATTTGATGTGACCTATAAAAAAGACGGAAATGAATTGACGTTTAGTAATTACAGCTTTTTAAATCCCAGTTCTTTCTTCACATATTCTGAACCTCGAAATAAATTTGGTTTTGTACAAGTATTTATGAGTGATATTTTTGAAGCTAAAAAAGGAGACACTATAGAGTTTGTACTTTATGGAGAATACTCCAATGAAGATTGGGATATAGGAGTACAAACGAATATGGCATATAAAAATAGCGGATTTACTATTTTAAAAAATCCGAATAAAGGAAAGTGATTACATTGAGGAGACAACGAAAAAAAGTCATTATTTTGGTACTCATTTTATCTCTACTGTTGCCTCTCGTGATCTGGCCGTCTGCTTCATCCGTACAAGCAGCTACCTTAACGGTATATGCCACGAGTGATAATCAAAATGCTCCGTCCAAAAAGCTATATTTGAAACGAGCCATGAGACCATTAACCCTAACATTGCCGATGCAATGGTGCAGATAAATGCAAATAAAATTTAGCTGGAAGAAAATAGTTTTATACATATATTAAATGAGGTGGTTGAAAATGAAAAAAATCATGATAACCTTAACAGCTGTGCTGTCCCTAACCGTAACCAGTTTGCTAACACCTTCCTCTTTGGAACCCGCTGCAAAAGCAGCAGAAGCCAAGTCTGTTACCCGATTTAAAGATGTGTCTACCAGTCACTGGGCGAACTCTGCCATCACCTGGGCGGTCAAAGAGAACATCGTAGCCGGTTATCCCGATGCAACCTTCAGGCCAAGTAAATCCGTCACGCGGGCCGAGTTTATCAAGATGCTGGTAGATGCGCTACATCTACCCCATTCCAGTGGCAGTACACCATGGTATCAGGCATATGTGCATGAAGCAGTAGAGAGCAAGATTCATAGCCAAGCCGATTTTAAATCCTACAACGAACCGATTTCACGATTAGAGATGATTCGACTAGCGGCTCGAAGTCTTGCCCGTAGTGAGAAGTATGAGGCGTACCTGAAGGCATTTGAAGGATTGTATAACGGCGATATCCCGTTTGTGGACTACAAGGAACTGAAGAAAGCGGATGTGCCTTACACCGGTTTGGTAGTCGGTTCCAAGATCATGAATGGTTTTCCGGATGCATCTCTCGGTCTGAAAAAGAATGCGACCCGTGCCGAAGCGGTGGCGATCATCCAAAACCTGATTACGACCCAAAGCTCTAAACATCCAAGTGACTTTCAATATTTGCAGGAGCTGAGAGAACTGGCCGAAACCGGCATGAATGCCACCGCAGTCTCTGAACTGGAGCCGCTATTGAACTTGATCGAAGAGCAAAAGGTGATCGAGCATTACAATTTTGATGCCAAGCTGAAGCGCGTCTATGTGATCCCTATTGAAGGCGATACAGTAAGCTTCTACGAGCGGAAGTTTTTGTGGGATAGGGATGAGCTTGAAGAACGGTTTTTAAAGAACAGGACAGGTTATATAACTGCTGTGTTGGATGTGACTTATAAAAAAGATGGTAGTCATACGATTTTTAGAAATGCAATGTATTTAAGTCCAAGTTCACTTTTTAGATATCAAGAAGCACGTAAGAACTTTGGATATGTTCAATCATATATGAGTGATATATTCGAAGCTAAAAAGGGAGAAACATTTGAAGTTGTTCTTCATGGCATTTATTCTAAAGAATACTTTGGCATTGATCTCATTACGAATACCGCGTATAAAAATAGTGGTTTTCCAGTATTGCATAACCCCAATAAAGGCATGTGAAAGGGAAAGTGATCAATGTGAAGATACGGAGAAATAAAGTTGTAATTGGACTCCTTATTATGTCTCTTCTATTGCCATTCTTTATTTGGCCCTCTACATCAGAAGCAAATACCTATTCAATTATCGTAACGGCAGAAAAAGAACATAAACCAGGTTATTATTGGTGTCAGCATACAGACGGTACTTGGAGTACATACAGTACAATTGACGGCATACAAGTAGCACTTAATGCGAGTGGGGAACCAGCTAAGAAAAAGGTGAGGACTAAAACAACGCTAGAACAACCGACAGGTAAAATATGGATAGATAGTAACGGTAATAAATATGAAACAAGTGAAGTAACCAATATACATGCTATTAAACCTGTTATTATGCATCCTGAATCAGACCCTGCAATTGAAGGAATAGTAGATATTGTAGAGGGGTCAAGCCAAGTAATTATTGAAGGATATTCTGGTAAAGGAGTGTTTGGAGAGCCAACTAATACATGTGGTGGACAACCAGGTATGATGTATCCTTTTGAGATTCTCGTCACTTGGCAGGCTGAAGTAGAAATATCCGATGAATTCATGGGACTCGAAATTACCCCCACGGAGAAAACACTGAATGTGGGGGAATCTCAGCATTTCACGGTTCATGCGAGTTGGAAACAAAATGGCACGACAAAAAAATATGAGGTGTCCGACAACAAGTTGAGCTGGAGTTCCAATGCTTCTGCCAAAGCCCCGGTCGATGCCTTTGGCATTGTCAACGGCCAAGAACCTACACCTGGAACGAGCCATGCAAGCATCACCGCCTACTTTGCAGAACAAAATGCTTCGGTTTCCGCCAAGGTTCGGGTGGTCGATCCCGATGAACCCCCGCCTGATCCAGACCCTGATCCCGTATACATCACCGGAGATTTTGATATTGTTCCGTCGGAAATCGACTGGCGTGATCCTTTTGTTTTCCAGCCAAAAGATATTGAGACCGGAACCTGTTCCTATCAATCGCATCAATACCGAATTCAGCGAGGAAGCAGCAGCTATACGACACCAAACGTATCCGGAGAGACGACAAACAGTGCCTATTCCGAGAGTACCTATCCCTGGATCATCAGCATCGGCAGTCATCAAGTGTCCATGAAAATCATCGCCGATTGCGGGGAATCGGATTGGATCGGACCCAAAACGTTGACCGTAAACGGTCCGGCAGACAATCGCCCTCCAACCTTTGACCTCGGCTGGACGACACCTGGAGACTGGACACTGGAAGGCAAGCAAACGGAAGTCGTGCAGGGTACCCATCTGGATCTTGTCTACCTGGATGAACCGGCTCCTGCAGATCCGGACGGGGATTTGATTGAGGATGTCATTTGGGACTTCTCCAGCTCGAATCGCTGGGTCAAAAATATTCCGAATCAATACAGTGCCTATACCAACGGCTACCACCAGATCGAGATGAATGAACTCGGCTATCAATCTGCTTGCGCAATCATGCGAGATGAATTTGGCGCAGAGAGTCGGAAATGCACCTATGTCCGGGTCGTACCACCTAATCCGATTCCGGTTGCACAGTGTCCCGCTGAGGTGAAACATAACCGTCCTGTGGACGCCAGCTTGTTTGGCAGCCATCAATCTTACAGCCCAATGGGAAGAGCCATCGATCATACAAAGGACGAGTGGACAAACAAAAAGACCACCTACACGAACCCCGCCACAGACCCGATTATCGAGCGGTTACAACTGCATGTCTATGATGCAGCCGGCTTAAAATCCTTGCAGCCAGACGAATGTGAGATTACCGTTCTGCCGGACTTGCCACCGCTAGCTAGCCTGGATGTGCCGCCGCTCGGCATTCGTGGACAGTCGTATACCATCCATAATCAATCGGTCAGTCCGGACGGGGATGTGATCGTCAGTATCCAGTACCGCTACAAATATGATGCCCACAACAACGGTTTTGAGGACGACAACTGGACAAGCCTGCAGGGAGACCTGACCCAAGCGCTCTTTGCTCCAACAGAAGTAGGCAAGTATCGGTTTGATGCCACGGTCTGTGAAGACTATGGGCAGTGCGATGATACCTTGTCCGAAGATCCGGCTTTGCTAACCCTGGATGTGGTCAATCAGGAACCGACCGTTTCTTTTGCGGTAGAGGGCGAGAATCCCAATCCGGACCTGACCATTCCAGATGTATATACGGGTGAAGACATCCTAAAAAACTGGAAGCTGTACAGCCAGGGCACGGCGCAGCAGATCCAGCCCGGTGTGGCATGGCATAGTCAGAACGGATCTCTTTCCACAGGACTTGGCAGATTGACGGAAGATCAAAACTTTTATGAATACAACAATGGAAGCCGTGTCGATGCCTATATGATGCTCGTCGGAAATTACGGCTATGGCCATAACAATATCAGTCCCTATCGGTCCCTTCTGATGCCGGATGACAATCGCAATCAACCCCTCATGTACAAGACGTTGATGGGGCAGTATAACGTCCCGAGATATTCAGAGGATAAGCCGTCACAAATTAAAACGAATCATTCGTATCTATACTTCAATCACTATGAAGACTATGGCACGACATTTGGGGGTCAGGACTACTATGCCATCGATAAATCAAAACTGGTGGCCAACAATTATGAAATGAACTATGTCCATGGGCCCGCCCCTCATTATCTCGTCCAAAGAGCAGAACATACCTATATCGATGAACCCTATGCTTTCATTCTCCGATCCTTCGATCTGGACGGAAAAGGGCCGGTTTATCAAACAGGCAGATTTGAAAAATATATGGATTGGTACAATGGCGACTTTCATAAAGCCAATCAAATCAAGTCTTATCAAATGAATGAAGCCCAGGTGCAGGGGTATGAAGTATCCGACAAAACCATTTATCAGCTAGTACAGTGGTCATGCAGCAACTGCACCCAGTACCGGTATAACCCGGAATATCGATACGCGACCGATACGATTTGGGAGATTCGGGCCTATGATGCTTTTTCAGGTTCATTTTTGGGTGGCACTTATGCGGACTTCGGGTCGTTGTTGCCGCTTCAAACGAATGTGTATCATTCCAATTCCATCGATCTCTCTACAATCGGAGATGATGTCGTTCTTTCCTATGTATCCTATGAAAATATCACTTCTTACCAGAGTAAAAAGAAGATGGAAATGATCAAGATTAATCGAAAAGGGCAGGTGATCACCTCCTCGTCCATCCCACTCAGTGATCCGTACAAACGGGAATTCAGCAGTTATGGAAGAGATTATGAATGCTCCCCCAGACTGTCTTTGGAAAAGCATCGCGATGCAAAAGGCAACTTCTACCTGGCTGAACAAATGTATTGTGACCGGCCAGATGAAAATCTGGAATTGTGGGATCAGGCCAGACTGATCAAAATCAACACAGACCTGAAGCAAGTGTGGAAAGTGGATGTATCAGGGGACAGCTTCAACAGTACGGGCGTGGAAGCAGATGCAGACAGTCCGAACAATATCTTGACCATGATTGTCAATCCGGAAAGCAATGAAATCGTGGTTCGAAGCTTTCGTGGTTCCGGCTACTACGTAACGTCCTATTATGAAAAGATTGACCTGGATTCCGGAGCGGTCCGTTCCTTTCCGTACACGTACTCGTATCATCGATTCGATTTTTACATGGATGCGATTGGCGCTTACCATCCATATGCAAACAACTGGAATGTCAGACCTTCACATGTTTCCCATGACGGGTATTATACCGTCGTTCAACCCAGCAGCTCGGGAAAGAATTATGCAGTATTTGACGCATCGCATCAACTGGTTACAAGCTATCCGGATACCTTTGCTGTATTGGACGCAAGTGGATACTATGCGACCACAGCATCAGATCCACATAAAGGCATGCTTGTCGATGATGGGACGATCCTCAGCTTCAAATCTATCACATCTAGCGGAACTACTAATCCGACTCACTATTCACCCTGGCTTCTCATCGGGCAGCCGTCCACTCAGCCGCTTGTGAAAAGCCCATATTCGTTTGGTCAGTTTGTATCGAATGAAAGCATAGAGGATGTGGCATTTTCCTTTGATCTGGAGATGGATCAAACGGATGCCCATCGTCAACTGGCTGGATTTGCCTTTCGCATACAGGATGTGAACAATAAATATGCCGTTGAAACAGATGGCGATAAGCTGTACCTGACTCGATATGCGCAGGGCGAACGAACCATTCTGAAACAGACACATTTTCCGGTTCAAGATGAGCAGCCGTATTCGTTCAAGCTTCAAGTGATCGAAGATCGTATTCAAGTGCGGGTAGATGGCGTTCCTTATTTTGATGTCACGGATGGCACGTATACAGCAGGAACCTACGGACCATTCTCAGAGAGGCCGTATGCCACCTTTTCTGGATTGACGGTCAAACGACTGGAAAATCCGACGATCCAAACGATCTCAGGACTGGCTATTTGGGATGAAGGGACCGGATTTGCCACGGTGGACTATACGGATCTGCACTTCCAAGATCCCGAGCTCGATCCGATGGCCGGTACGTTCAACTGGACATATACCCATACCCCGAAGTTTATTCAGCACCAGGGAATATCTGCCTTGCACGGTCAGCAGGTCGCGTCAGCAGAACTGCAACTCGACAAGGTTGGACTGTACACCATTGAACTGCAAGCCGAAGATGATCCGCATTCCGCCTACCTTTATCCGGATGATACCTTTGCCGATTATCGAAAAGCTTCGAATGCGTTTCAGCGCAACGTGATCGTGCATCGCCGTCCGGTGAGCAAGTACAGCGTCATCGTCGGTGGTGATGACAAAGTATACTGGACTGACAGCAGCTATGATCCCGACCGGTATGCAAGCAGCACCGTCTACAGCACCGAAGCAACCGGTATTGATTACCTTGCGACCAGAGGCATCATGGAGCGCACCTATTTCTATATCTCCCCGAGCGGAGAAGAAGTCATGCAGCGGCTGATCGTCCCGACCGAAGCTGGTGTGTATACGGTGGGTCTGGCCGTAAAGGATGAATACGGAGCGTGGAGTGAATGGAACATTCAGTCCGTCACGATCACCGACGTACCGCAGAATGCGCCGCCAAATCCCGGGTTTACGCTGAACAAAACGAGCACCCACCGCGGCGATCCGATCACGATCAACTCCTCCGCCAGTGATCCCGAGGACGGGGGCCGTACGAATCTTGATCACGCCTATTATATCCGGAACACCAGCACCGGCGTGGAAAGCTACCAAAGCAACAGCCGTACGAGCTGGCAGAAATCCTTCAGCTCACTCGGCACGTTCCAGATCCGGCAAGTGGTACGTGACAGCGTGGGCCAGGAAGCGGAGATGACCCGCTCGGTCAACATTCTGAACCGTCTGCCCTCGGCCGTCATCACGTATCCGGCGAGCCGAGATCAAAACCATCCGACGGTCGTCAAAGACGATACGCCGACGATCACCTGGACCTATGGCGATGCAGACAGCGATTCGCAGCAGCGCTATCAGGTGAAGATCTATCGCTATGGCGGGGTACTGCTGCAGGATTCGGGTGTGGTCACATCCAGCAGCAAGAGCTGGACCCCGACCACCGCTCTGCCCGACAAGACGAACCTGTATGTGATCGTACGTGTGCATGACGGCTATGCGTGGAGCCTGGACAGTGAGCCTGCGTATATGTACATTCATACGAATGAGCCGCCCGATGCACAGTTTGACTGGTCACCGAAGCCCGTGTGGGAAGGCGATACCGTCACCTTGACGAACCAGTCCACAGACCCCGACGGTGATCCGCTGACATACCAGTGGCGGATCACCGATCCGTCGGGTCAAACGCGCAGCTATACGAGCAGGCATGTCACAGCTTTGTTCAACCAAATCGGCAGGTATCGGGTGGAACTGACGGTCAGCGACGGAGAAGAACAGGATACGGTGACGCGCACGATTGAGGCGCTGGAACTGAAACTGGAGCCCTCGGTCTATCATACACCGGAGTGGAAGCAGATACATGACGATCGTGGACACGAGACGGAGCACGATCCGAAAGACTTTTACAGTGGCGAGCTGTTCAAGCTCGAAGCGGTCACCTCACCAGCTCCGGTCGTGGAAATCACGGCCAAGCTGACCGGGACAGGCCGGCAGAACAATGTGATTCGGATCGACACCACCTTAACCGCAAGCGGCACCCCGCAGCATTACCGCGGCGATTTGTATGACAAGGTCTTAATGTCAATGGAACGCGGACTGAAGGAAGGGCTGGAGGACATCGTGTTCGAGATCGAATATGCGAACGGGGTGACGAAACAGGCGGTGGTAGAAGTGAACATCATCGGTCTGGCCAAGGAGATCGTTGGGGTGCACCGAGTGAGATAAATCATGTATGGCAACAAATAAACACCTCCGGGCATCTATTCCCATCTGGCTAACGGGAATCTGCATCGGAGGTGTTTGTTTATGAACATATTTCTGAAATTGTCAGATCATGATTCTTGATGTCCCTTTGAAGGCACTTGCTGTACCGTGAGCCCTCTCGCCTGATAAGGCCGCCTGGAACGTGGAGCAGCGAAAATCTCCGCCCACATCATCCCCTGTGCAGGGTCTACATTCATCGCATTGCGCAGACCAGCACGTTGCGAAGAGGTTAGAGAGCTAGATGTCCGCTTGCCGATTTCACTTTGTGTGACACCCTCATAAATACGTGGTGAGGAAGAAATACTCCCCTGAAGAAGCACGACATCCCCGATCTCCTCCTGACGAACCGGACTTGGTTCCCGTGAAGCGGAAGATCGATCAAAGGTAGTCCTCTCATAGCTTGAGCTATATCCTCGTGCCTGATTATCCCTCGAATCTCTCATATCCCTTGTATCCCTTGTATCTCTCGTATCCCAGGAATCTCTCGTATCTCTCTTATCATTGTCTCTGGCATAGGTGGTCGTGTCGGTCTCCCACATGCCCGGCTGCTCACGTTGGTTGCGCTCTTCCCTTTGTTCACGCCAATCCCCTAAGCTTCTCTTCCCATCCCTGTCTTCCCGTTCTGGTTGATTTGAATGAGGAGAAAAAATGGGCGGTAGTGTGGGTCTGCGGTTTCCAGGACGATTTTCATTTTTCTTGGACAGTTGGTAAAAGATCACAAAGGCAATGATCACTAAAATGAACAAGCCGTCCATCTATGGACCCTCCCCTCACGAATCGGAGCCTTTATTTGGCTGATCCTTATCATTGGCCTTGCCAAATGATGTTCGCATATCTGTATCAGCTTCAAGGTTCTGCAAATTCAGATAGTCCATGACGCCAATCCGACCTTCGCGAAGCGCATCCGCCATCGCCAAAGGAACTTGCGATTCAGCTTCGACGACCTTGGCTCTCATCTCCGATACTTTTGCTTTCATCTCCTGCTCATAGGCTACCGCCATCGCTCTGCGCTCTTCCGCTTTTGCCTGGGCAATTTGCTTGTCAGCCTCGGCTTGATCAGTCTGCAATTGAGCGCCGATGTTACGGCCTACATCGACGTCCGCAATATCAATCGATAAAATCTCAAACGCCGTACCGGAATCGAGTCCTTTCTGAAGCACCATCTTGGAAATGATGTCAGGATTTTCGAGAACCGCCTTGTGATTGTCCGCAGAACCGACTGTTGTAACGATCCCTTCACCGACACGGGCAATGATGGTTTCCTCTCCGGCACCCCCGACCAAACGATCGATGTTGGCCCGTACAGTCACCCGGGCGCGAACCTTCACTTCAATACCATCCTTCGCGACAGCTGCCACGATCGGCGTTTCAATGACACGCGGATTGACACTCATCTGTACGGCCTGCAACACATCTCGCCCTGCCAGATCAATCGCAGCAGCACGCTCAAAAATCAGATCAATATTCGCCCGCTGTGCTGCAATCAGTGCATTCACCACGCGGTCGACGTTCCCACCAGCCAGATAGTGACTTTCCAGTTGGTTGATCGTTAGCCCCAAGCCCGCCTTCGTGGCCTTGATCAACGGATTGACAATCCGGCTTGGAATAACCCTTCTCAAACGCATGGCGACCAGAGTAATGATGCCTACTCTGACACCGGATGCAATCGCGGACACCCAGAGCATAACCGGGAAAAAGCTGAAAAACAGAGCCAGGAAAACGATCCCCAAACCGACCAATACCAACACGATAAATCCTTCCATACCCATCGACACACCTTTCCTGTTTCATCTATTCCTAATTTGATATAGCTGTTGCACAGCTTGACGGAGATGACCGAACCTTTACGCTTGATCCGAAATCAGCTCAACCACCACTCGTGTCCCTTCTACTTGAATGACGCGAATGGCACTTCCTTCGTCAATGTAACCGCCACTGGATACCACATCGGTTCGTACACCATTGATGATGGCCACACCAGATGGCCTCAGATCTGACAGAGCTTTTCCTTCAACATGCAGCAGATGCTTTCGGTCCATCTGCGAAACGTATCCGTTTTGGGACTGCAACTCATCACGCAAAATGAACCGGTTCCAAATGCCTTTGTGTTTGAAAATACGAATCATCACCGCCAGGAAAATCACGGCAGCCACTGCTGCAATCCCGAGTGATACAAAGGCCTGACCCGTATCATACGCAGCAAATACAACGCCTGTCATCAGACTCACCACCCCTGAAGTACCGAGAATTCCGAAGCTGGGGATGAACATTTCCGCAATCAGCAGGACGACGCCGACCGCAAACAGCACAATGTGCTCCAAACCTGCAAAGCCTGCCACCATATTACCGAAGAAATACAGACCAAACGCAAGCAGTCCCGCAATACCGGGGATGCCAAATCCAGGTATCAGCAATTCCATGACTACACCCGCCAGCCCGATAAACAGGAGCAGTGTAGCGATGATCGGACTCGTAATCCAGGTGGCAAGCTGTTCGAAGAAGGTCAACTCCAGTTCCACAATCTGACTCTCATCGGCTTGCAGCCAATCCAGCACCTGATCCATTGTGCTTGCCTTAGCCTCAGCAAAACCCACCTGCTGAGCCTGTTCAGCCGAGAAAGCAATCAGTTCGCCCTTTTCGAACGTTTTGTCAATCTCCGGCACTTCCACCACCAGCTGATCATCTACCATACCTGCCGCATAGAGTGGATTCCGGCCACTGTGCTCGGCAGCCGCTCTCATGAAGGCCACCCAGGCTGAAATCACCTTGGAATCCTCTACCCGGTTTCCTGCTCCATCTACGACCGCAGCGGCGCCAATCGTCGATCCGGGAGACATCACGATCTGGTCCGCATTCAAAGACAAATAACTGCCTGCGGAAAGCGCCTTTCCTTCTACATAAGCCAGCGTGGGGATATCGCTTTCCCGAATCAACTGGCCAATTTCAATGGCTGAATCCACCCTGCCGCCAAACGTATTCACGCGCAGAATAATCTGATCGGCTCCCGCATTCTTTGCTTCCTTGAAGGATCGTTCCAGGAAGCTCTGCAATCCCTGCTCGATCGTATTCTCAACCGGAATCATATAAATGAGTTTCGGCTTGTTCCCTTCCGTACGATCTGACGTCTGATCCGCAGCCTCCATGCTGGTCGGCAGCAGAAAGCTGAGACAAAGCAGTATCCCTATACCGATTGCCAGCAAACGTCTGGCCGGCCCATCATGAAGCTTGTTTCTATGATTCAATTGTGTCACCCCCTCACCCTATGTATATGAGCATTTGACAAGGTCCTCAAGCGCTTACACTTCCCTTATAAATATAGCACTTCCTGACCGACAATACCATTTTGAGGAGATTTTTTCGACATACATGAAATAAGCCTCTCCACTGTGCAGAGAGGCGAGATTGGCCTGATGACTGCTCACTCCTTGATGGACGTAAAGCTTGCATCATAAAGACGAAACATCGTTTTGTATCCCGATTCATCTACCTTGATCCCCACATCCAACGTCCCTTTGACAGACAACGCTCCGGACGTGAACCGCAAAGATTCATCAGCAGGTACAAATACGATCATAATTTTGTTCCAGTATGTTTCATCCCCGTTGTCAAACGGGCATTCCGCTCCTGGCTCGGGAATGAGCAGAAACCAGTTGTCTGCAAGAGACAGCACCTCTCCCATATATCCTCTGATTTCAACCTGTTTGCCGGACAAGTTCCAAAAGCGTTCCGACGGCGTTGTCTGGTCTCCATGGTCAAAAAATCCATCCCACAACAGTCGATTGCCGTCTTGGCGTGCAGGTTTGCTGGAGGAAGGAGCAGAAGTCTGATGGCTCTTGCCCGCAATCGCTGGTTTTTCGGAAGTCTTGGACACTTCCTCCTTGGGTTGTTCGGTCGCCTCATTTCGGGCCTGTTTAGTCGCACTATTCTGGGATGGCTCTAGCGTATCATGAGGGCTCCCCCTTGTCTTCATTTCCCCGCTTGGGTTCTCATCCGTTGACTTGTCTGTTTCTTCATCCGTTGACTTGTATCTTTCCTGATCCATTTCCTTGTTCGTCTGCTTGTCTGTTTCCGCTGCTATTTCCTTATCCGTTTGCTTGTCTGCAACCTCGATGGACTTCGCTTCGTCATACGGACTGTGCAACGCCCGAGTCTCTGTAGATGAGCTGGACCCGGTTTGATTCGCTTGCGCTTGCTCTGCCTGCCCCTCAGACCTCTCAGAGGTTTCCGCGACAGACGAAGAAGGTGCAGCGGCGGAAAATGATTCACCGCTGGCCTGCTCATTGCCATTTCCGCATGCGGACAACATGCCAGCCAATAGGATTATACACAACGTAACACCACCCGTCTCATGCCATCGTTTCATTCCAATTCCCTCCTGTACTTATGAACGAAACAATTTTAATGGATCGACTCGGAAGGCTGTCCAGGCCGGCCCCAGGGAAGACACAAGGCCAATCAGGATAGTCCCTGTCAATAGTTGCAGCTCAGCTGCTGAAAAGGACCACGGCTGCACCTGAAATCCGCTATAGGCAAATATCCAGTCTGACACGATATCGCTGCCCGCATGCCCGGCTGCAACCCCTGCAACCATTCCTGCAACCGTCAGACACAATCCTTCTCCAATCAGAATCAGACAGACATAGCGATTGGACTTGCCCACCAGCCGGAGAAGACCGACATCCCGTTTTCGTTCATGAACCGCGGCTAGCAACGACAACAGGATCGAAATGGCAGCGAGCAAAACACAAGGAATCAGTAAAAAAGTCAAACCCTGGCTTCCTTTGTCCACTAGATTGACCACATCTGCGATCGCCTTACTGGCATAGACAGCCTGCACCCCCACCAGTGCATCATATGTCAGCTTCAGTTGTTGCAAATCGGTCAGGGAAGACGGCTCGATCAGGATGGCCGTCACTTCACGCTCGGATTCTTCAAGCCCATGAACGGCCCAAGCATAATCCAGTGTGGTAAACAGCACGCGATCATCCGCGGTGCCTAGTCTGGGCAAGATGCCCACAATTTCATAGACAAAGGCATCATGTTCGTCGTGGACTTCAGCTCCATGGGCATTCGATTCCAATTCCCCTTCATGATGTTCATCAGAGTCTTTATCATGATGTTCGCCCTGCTTCTCGTGACCGTCCGCTTGCAGATGGTTGTCTTCGAGAACATGACCATCCTCACTCGCATGCACAATGCCATGCCCACCGACAAAACGGTCTCCAATCTCCAGCTTCAGCGCCTCCGCTACCGCATAACCGATGACCACCTCACCTGTTCGGGTATATAAACGGCCTTCCTGCAGTTGCTGCTCTCCATACCTGACAGGAAAATATGGGGCATCTATCCCGACAATGGGATAGCCATTCAGATTGTCACCGGTCGTGATCGCCAGAACATGCTTCGCTTCCGGCTGAGCTTGTAGCTGTTCATAGAGCGATATATCTATATTTCCAGTTGGAACACCGGTATGATAGAACGTATTGAGCACAAGTTGGGTCTCACTTCCATCGGCTCCGATCACCAGTTCAAAGGGACCGTATCCCTTTTTGGCCCCTTCCTCCATCCCCTGATAAGTCAAAATGAGAAAGACGATCAAGGCCACCGTCATGGCCACCGATCCAACAGTCAGGATGGACAACGCTTTGCGGTGCATGACCTGTCGCCAAATCAGGGAACATGCATTCATGGTGCCACCCCCACCTTTTGCCTGTCATGTAAGTCTGGATGACTCTGTTGATTCGGAATTTGTTCAATGGGATGAGCAGCTAGCACCTGATTAATCTCCTGCATGTGCAGCATTTTGGGAAACCGGGTAGCGAGCTCCAGATCATGAGTGGCACAGATCAGGGTTGCGCCTGTCTGATTGGCTAGTTCAAGCAAAAGGGACATGGTTTCTCTGGCAGATGACACGTCAAGACTTCCGGTTGGCTCATCAGCCAAAATCAGTTCTGGACAGTTGATCAGAGCTCGGGCAATGGCGACTCTCTGCTGCTGTCCCCGGGAGAGTTGATCGGGACGATGATGCATCCGATCCTGCAAGCCGATTCGCTCAAACAAAGCATTCAGTTTTTCTTGCTTTTGTTTGCGGCTATACTTGCCCGCCATGACCAGTTCTACATTTTGCCTGGCAGTCAGAGCAGACAGCAGATGGAAATCCTGCATCACATACCCCATTCGAGTTGCTCTTAATTGATCCCGTTTTGCCATTTTCCACAAATGAATCGGTTCCCCCATCACGACCACAGAGCCAGTGTCAATTGACAATATTCCGCTTAGGACATGAAGCAGCGTACTCTTCCCGCTCCCGCTCGCACCCAGCAGAGCCATTTGTTCCCCCTTCTGCACCTTCCATTGCGGTATATCCAAAATGGACAGTGCCCGCCCTTCCATCCGATAGCTTATTTTCACCTTTTCCAGTTTAATCACGATTTATCACACCTCACGGCAACGGAGAACAGGAGATTTCGTGATCCCCTGTTCTCCGTTTGACTTGTATTTGCTTTCCGCTCGACCAGCTAGACGTCCTATTCACCGACAGCGTCGATTAGGAGGCGCTCAGAGAGTGCATCCCACTTCATTTCCATCCCGCTCAGCAAATTGAAAGCTTCTATCGACAAGTACAAGGTGCCGCGATCTAATTCCGCTGTCCACGCTTCTCGCTGTTCATTCGCTCCCACTTGCAAGGTTTCGATCTCCACCCTCAGCATCTGGTCCTCCTTCATCAAGGACACCGTTTTCTCTTCCGCATCGAAACCCAGCTCAATATCCAGCGCTTCTGCGAGCGCTCTGGCCGGATAGAGCACCTCATTGGTGCGATTCATCTTGAATTTCGGATACATATACTTCTGCTGCAGCTTCCGGGTTGCAGCATCGAGATCCAGTCCAAGCACTTCAGCGCCAGACTTGGCAATATCCGTATTGTCAATCTGTCCACGTACAAGATCCGCAATGGGGCCGTATGCCCATACCCCAACATCTACACCAGAATGACCATGTCCGGACCATCCGACTAGCAAACGCTTGGAGATAACGGCATTATAACCGCCCTCCCGGCCATAGGAAGTACCGTCACCGTCCATGATGAACTGTACTTCCACGTTACTTAAGTCCGTTATGCCCATATTATCGGCTACAATTTTGCGTATGTCTGCTGCTGTTTCAGCCCCGTTCAACGCCTTTCCAACGACTTCAGAAGACTGCCTGGCATCGTCCCACATCGCAATATTCAGCTCATAAATATTATCGCGAGACAGAGAGAGTCCACCCGTCTCATGGTCAGCGGTAATAACAACCGAAGTTTCTCCGTCTTCCTTGGCAAAATCCAGCGCCACTTTCACCGCCGCATCAAAGTCCAGCATCTCCTGCACCATGCCGGGGAAATCATTGGCATGTCCAGCATGATCGATCCGTCCGGCTTCAATCATCATGACAAATCCGTCCTCGTCCCTGGACAGAATGTCGATGGCCGTGTCAGTCAATTCTGCCAGGCTTGGCACGTCAGCGTCGCGATCCAATGTGTAGTCCATATGTGAATGTCCGAAGAATCCCAGCACTTTTTCCTCTGAACCTTCCAGAGCCATCAGTTCACTGCGACCACGAACAATTTCATAGCCTTTCGACTCGAATTCCGGAATCAGGTTTTTGTCCGAACGTTTCCCGCCCTCTTCCGAAGTCTTGAATTGACGCTCACCGCCTCCGAATAAAACATCCACGCCACTGTCTGCATATTGAGCAGCAATTGCATTTTCATTGCCTCGACTGCGAACATGTGACGCATATACCGCTGGCGTCGCGTGGGTAATACGGGCTGTCGATACAATTCCCGTGGCTTTTCCTTCCTCTTCTGCCGCTTCAATAATCGATGCATAAGGCTTGGCCACTTCTTCATTGGATACGGAAATCGCGCCGTTGTACGTTTTGTTTCCTGTAGCAAATGCGGTACCAGAAGAAGCAGAATCCGTCACGAGGCCGGACACGGTATTCCCGCCAGACTCCGAAGCGTCTGCAAACGTCGTCGAGTTGCCTACAAAAATCTCGTCCAGTGCCAGATAGGGCTTCTGATGAAAATAATGCTGATACATTCTGCCTGCGGTCACCTGTGCCGGACCCATGCCATCCCCGATCAGCACAATCAGGTTTTTGGAAGCTGGTGTGTTTTCCTGTGCTCCCACCGAATCAGCGGTCTGATTCACCGCTGGAATGAGAGACAGCGCCAACCCGGATACGAGCAAGCCTTTTACCCATTTCTTCATCACATTCATTCCCCTCCATCTATGTACTCGCTATTCATTGTAGTAGACATCGTTGATAGAAAGGTCAACACGATGTAAGAGGAAAGAAAAGATATTGTGAAGGCTTGGCTCTCTGCTATGAAAGGTTCATACAATTCCCCGAATCTCGGCAAGATCCGACACCTGGTGCGCTTTCATCCACGCTTCCAGCCCATCTCTCAGCTCTATCCCGGCACGCGGATTCACAAAATTATACGTCCCGATTTGTACGGCCGCCGCTCCTGCCATCGTAAATTCGATAATATCCTCAGCGGTCACGATCCCGCCCATGCCGATCACCGGAATACGGACTGCCTGTGCCGCCAAATGCACCAGTCGCAGTGCCAGCGGACGAATAGCGGGACCGGACATGCCTGCATACTTATGGTGAAAGACCGGCTTGCGGTTGTTGATGTCGATTTTCATGCCGGAAAAGGTGTTGATCAGGGAGATTGCGTCCGCCCCCTCTTCCTCACACATCACAGCCATTTCACCTATATCATGTGCGAGGGGAGACAGCTTGACGATCAGGGGCAATTGGGTCACTTGCCGCACCGCTCTGACTACGGTTCTCGCGGAGGCCGTTTCGATCCCGAACTGCATGCCTCCCTGCTTCACATTCGGACAGGAAATGTTCAGTTCAATCATGTCCACACTGCGAAAACGCGGAACAGGCGATACTGCGGACATTTTTTCGCGCTCATGTCTCGCATGCTCTTCCAGTTGGCTCGCGCCCTCCACATATTCCTCGATCGTGCCTCCACCCAGATTGACGATTTTTACCGTATCCACTTGTTGCAAGCTGTCCGTTTCATTCGTAATAAAGGAAGCGATTCCCGGATTTTCAAGCCCGATGCTATTCAATAGACCGGAGGGCGTTTCATAGAGTCGCACGCCCGGATTACCAACGCGCGGATGCAGGGTCAGGCCTTTTGTACAGAACCCGCCGAGTTCCTCCAGGGCATAGTAACGGCTGTATTCCTTGCCAAAGCCGTACGTACCGGAGGCCATAATAATCGGATTTTTGAAAGAAACGCCCGCGATATTACAAGACATAGAGATCATCGAAATCCACCTCCTCTGCCCGAAATACTGGACCATCTGTACACGCCTTGTACCTTCCCCCATCTGCGCGTACACCTGAGCAGCCTAGACAGGCGCCCACTCCGCACGCCATCCGCTTTTCAACGGAAACATGCAGGATCGCGTTCGTCCCTCTCACCTGCTGCCACAGTGCCTCCATCATGCCAGTCGGGCCACAGACGAACAGATGGTCACAACCCGCTATGTCCACGATGTCCACGACACTGCCACCCTGCTGAACATGCACATGCTCAGCGCCCAGTACCCTTTCAAAGGCATCCACCCGAAAGGGCGCATCCTGGAAACCGAGATAGGCTTCACAGCGGGTCCCTGCCCGTATCAGCTGCTTGGCTGCATAGAGCAACGGGGCTGTTCCCATACCGCCTCCGACCAGGCCTACCCGGCCGTTGACCTGAGGAAAACCTTTGCCATAAGGGCCTTCCAATTGCAATTCGTCCCCGATTCTCAGCTGTGACATGTTCGCTGTCCCTACTCCCCGTACCCGATATAAAAAGGTTATCCCATCCTCATGAACATCATGAATACTGATTGGTCTCGACAGCAAGGGGTAATCCGTCCAACCCCTGAGCATATAAAACTGGCCCATGTCACCCGCATAGCAGCCGGACACCTTGCAAAGAAACATATCTGCTGCCAGTTGTCGATTCTCTATGATGGTTCCCATTGTCCACGCCTCCTGTCCGAATTCGTTCTGCCACAGTCGACGCCAGCTAGCGTTCGTCTCCCATGTAATCAAGACTACTGTAATGCAACAGGGTGAAAAGAACTGCAACATTAATCACAAAAAAGACCGCCCCTCATCGTCCCGATGAGAAGCAGTCTTCACTTAGGCCCGTTTGGCTCGTGCCATTCTGTTCAGGATAAACCGAATTGCTGAAAGACATGCCGTTCAGGACGCTGGATGGCCTGACCCGTAATGGCTTCGAGCAGCACCAAATTCCGATAACAGCCAAGACCCAGATCCGGCGTGCCAATTCCGAAGCTGTGCAAGGCTCCGTTTTGAACGAAAATGCGATTTGGTATGTCGTTCTTCATTTGCAAGCGGAAGGAGGCATCCAGCTGATACCGGGACTGGCTATCCCAATCAATCTGTGCGCGAATTCCTTCCATAAAGTCTGGAATCCCGTGCCTATACCCCGTAGCACAGATGATGATGTCGGTGTCATGGGTAAACCGTGCTTCCTGCTCACGGTGAAAGCCATACAGACGATAGCGTCCAGCATGCGGTTCCATATGCGTGATTTCTATATTGGACAGCAAGCGAGTCGGAACCTGCTGCCCGCAAGCGGTGAGCTCATACAGCAGATCATAAATATCGGCAATCGTCTTGCTGCTGATCCCTTTATACATGAAATCCTGTTTGCTCAGCAGATCGTCCTTGACCTGCTGGGGCAGACGATGAAAATATTGCATGTAGTCTGGAGAAAAATGCTCCAGTCCAAGTTTGGAATATTCCATAGGCAGAAAGCCTTTGGAACGGGTCAGCCAGTCCAGACGATATCCATAGTCAGACTGTTCGGACAGCAGTTGAAGGTAAACCTCTGCCGCACTTTGACCGGAGCCTACCACGGTGATCGATTCAGCCTGTCTGCACGACTGCTGACGGTGCATAAACGCTGATGAATGGAAGATGCCTGCACCGTCTCCACCCGCACTAAGAAGTGCCTCAGGGATATGCGGTGTGCTCCCCACCCCGAGGACAATATGCCGGGTGCGATACGTTCTTTGCTCAACCGGAGAAACCGATGCAGTACCTGTTCTCTCGCCAGTCGGGGGGGACTGGTCGTCCGCGGCAGTTCCTTTCACCGTTACCTCATAACAGGTATCCTGTTCACCCTCGATCCAGCGAATATCGATCACCTGTTGACCGAATTGACAGCTGTCCAGCTGATCGGCTACCCATTTGCAATAATGGTTGTACTCCGCGCGCGGAATCAGAAACTTTTCCAGAAAATAAAAATGATACAACCGATTGTGAACATGCAAATAGTTTAAATAGCTGTAAGGACTGGTCGGATCGGCCATCGTGACCAGATCTGCAAAGAAAGGCACCTGCAAGGTCGTACCCTTCAGCAGCATCCCTTCATGCCAGGAAAAAGACGTCTTCTGCTCCAGAAACAAGGCATTCACATTTGTTTTTGTGTCCAGCAGGGCAGCAAGCCCCAGGTTGAAGGGGCCGATGCCGATGCCAATGACATCGAGAAGATTACATTCTTTACTTTCTTCCCTTTTTTCATGGATCGAAGCGTTCATGACTGATTGCCTCCTTCCAGCGCTGCTCGCCATGTATCACGCGTACAGAACATCAGCAATCCCTGTTTGTCTGGCAGCGCTACTTCGCGCTGCGGGACATAGCCGCATTTTTGAAAGATATGAATCATTTTATGATTGCGAACATCCGGCTCGGCGATCACCTTTTCTGTCGCTTCGTGCTGAAACAGTCTGGTGGTCATGTCTTGCAGCAAGGGTTGTGCATAGCCTTTCCCAAGGTAAGCAGGAGGGCCGATCAACAGATGGACCCCCTGATCCTCCGGATGAAAATCATAGCAACGACCGATGACATCATCCTTCACCCAGTACGTCTCAAAGTAACTCATCGGCACGCTGTCAACTGAACCGATGTGCAGCTGTTGATGCGGGTCTTGCAAGAAACGATCCAGATGCGCTTCATATTTTTCGATCGAAAGTGCCAGATTCCAGAACGGCACGACATGGGGTTCATGCATCCATTGGTGAAGCATGGTCAGATCCCGCTCCTTGCGGACGGGCTGGAAGGAAATTCGCTCCGCCAGCTCACTGCGCCAGACAGGAGGTTGCATATCAAGCATGTGGAACCGGCACCTCCTGCTTCAGCGGATTCGGAATTCGGACATAGACGGACTGGCTTTCCATCGGTCCGACCAATTCATCCATGTCATGTAGGCGGGTCAGCAAATTCGCTTTGCACGGCAACTGCTCATCATCCAGCAAGCTGGCAATCAGGCGGGAAGGCTCCCGATTTTCCGGGCGCAGCTTTTGCAGCTCTTCACGCAGCATGTCCAACAATTCTTCCTCGCGTATAAGACCGGCACTTCCGAACCCGTTCACCACACCGAACAGATTGTTCAGGAAGAAATAATATCGGAAGCGCTCATCTCCTACCGCATCCTCACAGGCCGTGTGGCTTTTCTCATCCAGTCCAGGTACCAGTGCTTTCAATCGCTCCAGGGTGGAGTGGCAATAATAATAGCCCTGATTATCCCGATAATAGAAATGGGACGGATAACCACCCTCGGACAGTTGCAGCAGACTGTTTTGCTGATGCGCTTCCAGAGCAATCCCGTACGTTAGAAACAGCCACATCATCGGTTTGAAAGACACATTCAGATAGGCCGCAAACCAGTCCCGGCTTACTGCTTCCGTTGATCTTCCTTCTTTCTGAGCCAACTGTTCAATAATCGTGCGTAGACGCGAATGATTGCCGGTAATGGGCTCCTGAAAAAGCGCTGCCAGCAGCGTAACCTGATTGCCTTTCTCACGCTGGAATGGATTATCTCGAAGCATCACCTCAAACCCGGATTCCTCCTGACCGGGGACTTCCACCGTCAGATAGGCCGGATCAAGCAAAATATCAAATGAAGGGTGCAGGCTTTTCATTTCTTTCCCGATCGGGCTGTTCATCATACGAGCGACTTCAACCCCTCTCTCCAGTTCTTTCATTTTGTTCAGACGCAAGGAATTGGTCACCTTGATTGGTGCAGAAAGCTTGAGCATCATACTGGCGTCGGGATGATAGACGGTACGCAGGGAAGAAGTCGGATAGTACGCTCTTCCCATTTGTCCCATATCCACCATCTTGCCTTCGGTGATCCACTGCTGCACGTAAGGCTTCTTTAACAGTTCCGCAGCCTGGATTGGATGGAGAGGCAGAATGACATAGCCTGGTTGCCGGACCTCCCGTTCAATTACTCCGGCTTCGATCTCCGGATCTTGTCGAAGTTCATCCAACACCCAGTCACTGGCACTTCTCGAACCTGCCGCATCCTGTTTCACAATCGATTCATGGACTTTCATATAGTGAAGTGGAAAGCTCCCCTTCAGCTCTGGCGCATAGACCGCCTGTTCAGCATCAGGTATGCCCTGACGACTCTTCGGCGTGGGATGCAGCAGATGACCAAGCACGAGTGCCTGCTCTGCCTGCAAATAATGCTGATCATAGCCATACAGCTCGTGTTCGTCTCCGCTTCGTCCCTGAATGAATTGAGACATCAACTGGCAGCTCTGAATGACACGGAGCATCAATTCATCCTGTTGACTGGCCCGGCTGCTGGACAAGGTCAGTTCCTTGGACAGCAGCGCCGTCAAGGTCACATAGTCCAGCTCCGTCACGGTATTTCCCTCTTCAGGGCGGACATGCATCGGGAATCCAAAACGATGTCTGCCTGTCCGCGATCGGTAGTATACCGGAGCCGTCATGATCAGGTTCAGATTAGGCAGAGGGCAAATCAGGACGGCCACAGCCTGATCATCCTGTTCATAACGTCTCCATTCCTCTCGATAATCGTCCATATAAACCTGATTCCGATCCAGCATTGTCGAGCCTTCTGTCTCCCGGACGTAACAGTTCAAGAAGCTTTGCATCGTTGCCTCTTCCGCTTTGTGCTTCAACATCAAATCTCTCCTTTGTTTGTCATGTAACAAGCCAAGCGCTATGATCAGGCTGTAAACGTACTGTGAACGCTCTATCCATGCGCTATGAATGGTTTATCCATTCTCTTTTATGAATGGAATCGATATCTCGCTCCAACTGCTGCTCCAGATTCCATCCAGCTGATTTGATGGCATCAAGCAGCTCCAGCACGTCCTGCCGGGTCAGCAATGGATTTAGCAGCGTCAATTTCAAGCAGGCCTTCTGCCCGACTTTCGTCTGCGCGATCACGGCAACCCCTTGATGAATCAACCGCTCAGGAATTTGGTGATTGACCGCATTCTCCAGCTCGTTGCTCACGCTTACTTCACGCGCTAGCCTGGCATTTCCCTGGCATCGATATCGAAAGGTCAAGGCATTGAGAGCCGGTGTATGAAGCCATTCGAAAACAGGATCGGCCTCCACCTCACGTGCTGCCACACCAGCCATATCCATCGTGTGTTCGATCATTTCGGCCATCCCGCTCGTTCCGGTAACCTGAAGGGACAGATACAGCTTCAGGGCATCGAATCGGCGAGTCGTTTGCAATGACTTGTTCACAAGATTCGGAATCCCCGACCATTCATCCTCCACGGGATTCAGGTAGTCGGCGTGAATCTGGTTGAGCCGAAAATGTTGCCGATCCTTCATCAGGAATGCACCGCAACTGATCGGCTGGTAAAATAGCTTGTGAAAATCCACCGTTATGGAATCCGCCGCTTCCACGCCTTGCAGCCTGTGCCGATGCTTCTCACTGAGCATGAGTGCTCCGCCATAGGCCGCATCGACGTGCAGCCATATTCCCCGATTTTGCGTCCGTCTCGCGATCTCCTCAATCGGGTCAATGGCCCCAAAATCAGTCGTTCCCGCTGTCGCCACGATTGCAAACGGAATCGCACCTGAACGCGCCATTTCCTCCAGCTTCAGATCCAAATCGTTCATACACATGCGATAGGTATGATCCGTTTGGATGGGAATGACCGCTGCTTCCCCGAGACCTAGGAGTGAAGCGGACTGACGCACCGTAAAATGGGCAGTGTGGGAACAGAGAATTCGAAGCTGATGACTGTCCGGATGCAGCCCTTGTTGATGAACGTTCCAGTTCCAGTGTCTGGCAGTAAATGCATCCCGCGCATACAGCAGCCCCATCAGATTGGATTGCGTTCCCCCGCTTGTAAATACACCGTCTGCAACCGAACAATCATAGGCAAAGAGCGCACACAGCCATTGGACGAGCTCTTGCTCCAGTAGCGTTGCGGCAGGGCTTTGATCCCAGGAGTCCATCGATTGATTCGTGGCCCCGACCAGCAATTCCGCAGCAATCGCAGGAATGAGTGGTGGACAATGAAGATGCGCAGCGCATTTCGGGTGATGAACGGCCACGGCATGCTGTAACAGCGGCTCTATCAACTTCATGGCTTCCTCCAGCGAGCGTCCGTGTACGGGGAAGGAAGATTCGGCTCTGATTTGTTCCCGCAGTTGGGACACCGTTGCTCCAGAATAAGGCTGATCCACTGAGGTGAAATGATCACTTAGTTTTTGCAGTGCAAGTTGAACCCCTGCTTCGAGCTGCTCCTGACTTTCCGGTGCTCCATTCAAAAATCGTGAGGTCCAGTTACCCGGAATAACCGTCTGTTCGGTATGCATGCTCTTACACCTCCTGCATCACGGATGTGCGCTTGTTGCGTTCACAACGGTGAATGGCTTTTTCTAGAATGGTACAGATATCATCGACTTGCTCGGGGGTTACAATCAGTGGAGGAAGCAAGCGCAATACACTGCCGTGTCGGCCGCCTAGCTCCACAATCAGTCCGGATTCGATGCACATTTTTTGTATATCCGCAGCCATCTTCGGATCAGCCGGGAAATGACCGAGCCTGTCTGCGGGTTGATCAGGATTGACAATTTCAAGTCCAATCATCAGCCCCTTCACGCGAACGTCTCCTACAGAGGTGACCGTTTGGCGAAGCGTATGGAAATGAGATTCGAAGCGAAGCCCCATCTGCTCTGCATGATGCTCCAGCTTCTCCTGCTGAATGACTTTCATCGTAGCCGTACCGGCTGCCATCGCCAGCACATTTCCGCGAAAAGTGCCTGCATGAGCGCCGCTTTGCCAGACATCCAGGGATTTGTGGTAAACGACGACAGACAGTGGCAGCGACCCTCCGATTGCTTTGGAAAGAATGAGGACATCCGGCACGATATCCGCATGCTCAAAGGCGAATCGTTTTCCGGTTCGTCCAAATCCCGTCTGCACTTCATCGATCAGCAGCGGAATGCCGTGTTCTTTCGTCATTTGACGAATGCGTGCTGCAAAACGGTTCGGAGCCGGGATCACCCCTCCCTCTCCTTGCACCATTTCCATGATCATGCCGGCTGGTTTGCAGACCCCACTTTCCGGATCTTGCAACATGTGTGCGATATAATGGGCCGCGGTCTCATCGCAACATTCTCCCCCCAGTCCAAACGGACAGCGATAGGCATAAGGATAGGGCAAAAATTGTACATCATTCATGCTGCCGAGCGCCTGCTTCGGCTTGATATTCCCAGTCAGGCTGAGGGCACCGTGCGTCATCCCGTGATAACCCCCTTGAAAGGACATCATCCCCGTTCGACCTGTCGCCGTCTTGACCAGCTTCACCGCTGCCTCCACGGCATCTGCGCCGGTCGGTCCGCAAAACTGAATACGGGCATCCCTCGCAAATGATGCGGGCAAGAATGCGAGAAGCTCTTTCATAAAGGCCTCCTTCACAGGCGAAGTCAGATCAAGCGTGTGGAGAGGAACACCACTCTTCCAAACATCCTGCATCGCCTCAGTCACAGCGGGATGGTGATGACCTAGTGCCAGCGTACCGGCTCCTGACAGGCAATCATAATAGCTTTTTCCTTCCACATCTTTGACAACGATGCCTTTTCCTTCGCGGAGCGCAATGGGAATCCGTCTCGGATACGAACGAGCATTGGACTCTCTGCCTGATTGATAGGTCAAGTATGATTCATTCGTTTCCATCCTGGTCATAGCCGTGTGTCACTCCTTTTATTTGTCATTCATGGACCGATCTTGACGTTCATCTCATCCTGTATCCATTGTCGATCTGCTGCCAGCATGTCGAACGGACGTGACCCAAACCACTCCAGTGCCGCAAAGTACGGCTGACTGGCAATCTCCTGCAAGATCGCCTGGTAGTTCACAGCACCCTCTCCCAGGGAAACCATGCCATCCCGACTGGCTCCAGGTGCATAGACCTGCTCAGGACGGAATACGTCGAGCTCATCACGAGATCGAACATTCTTCAAGTGAAAGTAACCTACCCAGGGTTTCAGCTGTCGATAGCCCTCTAGCGGATCGCATCCGGACTCCCAGATATGCAGAAAATCCAGATTGATACGCAAGGCAGGATGATCAACATGTTCCAGAAGTTGTAACGCAGCTTCGACCCGGTCGCAATGAGTATTCGGATGCGTCTCCAGCAGCAGATGCAGACCGTGAGCCGCACACTGCTCACATAATGCCCGTATACAAACTGCCAGGTGCGCCTGTTCCTCAGGGGTTAGCTGATCACTCGGTATATCCCCTGCAAAGATGCGAATATTCCTTGTTTGGAGTAACAAAGCCATTTGAATAAGCGGCTCCCCTTTTTTCAATATGTCCTTCAGCGTACGAACGGGTCGCATGTCCATGTAGTCGCTCAGCATGGAAATCGAAATACGGGATTGCTGCAATCGCTGGGCGTATTCGTCAATGAGTCGTTCATATTTTCCTGTACGCTGGAAAAGAGATCTCGCATGAACGCCCCACAATTCCAGACCTTCAAATCCGTTTTGCTCCGCAAAGGCAAGCATCTCAGAAAAAGAAATCAGCTGATGGCGAAATGAAATCGAACAGAGGGCGATCTTCATACCAAGCTCCCTTCTTTCTTTTTGCACCAATTTAGGAACAATCGCTCCATTTCCAGCTTAAGCCTCTGTTCGAGCTGCTCCAGATCATCCAGCTGGCGCAACAAATCTGCCATCATGTCCGGTTGCTGCAAAATGGACATTTTTGTCGTCCCAAACTGGAAGGTTGTATAAGCCTGCACCACATCACGTATGTGCTGGGCCCAGTGCTCATAATGATCCCGTGGAAGCTCCAGCTCATCATGAAAATACATCAGTGCATAATCATAGCCCCATTTCCGGATCACCAGCACATGCAACTGCTTGATGGTCTCACCCAGTTCATGGATAGGCACACTTCCCTCTTTCCCGTCTCTTGCTTGAGTCAGCAGATGACGCAAATAATCGGTCAAGGGATTGGAATCATGAGAAACTGCTGCGCCCACATAGTCCTTCAATGTATCCGTCGCAGGTCGCTTGACCTGACTCATATTCCAGCAATACCCTCCTCCTGCTTCATTTTCCAGAAGCGCAGCCATAATCTGTGTTTTGTCCAGAAGTCCCTCCCATCGAAAATCCGGATCAAACATCAACCATTGAGCTGGATGACGGCTTGGGAACAGCATGACATAGTGCGGAAACGGGGAAAGATTGAACTTGTTCTCCCTTTCCGGCAATCGTGACAAATCAATCTGGGCCATGATCATATCCGTCTCCTCACGGTCTGCCATCAACTGTTGAAGGCGAGAAGCAGAGCCAGATATGACAGGCTGTTGTTCATGCCATTTTTCAGGCCGACTTTCCAGCAGTTTCTCGTTCCAGCTTTGAACACGAATGCCATACAAATCTTCAAAGCCTTGCCTATATGCCTGAAAATCATCGCCCTTGTCATAGTAGGAAAGGGCGCCTCTTCCATTCACACCAAAAGCCGCATCCCATACCCCAAAATAAAGTGGACGATAATCCACGTCACTGTATCGCTTTAATGATTCACACAAACAACTCAACATACAGTGCACCTTAATTCGCTGGGTTTTCCAGCCAAATCGCAATCCTTCCTCCACTGTAGCCGGTTTGGCAACAGGCATATAGTCGGAAACATCCACATGGTGCTTGCAAGTTGGTGCTGCGGATTCCGTTTGCTTGGCCCCCGGGATTGATTCTGTTTGATTAGTTGCCAGGATTGATTCTGTCTGCTGCAGGTACTCAGACTCAGACAGTTCTGCCATGAAATCGAGCAGGGAGCCCACCGTATCAAATACATACGGATCGACTTCTTCTTCTGGGATCACCAGTCCAAACTCCATCTCCATGTACACCATCAATTGCAGCGTCATCGCCGAATCCAGACTCAAATCTTCGTTGAGGCGAAGGGAATCGGCCAGGCTGGCCTGTTCTTCCAGAAGGGTGACATGTAGGCGATCTTTCAGGATTTCGCACAGCCGGACTCTGCTATGTTCCCGGTTTAGCACTTGATGATTCATGGCGCTATTTCTCCTTCCTCAAGCATGCGACGACTGATTTTTCCACTGGGTTGTCTCGGGATATCTGACACCATCCGAAATTCGCCCGGAACCTTGTAAGGCGGCAGTTTACTCGCACACCATGCTTTCAGCACACTTGCTTCCGTTAACATCGAATGCCCCGAATTTGGATCGTCCGACGACATGGCTTCTGATGCTGATGTCAAGGTACCAGAGCTCTTCACAAGGGCAACCGCCCGTTCTCCCATAATCGGATGATGGCCTCTGAATACAACCGCATCCTCGACACCCGGGCATTGCATCAGGACATTCTCCACTTCCACCGGATAGACTTTAAGACCGGATACGTTGATGACATCATCCATTCTGGCCAGCAAATGAAGTCGTCCAAGATCCGACCAGTACCCTAAATCTCGGGTATGTATCCGACCTTTTGCGGTGACGGCGACAATTTCCCCAGGGTGATCGACCTGGTCTCCAGCCTCCAAGCTCAAGTGCGAGAGGGGACGACCTACCTCTGTATGGGTTTCTGCCTGGGGACTTAATGCCAGGCAGCCTGCTTCCGTACAGCCGTATTGCTGAAGCATGCGATCAGCCCGTTCGTACAGCCGGTCAAAGAGCGGTTCTGGCAACGGAGCGCCCGAACTGATCAACTGATGAAATCGGAGATTTTCTCCAGCCAGGCTCAGCAGGACGTGAAAGAGCATCGGCACCCCGTAGACGAGATGATGGCTAATATCTCGAATTTGACCCAAAGCCACCTTCGGGTTGGAACTCGTAATGAGCACAGGCTTGCTCTTGCGTTCTATCGCAGCCAGCAGACCGCATATCAAGCCATAGGAATGGCTGATTGGAGCCAGCACAATCGGTCGAATCAGCGGGTCCATTTGCAGCGCCTCATTATAGCTGCGAATTTCGGTATCTATTTCATCCCAGCTCCGCGCAATCAGCTTCGCATCGCCGGATGTACCAGAGCTGTATTGCAATAAAGAGGCCGGATAAGTGCCCGCCCCGTCCGCAGGCAGCACCCACTCCTGCACCGGATCACCATGCAGCAACAGGCTGCAACCGGCTTCAACAGCTCGTTCGCGTGCCGTCACAAATGGGGTTTCGCCATGGATCAGTAAAACAGAAATGCCAAGCTGTTTGGCATACAACACAAAGGCTGCCAGTTCAACCGGGTTAGAGGTGCAGACCGCCACCCTTTTTCCTGGCAGATGGCTTGCCCCTTCCGCTTGTCCGTAAGCCAGCATGCGCGCCTGCACAGCCGCTTCGGACACAGCTTCTCGATTTACAGTAAACATCATCTACCTCCTTCATGTATCTTCATCACAGTTTACGATTCATGGACAAGTGAACGTTCATCGTTCTGCACAGTCATTTTTCTATCCTGTTGCTTGCGTGCCTCGTAAAGTGGATTGGACACCCAATGCTTGCATGCACGTTCTCGGACTGCCAATCGTCTGAGCATCAATTTCTCCACTCGCTGACGCGGCATGAACAAATCAAACTGCGCTCTTCGCAGGGCCAGCTCCGGAAAACGGGCTTCATAACGCTCCAGTACCTGTACGACAAGCTCCCAGAAGGACCACTCATCGAGCTGTCCAGTCTCTCCCAGCATCAGGGCCAGCTCTGAAACATTGATAAAGAACAATGCACCTAGCGTCAACTGGGTAACCTCAGAAGGCTGATCCACTTCATAGCCAGCCTCTGCTGGAAATGCCGGGCAACTGGAAGGATCGGCCAAGCTGTTTCTGCAAAACAGCACATCTTCGTGAAAATCCTTGAGTGCGACCCGAAGCGGCAGACCATCCTGATGGATCAGGATCATGTTTTGTCCATGCGTTTCCAGGGCAATCCCATGTGCGACCAGCAAGTGCACCACCGGAATCACACAGGCGTCCAGCATCCGCTCCAGCCATTCCTTGACGCCATAACGCTGCATCCACCTATCCAGCATCGGCATTCCTTCTGAGTCTCGCCGATACAAGGCATTAAATGGAATCGCCTTTTCGCCTGGTTTCAAATAACCAGCCAGGCTTTCACGCCACAGACAACCCAGCATTCCTTGTCGAGCTGCGTCTTCCTGCTTGTTGTATGCAGGAAGCGGACAACAAGCCCCCGCGAATTCCCCCAAGAGGACGAGTTGCTTCTCCTGCTGCAAGAACGGGTCCGCTTGCACGGTATCTTGCAGCCAGCGGCTTACGCGTGGAGCAAGCTCAATGAATAGCGGATCGATATGTCTGGAGCAAGACGTATTGACCATATTCAGTGACAGCTTCACATATGGCTTCGATGGGTGACTCACATTGCTCAGTGTTCGAATTGATTGCTGGGGACGGTACAGATCTGGTGCGACATCCAGGGGCCGAATGAAACCTGCTGCCAGTTCCTCTACATAACCCGGTGCGACATCATGCAGCCATTGCCACGGATGAACAGGCATGAAAAGGTAGTCATCCGCATCTTCCCCTTGTTCTTGAAGCATCTTATGAAATCGATCCAAACAGGCATCACCAAGCTCCGTTTTCAGCCAGTCGCCCTCATCCATCCCCTCGTCGATGACCGACCAGCCCACCTTCCGTGAAACGGCAAGCCAAAGCAGCGAGAAGGGTTCAGACTGCTCGGGACCATAAGTCAAATGGTCCAGATAGTTAAATCCGATTCTGGACTTGTAAGCAGGATGATAGGGATGACCTTCTGTCATCTTTCTCTCCCAGTGGTCAACATCCATTTCATCCATCGAGAGATCAGGCATGTGATACGGTCCATCGCTTGCGCGTTTCTGCTCATGCTGATCGATCGCATCATGAAGGAGCGTCTGCATGAGTTCATTAGAGAATGGTTGAACACGAGCCAAGTCGATACCATTTGCGTCCGCCAGTCCATTTTCAATCACCGCTCTGAGTAATTCAGAAATGGCCTGTCTGAGTGGCACCTCTGTTCGTATGCCGCACTCATTCTCTCGCACGACCGGCGCACGATCCAGACGAACCCGATCATAGCTGAAGCGTTTCCTCCCCACTGCTTCATAAGTAACCTGATTTCCACATTCATCCTTCCCCCTCAGACGGTAACGGACACGATCTTGGGTAACGTGGGTTTCCTCAGGGACAACCACCTGTTCATACAGCATACTCTCCAGCCATTGGCGCCAGACGCGCTGTTTGACTGCTTGATATTCCTCAGACTGAACGGCTTGTTGAACCATCCAGAACTTCGAGGGATGTGACTTCTGTTGCAATCTTCTTCTCTCCTTTCAGCTCTCGTCTGAATGTCAGAAAAATCAGGAAATTCAGCACTCCGATTAACGAAGCGGCTACCAATGGTGCCACTGCATGCACCTGCTCAACCAGAACAGAAGCCAGCAACGGAGACACCAATTCACCTGCCGTCTGAAAAGAAACGATCATACTAAAATAAAATGAAAGACGACGTCCCTGAAACCGTTGAAACAAGTACATATCCAGAGCGGCCATCGTCATAGCCAAAAAGGCGCCGTACATCAATCTGCCGAGCAGCATCCAACCCACATGAGGAATAGCTTGCAGAAACAGGCCGATCACCATGACGATCAGGCCGATACCGTAAACCGAATGGACATGCGCAGGCACACAGAACTTGCGGATAAAGGGCATGGATGCAATTGCGAGAATACTCGGCAATAGAAACAACAGACCACTCATCTGAATCGATAAAGAGAACGCATCCTGTATATACGTCGTGAAAAACGGGCGTATGACGTTGTTTAAAATGGTGATGGTAAAAAACAGGCCGCCAAGTACGCACATAAATATGAAATGACTTCTTTTCCCCATAGCCTTAATCTGCGAATCCGGGTGGGTAGAAGACGCTGTTTCCTCTGTCACTTTTTTGCCAGGTCGCTGCAAGAGAACCTTCTTGAAGACGAACAGACAAAGCACGAGCTGCAACACATCCACCACCGCTGCCCAGTAAAACAGTTGAAGCGGATTATTCAGCTCCATCATCCAGGCCCCTGCGAGCGTTGACATGACAACGGCAAGATGGTACACCGCATGAAACTTTGCAGCGGCATGACTCATCTGAGACGCGCCAGATTGTTCAATGATCAGCGGGTAAATCAGCATGTAGCTAGATTTAAAGAGCAGCAGGGCCACCGTCAGCCAAAGGAACTGGGTCTCGTTTTCCGCTGAGGCCAGCATAAACGTAAACCATGCCGTCCCCGCCTGACCAATCAAAAGCAGCTGCTTGGCTTCCACATATCGACTGAGCCAACCCCATATCGGTGAAAACATGACGACGACCAGCCGGCATACAAACAAATACAACCCGATAAACGCGTAACCTTCCAGTCCAAAGACCTGACTGAAAAACTGAGGGTAATACGGTGCAAGCAGCACTTCCGTAAATAACCCCAGAAACAAGCAACTGAGGAGGGTATAGGTCCCCCAAGACTGCTTTACATCCATCCTCCTCCTCCTTATGAACGCCCATTTGAATTTATTTATATTTGATACTGATTCTCATTTTCTCTTATTTTCTATTTCACACGCATACATATTTTCTTAGTTTCCCTTTCCTTATAAGAATTTAACGGTTTTCATTTGTCGATTCATCATTTATTTTCATTGATTATCATTATCAATATAGTGTAAAAAAGAAAGGGATTTTCACCCGAATTGAGAACGATCCCTTTTATTCGAATTTCCGTACGCATCACGTGAGTAGGTATCACATGTGTACGAATCATAGGATTGGGTACCACATGTAACCTTCCGATTTATTCATTGGATTCGACAGATCATCCCATTCCTTTTATTTTGAAACTTTGCTCTTTGCTCTTTGTTCTTTGCTTTTGAAAGTATGTATGCGTATCGCTCACTCGTTGCAAATGAGAATCAATATCATTAATGATTTAAACATACCTTCTTCTTTTTTGGAAGAGTTTTCTTTTCTTGTTCACACAATATACACAAGTTTTGGGATATAAGTGATAGAAATGCGAAGATAGACGATCCGGAAGGCGTGCGCCTCCGAATCGTCTATCTTATCTTTTAATCTGGTTTCTCACAAACAGAACAAGTAGCACCGAGACGAGCATCTCCGAGACAGGTACGGCAAGCCAGACACCCGTCACTCCCATCACTTTTGGCAGGAGCCATAGCAGAAGCAGTAAAAACACGAAGCTTCTCAGAAGGATAATCATCATCGAGGGACGCACCTGTCCGATCGATTGATAATAAGTCATATAGACGAAGTTGAACCCGAGAAAGAGATATCCTGTGAAAAACAATCGAATGCCCTGCACGGCAAGATCGCGTACCTCTTCATTGTCCAATCCAAAAAACGAAACCAGCAATGGAGCGGCTGCCAAACCTGCCACAAGTAAAATTCCTCCTAGCAGCAGCGAGGCCTTCTCCCCTACTTTTACACTTTCGATCAGGCGCTCCTTCTCTCCCGCCCCGAAATAATAACTGATCATGGGCTGCAAGGCAGATTCAATGCCGAAAAAAGACAGAAACATAAATCCATGCAAGTAGTTAACGACAGAAAATGCCGCAACGCCATCCGTACCGAGTAATGCGACAATCGAGAGATTGTAGCCGGCGACAAATACGAGTGCGCCTGCTTCCGCCAAAAAGCTCGGGAAACCGATCGAACATAACCGGTTCAGCATGGGCCAGGACCATCGAAAGGAAAATTGCCTCAAGGTAGATTGCTTCTTCCGAAAATGAAGCAACAGAACGAGCACACCGAGAACACTTGCTATAACCGTAGCGAGGGCTGCACCCAGCACCCCCTTGTCTAGCACAAAAATCATCACATAATTCAAAACGATATTGACGAGTGCCGTTAATCCGAGTGCGACCATAGACAAGGTTGGACTGCCATCATTGCGAACAAAGATACTGAGCAACTGCTGAAGCGCGATCACCCAGCCGAGAAGAAACAGAATGGTCAAGTATTCGATGGTATGAGCGCGCGTATCTGCATTCGCTCCGAGCCATTCGGCTATTTGATCCACATTCACCCAGCCAGCTGCACCCAGAACAAACAGCAGCACCAGTGCCACGGCGATGGATAGTGAGAAAACACGTCGCGCCTGGATGAAATTCTGCTCACCAATATACATGGAATACAAGGTTCCCCCGCCAATGCCAATCCATAACGAAATGGCAAAGATGAGGGAGAAAACCGGCATGGCGAGATTCACACCAGCCAATCCTTCCGCACCGACTCCGTTTCCGACAAATATCCCGTCGATCAATATATTGATAGACATGAGCATCATGCCGATCAGGGACGGCACAAAATATTGCATAAACACTTTTTTAACTGGTAATTGCTTCAAGTTGTCATGTGTACCCTTCATCATTCATTCCTCCAGCAAATCTCTATAAGCGAATGATAAAGGTTCAAGCAACTTGAAGGTCAATGGTTTTCTCTGGTTTTGCTGACGGGAATTTGTACCCAGGTGAGCAAATCTGATTTATGCTGAGTGACAGACTCGTCCAGCATCGCAATGCCTAATGGAGGACCGATCATCTGGTAGCCTTCTTCCTCCAGTGTACCCAGCATATACAAGCAGCTTTTCTTCATCGTTTCGTAATTCCCATGGTGCGGATAGCAGGCGTATGTTCCCTCTTCCAAATAGCTTTTGTTTAAAGAGGGTTTGTCAGCATAAAGAAGTTCGAAAACAGCCCCAAATTTCACTGTTCCCTCCGTAAACAGACTGTTTATGTCCACAACCGCACCGAAATCACCTGTAAACAATCCCTCATAACCCAGTCCGGACGCGAACCATTTCTGCAAATCCTGCACATATAACGATTCTGAATCTTCCTTCAAATCGATCGGCGCATCATTGTACAGATAAGAGATGGCGCGTCTTGGAAACCACTGAACCTTTAAGCTAGATTGAGCACGCAAAGAGAGTCCTTCTTCAATCGTAGCCATTTTATGCTCGATTTTAGCGGACACTTTTTTCAGTCTCTCAATTTCCTGTTCCGTTTCGGCCAATTTTGCTGCAAACAGCTCCCGCGTGTTTTCCGGTGTGCGCTGCTGGAATTGCTGCTGGATCTCCTGGATGGAAAATCCGTTCTTCTTCAAAAAAATAAGGGTATCGAGCACGATAAACTGCTCAACCGTATAGTAGCGATAGCGACTGTCCGGATCGGTATGTTTCGGCTTGAAAATGCCGATTTCATCATAATAACGGAGAGTGGAGGCCGAAATCTGGAACAGCTTCGCCACTTCTCCGACACGAAACAGGTGATGCATGCAATCCCTCCTCACTAGCGTGCACGTCTGCAGATAATAAAAAGAGCACCTCCCGTAAGGGAAATGCTCCTGCATGTAAATAGTCGATTAAAGTGACTGCTGAACAAGCTGACTGACATATTTGCCGTCGGCTCTGCCTTTCACTTTTGGTAAAACAGCGCCCATGACCTTACCCATGTCCGCTTTGGAAGAGGCACCGACTTCTTGGATGGTCTGTTGTACAATCGTTTTAATTTCTTCTTCCGTTAATTGCGCGGGCATATACTGAGTAATAACTTCGATCTCCTTGTGGAGATTTTCAGTTAAATCATCTCGTCCTGCTTTTTCAAATTCTTGGAGGGAATCTTTTCTTTGCTTGAGTTCGCGATTCAGAATATCAAGCACTTCGTTGTCATCCAGGGTTTTCTTTTGCTCGATTTCCACGTTCTTCACCGAGGACCGAATCATTCGGATTACAGAGAGCCTGAATTTATCCTGGTTCTTCATCGCTTGCTTCATATCTTCAGTTAATCGTTCGCTTAAGCTCATGACCGGTTGATCCTCCTAGAACTTTCTCTTACGAGCAGCCTCAGACTTTTTCTTACGTTTCACACTAGGCTTCTCATAATGTTTGCGCTTTTTCACTTCTGCCAAAACTCCATCTTTCGCGATCGTGCGCTTAAAGCGACGAAGTGCGGCATCAAGAGATTCATTTTTGCGAACTTTAGTTTCAGACACCAGCTTTCCCTCCCTCCGAGCAGACCGTCCAAAGAAAAACGGTATATCAAACCATATTATATGTGAAAGTAGCAAGCAGGTCAACCATTTAAACGTCCCAGTTTTTCCCCGCCCATCAAGTGGTAATGAATATGGAACACAACCTGCCCGCCATCTTCCCCGCAGTTGTTGATCAGCCGATAGCCGCTTTCGCTGATGCCGGTTTCTTCGGCCAGCTGTTTGGCAGCCAAATGAATCTCTCCCATCAAGTGTGCATCTTCAGCTGTCAGATCATTCATGGTAGCCAGATGCTTTTTGGGTATGATGAGAATATGTACGTTCGCCTGTGGTGCAATATCGTGAAAAGCGAGGACATGTTCATTTTCAAACACTTTTCTCGCAGGAATTTCATCGTTTACAATTTTGCAAAAAAGACAATCACTCATTTGAAATTACCCCTTTATCTTTGATAAGGAATATTTTACCCTAAAGTTAATGCCCCGTCCATTTTGGCCCGGCGGATCAACTTAACGAAGGAGGCAACACGCCTATGCACGCACTAGGAGGAAAAAGCATCATTTTGCGAATTGAACTGAATGGCGAGCAAATGAAGTTCGCTGAGATTACAGCCGCGATCGCACAAGCCGGCGGAGATATTGTTGCAATCGATGTCATTTCCACAAGCTCCACGACAAGTGTACGGGATTTGACTGTCAACGTAACCAGTTCCGAGCATATCGATCCACTTGTCGAGCAGGTCAAGCAGCTCAGGGGAGCCAAGCTGGTGCATGTCTCGGATCGCACCTTTTTACTGCATCTGGGCGGCAAGATTGAGACCCGGCCGAAAACGCCGATTCAAAATCGTGATGATCTCTCCCGTGTTTATACGCCAGAAGTTTCCCGGGTCTGTCAGGCGATTGAAGAAGAACCGGACAAGGCCTTCAGTCTCACGATCAAGCGCAATACGGTGGCTGTCATTACCGACTCCAGTGCCGTATTGGGTCTGGGCAGCATACACCCTTGTGCCGCAATGCCCGTCATGGAAGGCAAGGCCATGCTATTCAAGCAGCTGGCAGACGTGGATGCTTTTCCAATCAGCCTGGATACCCGGGATACAGAATCGATCATTCAAACGATTCGTCATATCGCCCCGGCGTTTGGCGGCATCAACCTTGAGGATATCGCCTCTCCGAGATGCTTTGAAATCGAGGAACGATTGAAACAGGAGCTCGATATTCCGGTCTTCCACGATGATCAGCATGGTACCGCTGTCGTGTTGTACGCCGCATTGATCAATGCCCTGCGTACCGTCAACAAGAAAATGGATGAAATCAAGGTGGTCGTAAACGGCGTGGGAGCAGCCGGTGTGGCGTGCAGCAAGATTTTGCTTGCCGGCGGGGTTCAGAACCTGATCGGTGTCGATCGCCACGGGGCTATCCACCGCGGGGAGACGTACGAACAGGAAATGTGGAACTGGTATGCCCAGCATACGAACCCGCATCAAGAGACCGGTTCCCTGCAAGAAGTAATCAAGGGAGCAGACGTATTCATTGGCCTGTCCAGGGGAGGATTGCTCCAGCGCGAGGATGTCATGCAGATGGCAAACGATCCGATTGTGTTTGCCATGGCTAATCCGGTACCAGAAATACAGCCGCATCTGATCGAAGACATTGCAGCCGTCATCGCGACGGGACGCTCCGATTATCCGAATCAGATCAATAACGTACTGTGTTTTCCGGGCATATTCCGCGCAGCACTCGATTGCCGGGCCTCAACCATCAACGAGGAGATGAAGCTGGCAGCCGCCGAGGCGATTGCCAATGTCGTTCAGCCGCATGAGCTGAATGCGTCCTATATCATTCCGAGTGTATTCAATGAGAAGATCGTCCCTTCCATTCGCCAGGCTGTCATCAAGGCGGCCATTCGATCTGGTGCAGCGAAGAAAATACCCAAGCAATTCCATGCAGATTCATAAAAATAAGCCTGCTGACAAGAAGTGCCGAATATTTCTTTCCGGCACTTCTTTTTATTTCCTGTTTATTGTTGCAATTGTCTATTGATTAGTATCTTTTGCTAGGCGATCGACAATTTTTATACTATACTTGTAGGTGATAAGCGATCGTTTCATATTTTGTGCGGTTTCAGATGAGGTGCGACATGAATCAAAGAAACGCTAAGCTATTCGCCTTAACCCATATTGCCACACCCGTTGTGCTCTTTATTTTCTACCTCTCCCTCGGTCAGTCCAGCTTGCTGTATCTGTTTGGACTCGCCTCTTTATGGAGCCTGTATGTGATTTGGCATGCCTTTATTCAATCCAATCTGTACGCGCTGCTCAAGCAAAAAAATCTATGGTGTTTTCTCCTGATTGACCACGCGATTCTTTCTCTGATCTTTATCTTTCCTGACTGGCAGGACTATCGTCTTCCCATCTGGCTCGTTTTGTTCTATGTGCCCATTTACTGTTATGAAATCGGATTTAGATCCGCATTATGGTATTCCTTGCTAGGTATCGGGAATATTTATTTATTTGATTTCTTCCAGCAAGGATCATTCTGGTCGCTGGAAACGCTCTTCATCAGCATCGGGATGTTCAGTTATGTATTTTCAATTGGCATCAATACCGACCGCTTGCAAAAGCTGGCCTATAAGGATACCCTGACCGGACTGCCGAATCGGTACGACCTCAATATTCGACTGGAAACGCTGATTCATGAATCCGAACGGGAGAACAGACGTTTCGCCCTGCTGCTGCTGGATCTCGACCAGTTCAAATACGTCAATGACACACTCGGTCACTGGGCTGGAGACGAATTGCTCAGGCAGGTGTCTCAGCGATTGACCCGGCAGTTGCCTCATGATTACTTCATCTCCCGCATGGGAGGAGATGAATTTGTTCTGCTCACCCCCCACTTTCAGGATGAACAGGAAGCGCTCGATGTTTCACGCAAAATCATTCATCTGTTAAATCGACCGGTATACATAGATGGCAAGGAATTGTACACCACAGCCAGTATCGGCATCGCCGTATTTCCTGACGATGGCCGGGACGAGCAGCATTTATTGAAAAATGCGGATACCGCCATGTATCACGCCAAGGATCGCGGAAGAAACCAGTTCCAGTTTTACAGTCCGATTCTCCAGAAACATCACAACCGTGTCGAGCAGGAAACCATGCTGCGCAAAGCGTTGGACAACCGGGAGTTTCTAGTATATTTTCAGCCTCGTATCGTAGCGGAGACCGGAGACATTGCCTCGATGGAAGCACTCATTCGCTGGATTCATCCGGAGCAGGGTCTGATTCCTCCTTCTGAATTTATCCCGCTTGCCGAGGAAACCGGGCTGATTGTACCCATCGGAGAATTTGTGCTTGCAGAAGCTTGCCGCCAACTACGCGGCTGGATGACGAGCGGCTACCCGCTGCGTGCCGTAAGCGTGAATTTATCACCGCGACAATTGCTGCAACCGGATTTGCCGCAAAAGGTTAAAGCCATATTGGATGAAACGGGTGTAGAAGGAAACCAGCTGGAGTTGGAAATTACCGAGAATGCAGCCATGCAGGATATGACGACCACCATTGAAATTTTGCAGGAGCTCAAGGCACTTGGGGTTCGAATCAGTATTGATGATTTCGGCACCGGTCATTCTACCCTCAATTATTTGCGAACCTTTCCGATTGATGCCCTCAAGATTGACCGCAGTTTCATTCACGGTGTAGAGAACAGCACTCAGGATGCGGCGATTGTTCATACGATGCTGACGCTTGCCAAAACGATGGAGCTTCATGTTACGGCAGAAGGAGTAGAAACGGAAGGTCAGCTGAATTTTCTGAAAGCAAACGATTGCAGAGAAATTCAAGGCTACCTGTTCGCCAAGCCGATGCCTGTTGACGAAATGGAGCAGTGGCTGAACAATCGAAACGCAGCCAGTTGACCGTCATCATACACATATGCAAATACCATGCAAACGGATGGGGCTTATTCGCTCCCATCCGTTTTTTGCAGCCTCTGAATGTATTCGCCCGGCATGTTCCAAGGGCCAAGGTAGGAGCCAAGCCAAGGGCTACGCTAAGGGCTAGGCTAATAGCCAGGCTAATAGATCAAATAAAGAAAAACGGTGTCACCGCAAGTGCGGTGAGAGCAGCCAATGGCAATACATAGGCATAGGGGTTATAATAACCGTAGCCATATGGATAGCCGCCATATCCATAGCCACCGCCATAAGGACCAAAACCGCCGTCGTAACCGCCATAACCACCGTATGGGTAGCCATATCCGCCACCATAGCCCCCTCCGTAGGGCTGTCTGTCACCCGTGCCGGACTGTGGCGTACCCTGCTCATCTGTCATAAACGGTCTCTGATCGGCCTGAGGCTGCATCGCTGCTGCCTGTAGAGCCGGGGATTGGTTGTGGTCTGCGTATGGATTTGTCATCAAATATACATGCTCATGATCGACGTGGGCGATCATGCCCTGGATCATGTGACCGTCCTTTGTTTGCACCATCACCATCTGGTTCAAATGATGCTTGCACATTTCATATGCCTGTTGTTTGTGCATATGATCACCTCCAACAGCAGTATATTCGCCTACTCGATCATCGGGTACTGAAAAGGGGAAATCACATGAATCAAAAAGAAATTGAAAAACAGATTATCGAGCAGTTTCAGCAGGACGAGGAAATGATGATTCTCGTTTTCGCCCAGTGGTGTGTCAATCACGATCTGGACCCGATGGAAGTTTATCTAAAAGCCTATCCGGATCAATTGCCCAATGCCAGGCTGCAAGCCATGATCCAGCTCGCTGTGCCCAAGCATGAATCGGAAGAGATCGCAGACGCCACCCTGCTGGGCGTGCTCGATCTGTATGGCAATACCGATCTGGCAGATGTGATCCAGCAGGAAATCCGCATGCTTAGCCAGAAACAAAACCAGCAAAAACGGTCATACTAACATGGCTGGGCACCCTGCCCGGACATTGAGTCAAGGAGGGGTTTCCTTGAGCCGAAATGTAAATCATCGCGCTAAACAAAAAGAAAAAGGGAACAACGATGATGATCTGACTGCAAAAACCAAGAAACGCTAGTTGAAACTCCTTAGCCGAAAGTCAATCTCATTAGCTAAATTTTATCTACAACGCTCTAGCCGAAACACTCCGAGCCTTTTTTTGATGCCACAGGAGCAAAAGGGGTGTCCAGTCGGACACCCCTCGGTCTGTTCCCTATATTTCTTGAAATTTACGGAGCCGCTACATCTGCTCCAGATAAACCCTGCTGCCTTGACCGGTTTGGGCTGCCGGTTCCACAACCAGCTTTCTGGCCAGTCGCGCTCTCATTTCAGGCACGTGACTGATCACACCGACACTCACCTTCTGAAGCTGCAGCTTCTCCAGTGCATCCACAACAGTCTCCAGCAAGTCACCATCCAGTGTACCAAATCCCTCATCCAGGAAGAAAAATTCAAGCGGATATTTTCCACCTAGCTGAATCTGTGCACTCAATGCCAACGCAAGCGCAAGAGAGGTCAGGAACGTCTCGCCTCCGCTTAGCGAGCTGACCGGACGCTTCACCCCGCCATTCGTCTGATCCCGCATGACAAATCCTCCGCTGGAATCGACCTCAATGGCATACCGTTGTCTCGTGAGCTCACCCAGCCGCTCTGAGGCTGCCCGACTGACATGCATCATCTGCTCCTCCGCAATAAACTCGACAAAACCGTTTCCTCTGAACACGCTTTGCAGGGCAGTCAGCTGTCTCCAGGCTTGCTCCTCTGCTTCCAGCTGCTGGTGAGCCTCCGCCCAACTCTCATTCCGTCTGGTCAATTCTTCATAATCCCGGGCCGCTTTGCCCTGTTTCTGCAGGCCTTCCTCAAATCGAGCCTTGACCGCCTTTGCCTCGTCCAGCAGCTCTGTCCAGGCTGTTTCATCAATCGAACGTGCTTGAAGCTGCTGTAGCAGCTCTGACAGTAAGCCTTCTACTTGCTGCCACCGGGCTTCATACCTCTCCAATTCTTCAGACCAGACGGACAGCTCGGAAGGATCTGCCATCGCGTCGATCATGTCTTCCTCCGTCTCGAAGCAGCTTTCGGTTAAACGCTGCTGCCACTGCTGCGTCAGTTTTTCAGCTCTGGTTGCATATTCCTTGCAAGCCGCATCGGCATGCTGTACCTCTGTACTGACCTTTGCCATTTCCAGCTTATGATGCTCAAGTGACTGGGCCACCTGCTCATTTTCCTGCTTCATCCTTTGATATTGCTCGTGAAGCTCCTGATAGGCTTCCTGCGGATCGCGATCCCCGCACAGGGCATGAAGTCGCTCTTTCTTTTCAGAAGACAGCTCTTTGCGATTGGATAACGTCGTCTCCGTCTCAATAAGCTGTCTTTCCAGCTGATGAAGCGCTTGTGTAGCCTGCTCTGAATGTTTACGCTGCTCCTCGATATAGCTGTAGCTTTTATCCAGGCGTTGTTGAAGCTCTTCAGCCTGTTGTTCACGCTCCTCGCATTTTCTGTGAGCCTGATCGATCGTTTCCAGTTCGTCATCCACAAAACGAGTTCGCCACTGTTCCTTCGCTTCCAGGAGCTGGCGATCCAGTTCCCTTGCCTTCATCTGATCGGCAGTTAGCTTGTCCGTGAACTGAGTGAGTTGCCATACACTCTGCTCATAGGTGCGTAGCTCTGCTTCCAGCGATTTTACAGACAGCTGAGCGGCAGGACGTTGCATGCATTGCGTCATTTCGTTCTGCAAATGAGCGAGGCGGTCCATCCAGGAGCCCCAGCCATACATGGCGCCAACTGTTTCGAGGTGGTCCTTTTCCTGAAGCGAAGCAGGTATACGATTCGCCGCAGCTTCCCGTATGGATGCTAGCCAGGCAGGCGTACGATCAGTCTGATCTTCTGCATCTGCTTGTTCTCCTAAAGCCGAGGATGCCTGATTCAGTCGTGCGGCCAGGTTATGCACCTCATCCAGCTTTGCTTGCCAGGCCTCCACCTGAGTTTGCAACTGATGCTGGACGTGTTCAAGCTCACGCAGAGCCTGATAGGCAGCATCCATCTGTTCCCCCGTAGCAGGCACTTCCTCCTGCTCTTCCTCCGTCGCCGGTTGAGGATGGTGAATCGAACCGCATACCGGACAGGCTTCATCTTGTTTCAATCGTTCGGCTAGCTGAACCGCTGCCGCCTGCAGGCCTCTTTCTTCCCGGAACTGCTTTTGCATCCCGATCCACTCGTTAAATCGCGTGACAGACAAGGCGGTCGTCTGTACCAGCAGCAGTCCCTGATCACGGCATTCAGCCAGTTCCGCAGACTGCCGCACTACCTGTGCAAAAGTTTCACCCAGCAGACGACCTTGCGACTCACACGCCTGCTCTTGCTTCCTACAGGCCTGTTGAGCCTGCTCGACCGTTTGTCCCCATGCTTCCACTTGCTGCTGCAGGGGCTGCATCTCTTTCATTTGCTGCCAAGCTTGTTTCAATCGCTGTTTCTCATCCTGGGGCATCCGGGTCTGCACCAACTCTTGCTTGATTTGCTCCTGTCTCTCTGTTGCCCGCCGCAGCATCTCTGCGGCCTTGTCCATTTCTTGCTGCTGCATGCGCTGTCTGTTCTGCCAAACGGTCTGGTCCTCTGTCCATTTGGCGATCTGCTCCTGCATGTCAGCAATCTCTGATTCCAGCTTGATAGCCTGCTGGAAGGTGTTCATCTTGGCGGTCATGAGCGGTTCCTGTTCTGTCCAGTGCTGTCTGACACGCTTTGCCTTGCCTTCGAACTCTTCCAGTTGCCGATGCAGCTTTTCCTGTCTTTCCTGCCGCTGCTGAAGCCGCAGTTCCGCTTCCTTGTGCCGTTCCTGTTCTTCCTTCCATTGCCGCCATGCCGGCTCCAGCTGCCGGGCCTCCAGACCGAGCTGATATCGCCGCTTGCGCGTGTCCATCTCCGGCTTTTGCTGCTTCAGCTGTTCCAAACTCTGTATATGGACATCCCTCTCCTGCTGCAGCCTTCGCACCTCACGTTTTTCTTCGATGTCGGTTTCCAGCCTCTTCAGCTCGGTCCGGACCTGGGTCAACGCTCGTTCCTCTGTCCGCAGTTGTTCCCTGGCTGCTTCCACAGCGACTGCGGACGCATCTCCCAAACCTTCCAGCCTGGCTGTCCATTGTTTGCGACGTGCATCGCTGTCTTTCAGACGCTGACTGAGACGCTGCTGCAACTGATCCCCATAGCGTTCCAGTCCGAACAATCGTTGCAGCATTTGCCTGCGCTCACTGCCCTTCAGTGACAGAAATTCAGCAAATTTTCCTTGCGGAAGCACAACCGCCCTCGTAAAATCGTGCATGGTCAAGCCAATGAGCTGTTCAATCTCTGCATTGACTTCTGTCTGCTTGTCAGCCAGTACTTCTTCCCTATTGGCCGTCACCCGGATCAGGCGGCAGAGAACGGTAGACACCGATATCTCACCTGTACGCTTGAATTGCCGCTCGATCGTATACCGGTCTCTGCCCGACGCAGAAGCGAGCTCGAATGTAAATGCAACCATCAGCTTCTTCTCATTCTGGTTCATAATCCCCTGCGTGCCATTGATCGCACGCTCTACCTTGCCATATAGCGCGAGTGTCATCGCATCCAGAATCGTCGATTTCCCGCTTCCGGTCGGACCGAAGATGCCGAAGACACCGCCGTCACACAGCATGGAAAAATCGATCTCCTGCTCCTGTCGATAGCTCTGCAGTCCGCTCAATTTCAGATAGACCGGTCTCATCGTTCTTCACCCTCATTTTCTTCATCAATCAGTTCCAAAAACAGATCGACCAAGGCATCTTCTGCTTCCGCGCCACCCGTCTGCTGCCGGTAAAATTGTCGGAACAGCTCCGGCAAGGGGAGTCCGGTACGCTGCTGCTCCCTGGATGAAGCAACCATTTCCGGGAAAATGGGTCGAATGTGAATCAGTCCGGCATGACTCTTGCGAAGTTGATGGATCTCTTCCATATGGAGCGCTTCTGTCACATGAACGCTCAGATCGATCCAGGCTTCAGCATCTCTGCCTTCCAGCAGCCACGTATAGACCTGAGGCAGGCCTTCTGGCGCATGCCATTTCACAAGAGGCTTGCCCGCACTGAGCACCCTCTCCGATACCTGTACGGGCTTGCCCGCCACCGCCTCCACAATCGTCACAGACTTGGCCTGACCTGCTTCCGAAAAGCTGTAGGCAAGCGGCGAGCCGCTGTAGCGAATCGGGGTCTCACTTTTCATCGTCTGCGGCCTGTGCAGGTGCCCAAGTGCCGTGTAGTGTGCGCCCACCTCAAATGCACGCGGAGAAACCGTATAGGCGCCCCCTACCTGGATTGGTCGTTCGACGGATTGGGTTTCCTGACCGCCAAGCACAAACAAATGACTCATAATCACATTGACCGCCTGAGGTTGAAAAGAACGCGACGCCTGCTGCATCAGCATCCCCACATGATCCGCGTACGCTTGCTGGAGCTGTGCCTCGTCTGCTTCTCTGGCAAGCAATGTTTTCAGCCTGGATTCGGAAGGATATGCAAACGGAATAATGACCGCCCGCTCCCCATAAGCACCTACTTCCAGTTCGACCGGCTGGATAGACGGCAGGCCGCTAAGGTGAATGCCATAGCGCTGAGACAGCGGATGAGCCGCGGTCAATCGGTCCGGATTGTCATGATTGCCCGCAATCGCGACGATCGGTACGTTGCCATCCTGCGTCATTCGCACGATCGCATCATAAAACAGCTGTTCAGCCGCAGCTGACGGATTCACGGTATCGTAGACATCCCCTGCCATCAAGATGAGATCAATCTGCTCGTCCTTGATCAACAGCACCAGTTCATCCAGAAAAGCAGCCTGTTCCTCCAGACGGCTTCGTCCTTCCAGCGTCTTGCCCAGATGCCAGTCTGCGGTGTGCAGTATTCGCACTCGATTTCCCCCTTTCTCCCCTGCCAATTTCTTTTCTTACTATCTACTTTCATTTCTTGTTACTTTCATTTCCTGCTATTTGCATGCTCAGAGATATCCTTTTCTTCTATCTCAGAAATCTTCATTCCCTGGCATTTTCTTTTCTTCTCTCCGATACCTGCCCAAGACCATCTGCCTTGTCTGATCGTTGTTCAAAACCCTTAGCGAGTTCCACCAGACGGCGCTTTATAGGCACTCTATGGACACTTTATGGCATCTCGATCACTTCGCCACTGTCAAACAAATACAAATAGGCTTGGTGTATCGGCTCCCTGATGATATCCTGCAGCGCCTTGCGGTAAAGCTGGATCTGAATGCGGTACCGCTCCTGCAGCTGCTCAGGGCTTGTTCTCGCCAGGGTATCCGTCTTGTAATCGATCAGCACCCAGCCGCCGTCTCCATCCTCGAACAGACAGTCTACGACCCCTTGAATCAATACCGGTTCGGCCCGCATATGCGCTTCCTCTATATCATAAACCTCTCCCGACTTGAGCAGATAGCTGAACGGCAGCTCCCGATAAACCTGCTTGCTCTCCATTAGTCTTCTGCCTACCTCATGCCGGAAAAATCCCGTAATTTCATTCAACTCAACCGCATCATGTTGGGAGCGATGGATCAGCCGTTTGTGAAGCATCATCGCCAGCGTTTCCTGCACCACCTGCTCATCGACCGTCCCCTGAAGAGGAATATGCTGCATAACCGCATGATACAGCGTTCCGCGCTCTACAGCGGTCATCCCGGCTTCTTCCTTGAAGCGGGGTCTTCTGAGCAGTCGGCCCGTCTGGGTTTTCGGTGTAAAAGAACCTCTATCTTCATCCCAGTCCAGTTCCACGGCGGAATCGTGGGGTTCATGATGGAGCTCGGCCATTCGCTTCATTTCCGTGACCGACGTTTTGGCAAACAGCTCTGCCGCCCGGCGATTCGGATCGGTCCATCCAAGCCGCTCACCAACTTCTGCCTGCAGCCCACCGCTCATGTGCGGCAGCGGAGAAGCCGATTTGAGACTGTCCATAATCGTTTGGGTGCGATCCTCCAGCGCCGCAGCGGCCTGGAGAAATTGCTGGGCATCCAGCAGATGCACCCGCCAGCTGGATCGATCATCCGTCGCTTCTCTGCAAGCCCCCTGCTGGAAGCCGGAAGAATGGGTGCCCTCTGAGGAAGCCAGACGATTCAACAATCCTTCCCCGGCGGGATGACGCATCAGGGCTGGTCCGAGCCAGTCCAGATAGGTCTGGGCTCTCGCCAGCCTCCCCTGCTCCAGCGGGAGGGTCTCCAGTTGCCGTGCCGTGGCCCATTTTTCAATGTGTCGGTCCAGTTGTCTAACTGTGCCGACCAGATACAGCTTTTCCTTCGCTCTCGTTAACGCGACGTACAGCACACGCATTTCCTCGGCCAGCATTTCCCATCTCAGCTTGCGCTTGATCGCCAGATTCGGCAGCGAAGGATAGCTGACCCGATGCGCCAGATCAACAAACTTCGGTCCAAAGCCGAGCTCTTTATGCAAGATAAAATGACCGTTCAGGTCCTGCTGGTTGAACTTCTTGCCCAATCCCGCCACAAATACGACAGGAAACTCCAGCCCCTTGCTCTTGTGGATGGACATGATGCGGACCACATCTTCTTGTTCTCCGAGTGCACGAGCAGTGCCCAGGTCACCGCCGGAATCCAGCATTTTTTCAATGAAACGCAAAAATCGGAACAATCCCCGAAAGGAAGTAGACTCATATTGCTTGGCCCGGTCAAACAACGCTCTCAGATTCGCCTGCCGCTGTGTGCCACCCGGAAATCCGCCAACCATGTCATAGTAGCCGGTTCTCCGGTATATATCCGTTACCAGCTGAGAGACCGTCTGGGTCTTCGAAGCATCCCGCCACCGTTCCAAATCAGCCAGGAAGCGGCCCAGTTTGCCTTTCAGTTCCGGAGAGAGCGGCGCGTCATCACGTGCGGACGCCACCACAGCATCAAACATCTGCCCGCTCGGAACATGAATCCGAAGTTGAGCGAGTTCTTCTGCATTCAGCTCATACACCGGTGAGCGGAGAACGGCTGCGATCGGAATATCCTGATACGGATTGTCGATCACCTTCAGCAGGGAAAGCATGAACTCCACCTCTCCTGCTGAGAAATACCCCGCGTTCAGATCCGCATAGCAAGGAATGGAAGCCTGCCGGAATTCCTCCATCAATAAGGGGGCCCAGCTCTGAGTGGCGCGCATCAAAATGACAATATCCCGGTACGTAGCGGGACGCTTGCCCTTCAACTTGCGGTCATACACCATAAACGGCTCGCCGTCTGTACCCACTAGCCTCCGTATCTGCATGGCCATCAGCTTTGCTTCCATTTGCGCCGTTTCCATTTCGCCGGCCTCAGGTTTCTGTGCCTCCTGTGCAAGGCCCAGAGAATTCGATGCTGCTTCATTCCCGTCTTCATCCGGTTCAATCGAATCGTCTGCTTCCTCGGCTGCGCCATCGCGCTCCAGCAACAACCATTCCGTATCGAACGTACCCTCCTCATCAAGCGGATAATCTGCACCCGGCACCAGCTCGGCCTGCTTGTCGTACGCAATTTCGGCAATCCCTTCGTTCATGAGCTGCCGAAAAACGTAATTGACCGCATCAAGCACCTCGTGACGGCTTCTGAAATTGCGTGAGAGATCAATCTTCTCGCCCTCTGTCACGCTGCCTGATGGCAGATCGGACGGCTCCTGTGCCGCGGAGCGGTAGCTGCGATACTTTGCCAGAAACAGAGACGGCTCGGCTAACCGGAAACGATAAATGCTCTGCTTGACATCCCCCACCATAAATCGGTTGCCCGGCGCTGGCTTGGCAATAAGCTGTAAAATGGTTTCCTGCACGCGATTCGTATCCTGATATTCATCGATCAAAATCTCTACAAAGTGAGACTGGTACGTAAGAGCCACCGAAGAAGGCAAGACGTCCTTCCCTGCGGTTTCCTCTTCGCGAAGTATAGCCAGCGCAAAATGCTCCAAGTCATTAAAATCGACGATATTCCGTTCCCGCTTAGCCTCCTGGAAACGGTCAGCGAACGACAGCACGAGTCCGGACAGCACCTCCATCAGCGGAGCCAGTTGTTCCATTTCGTGCATGTACTGCTCCCTCGTTCGCTCGAAGAGCTGTTCCTTTAGCTTGGCCATCGTTTCCTTGGCCTGATCGCGAAGCTTTTTTGCCTTTTCCTGCAACGTTTTATCATACTCATCTCCGCGAATAGCCTGGAGTCTGGCAAACACATTTTGCTGGAAAGCTGCATGAAGCGTATCCCAGTCCTCTCCCTTATTCGGGTCAGCGAGGTTCATCAGACGCTGAAGGTCTTGCAGTTCCTGCTCCAGCTGTTCCTTGTATGGCAAAGGGCCAGCGGGCTTCTGGCATAAAAGGAGGGCCGATTTCAGTCCATCCGTTGCCTGTTCCAGCTGCAACCTCATATCCAGCCGCAAGCTATTCAGCCATTGTTCCCCGTCTGCCGCTCCCGCTGAGCCAAATGCGCGAGCTGTCTCTGTCACCCACCCAGTCGGGTCCGGATGGCTGCGGGCAAAATCATAGATTTGCTCTACAAGAAAATAAAGCCCCTCATCACTGCGTTCGGAACTGTAGCGATCCACAAATGCCCAAAAGGGGGCTTGCAGATCTTCGGCAAATTCCTCGTACTTCGCCTCAAACAGTTCCTCCATCACCTCTCGACGGATCAATTCGATCTCCGTTTCGTTGGCGATGCGAAACTTGGGGTCCAGTTGCAGCTGTTGAATATGCTTGCGCACCACATCGAGGCAAAAGGAATGAAGCGTCGTGATGGGAGCCCGATGAATCAAGGCGATTTGTCTGCGAATATGCTCATATTCTGGCAAGCCGGCTTTCTCTTCGTCCAAGCGGCTCTCCAGCGCTTCACGAATACGCTGTCTCATCTCATCGGCAGCGGCTTTCGTAAAGGTGGCTACGAGCAATCGATCGACATCGACAGGATCATCGGGATTGGTGATGGTGCGAATGATCCGTTCCACAAGGACCGCTGTCTTCCCCGATCCCGCCGCCGCTGCCACAAGCAGATCATGACCTCTGGTGGCAATAGCCCGCCACTGATCATCCGTCCATATGCTGTTTTCCGGCCTGGTCAGCCTGTTTCCCGTCTCCATTACCGATCACCTGCCTCTCCTTCTGATGGGTCCAGCTGTACTTTCGCCCACACTTCCTCACGCTGCAGGCCATACAGCGAACGATAGTCATTTTGCTCAAACAATGGATCGAACTGGCAGACTGCGTGATACGGGCAAAATTGACATGGCGTTTTTTTGCCGAATTTGATCGGCTCAATACCGACCTCACCGTCCAGAATGCGCTCTCCCATCTCCTTGATCTGTCCCCGAATATATGAGCGTACTTGCTCCCACTGATCCAGGCTAAAGACAGAAGACGACTTGTAGAACGCACCGTCCGCCTTTACCGCAACAGGCAGCATGTCCGAATGCCCCTTGTCAAGCTGCTGGTCCATCTTCTGCACAACCTCCAGATCGGACAGCACCAGCCCCTTCATTTTGAATCGCTTGAAAATTTCCGTACGCGCCTCGTCCGCATTCAGGCCGTTCTGCTTTTGCAGCATGGGATGATGGACATGGAAATACAGCACGCCTGCCGGGTCTGCTTCTTGGCCAAGCCACTGCTGGGCATGCGTGACGACCACATCCAGATACGTCAGCAGCTGCAAGGAGAGGCCATAATACACTTCGGGCAGAAGCAGAGATCGGGAGCTGGATTTGTAATCAATGACTCTCAGCAACAGCTTGCCATCCCCCTGTGCCATATCTACACGGTCAATTCGTCCGAGAAGCTCCACCTGACCGCCATTTTCCAGATCAAATACCAGTGGAGGCAACGCCTGATTGGGCCCAAATCCGATCTCCATGCCCACTGGTGAAAACGAGCCTCTGCGCGCCTGTTCCCCCAGTACAGCGGATGCCTTGCCGACAATTTCTTTCAGCTTCTTGGATATAAAATGATAGCGTTTGGAGCTTAGCAGGATTTCACTTTGCAGCTTCGGAGACAGATGCTCAACCGCCTTGACAGCTTCTTCATAACACTGCGCTGTCGTCAATTGTCCCCATTCAATCTCGCGTTTTTGGAGATCGACGGCAATATAAGTGAGCGCCGCATGAAACAGCTCCCCGATATCCGGTGCCTCGAGCCGGTAAACCTTCCGCTCCTTCAGTTTCAATCCATAGCTCGCAAAATGAGCAAACGGACAGGAAGCAAATCGCTCCATTCTCGACACACTGGCACGAAGTCGTTTGCCATAGAGCTTGCGACTGGTCTCTCTGGCAAGCGGCTTCTCCTGGTTGGCATAGAACAGTCCGATCATTTTCTGACGCAGCCTCTCTTGCCATTGCGGATCGCTGGCGTACCAGTTGTAGACATCCCACCACAGATCGTGAATCTCTTCTCCCCGCATCCATCTGCGCAGCTGAACGACGAGAAAGGACATGGCTGAATCGGGACTGGACAGGAAGGACAACAATTGGTGAAGTGTTTCATTCATATCCGGCTCCTGCACCTTCAGTTGGGTCTCCACCATCGGAAACATGCGCTGCAACCGTCTGATAACCTCAGACGGGAGCAGGGACTTGCCCTCCCCGTCAGCAAACGGGTAAGACATGTACAGGCATCGGGAAGGAACCGTCAGCGCCGTATAAATCAGAAACTGTTCATCAAGCAATCTGCGTTTGCTCGTTGGAGCCAGCTCCACCCCTTGCTCCAGCAACCACTCCCGCTCCTGCTCACTGATCATGCCATCCTCCGTGAGCTTGGCTGGCAGCACGCCGTCATTGGCCCCGATAATAAACACAGCCTGTACCTCACCTGGGCGAGTCCGGTCAAAACTGCCCAGTGTCACCTGGTCAAGCGCGGGCGGCACCAGCGCCAGTTTCATGCTCTCGAGTCCTGTCGTCAATAGCTGGGAGAACCACTCCAGCGTCATTTCCTCGGCTCCCAGCACCTCAACCATCTGATCCATGACATCGATGACACTGTTCCATACTTGAAGATGCTCTCTGGCTTTTTCCGGCATGCCCTGCTCGGCTGCCTGATGGCTCCATCTCTCCAGTCGGGCCTGCACCTGTACCTCTTCGAGAAACACATACAGCGCATGAACTTGAGCCTGCGCGGTTTTCGCCCGCTTCATCCGCTTTTGCAAAGCAAGAAGGGGAAGACGCACCTGTTCCCGGTAGCGATGAATGCGAGAGAGAAACTTGCGCTCGGCTTCATCTTGTTCTTTCTCATCCGACTCATCTGAGATAGCGGACATCCGGTAACGGAAACGCCACGGGTCATCATCCAGCCAGCGACTGCCCTGAATGCCAAAAGCCAGCACATAGTTTTCCAGCTCGTCCATTCCTCTGCGGGCCATCAGTTCCCACGAATCGGAATCCAAATTCTCACTGCCTGCTTCCTTGTCCTCGAACGAGGCAAACCAGGCCTGCTGCCCGGTGGACGATGGCTCCTCTGCAGCCAGTTGTTCATATTCATGCCGGTTTAGCGGCAGCAAAAAATCCGTTTTCACACAGCGAAATACGGCTTCATACTTCCAGTTGCGCTGAATGACCTCCAGCGCAGACAAAATAAGCTCAATGACCGGATGCTGCATCACCGATCGCGTCTGATCCAGAAAATACGGGATATCATACTTGTCCAGCGCATCTGTCAGCAAATCCTCGTCATGAGCCAAGTTTCGGGAGAGAACCGTCATGTCCTGCCAGCGCATCCCTTCCTCACGGGCCAGTCGAACCATCTCCCGCGCAACCGCCTCTGCTTCCGCCTTCGGATTGGCAGCCGCATAAATCTGAATCGGCAGCTTCTGCTCGCCGATCTGATCCGCTCCTAGCAACGCCTGTCCCTGATAGGGCTTGCGTGCGTCATAATGCGCTTCCAGATGAGCAAGCAGCGGTTCATCGCGAAAACGAGGTGGAACCGTACCCGGATCAGACAGAAATCGAATCGGCTTTTCCGCAATGCCATGCTCCTGCATCATCTGCTTCAGCCGCAGCATCGTCACAGCGGTGGGGTGAAACAAATCCAGTTCATGCAACTGCGCTTCTGATTCATACCGCTTGTCCGTGCAAAGGGTGATCGTCACGCAGCGACATGTCTGCATCAGTGCGAGCAGGACGGCATATTCCTGTGGGGTAAAGCCGTGAAAACCGTCGATCCAAATCTCTGCTTCCTGGAGATAAGCCGAATCCCCTACTTGCTCGGTCAGTCGGTTCAGTGCTTCATCTCCGTCCAGATAGGAGGAGACGAGCAGCGATTCATATTTTTCCATGATCAGCGCAAGATCCTGGAGCTTGCGTGCGAATCCGGCATCCTGTCTGCGGGTGATATCCGATGACTGGTTCAGCTTGTCCAGCAGGGCATGAAGACGATCCGGTTTCACCGCATATCGCTTGCATTCATCAAACAGTTCCAGCGTTTGCTCCAGCAAACCCATTTGCTCGGAAGAAGTCCGAAGATGAACCAGCTCCTGCTCATGCTGTTTCATCACATAATGAAGCAGCATCGTCTTGCCGAGATCATCAATAGGCGGCTGCGCAATGCCCCCCGTCTCCTGCATAACCCGGTAAGCCAGACGACGAAAGCTGAGCACCTGGGCCCGTGCCATACCCTGCAGACCCATCCGTGCCGTCAGTGCAAGCTCACCCTGGAAACTCGCCTGCTCCGGTACCAGATAGATGAGCGGGCTGCCTAAAGGCTTGTCCTTCAGTTTTTCCGTTATTTCCGTCAGCACCGTGTAGGTCTTGCCGCTGCCGGCTCTCCCCGCAATCAATTGAACCGTCACGGTTATTCCCCCTTCTTGCCTGATTATTTTCGGGTTCGCACCTCGAACACTGCAAATTTCAGATAATGGCCTTCATCGACACCCTGAATTCTCGGATGATCCTTGCCAGCCCCATCAAAATGGATGAGTCTCAGCTGCTTGCCCGCATCCACGGCCGCCGCTTCAATCGTTGCTAAAAATACATCCGGCGCGACATGGAAGGAACAACTGGCCGTTACCAGATAGCCTCCCTCATTCACCAGCTTCATGCCATGCAGATTAATATCCTTGTATCCTCTGCATGCACTCTCTATCGCTTTTCGGTTTTTGGCAAAGGCAGGCGGGTCGAGAATGACCACATCCCACGTTCTGCCTTCCTCCGTCAAAGGCTTGGACGTATCCACCTTTTCTGCCCCCTGCTGAAGCAGTCTTGCTCTGCGTTGCTTCTCATCGACCACCTTTGCATGACGGCGCAGATATTCAAAGGCATCCTCCACCACAAACTCAACCCGATCCTCGAACCCGTTGCGCTGCACATTCTGCTTGGCCGTCTCAATGGCGTGAGCCGACACGTCCAGACAAGTGACCTTCTTCGCACCGTACTGACAGGCGTGCAGCGTAAAACTGCCCGTATGGGCAAAGCATTCCAGGACCGTAGCGCCATCCCAGTAAGGAAATTGCACCACTTTTCCATTTTTGTTGACAGGGACCGATTGTATGTCCCCATCGATCTCCATCTCCTGCAACTGAATGCCGCTGCGTTCTCCCCAGCCGCGAACCAGATGCTGCAAAAAGGCGCGATTTTCCCGCTGATCGAAAAAATAGCCTGTCTTCTGTCCCTGCTCAATGTCTACCTGCATCGGGATGCCGTTCTCTTCAATCTCCACCCATCTTTCAGCCGTGCCATACAGCAATCCGGTTCGCTGCTCCAGTCCTTCCAGCTCTCTCACCGGCACATCACTTCGTTCATAAATCCCCTTCGGTTCGTATACATTCACGAATGCTTTCAGCAAGATCTCTCTATGCGCTTCCATGCCCATCGACAGAATCTGAACGACCAGCACGTCTGCAAATTTATCCACGACCAGACCCGGCAGGAAATCCGCCTCGCCATACACCGCGCGGAAGGAAGTCTGATCTGGCAAGAAACGCTCTCTCAGACGCTTGGCCTCCCGAATTCTGGTTTCAAAAAAAGCAGCATCCATCTCTTGAAGCGGCTCATAACTGATGACACGGACCCGGATCTGTGAATGGGGGTTGTAATAGCCTGTCGCCAGAAAATGTCCGTGATGATTGTACACATGGACCAACTGACCTGGCTCTGCCTCTCCGGTGATCTGCTCGATCTCATTGCCAAAAATCCAGGGATGTCCCTGCTCCACTCTCTTTTTGCGTTTTTGTTTCATCATGACCTGTGCCATTGTTGTCATCTGTCATCGATTCTCCTTTTCAAAGTATGCTGGACATCGTGCCGTTTCGAATGAGATAAAAACTTTGTTTTTCTGCTATGTACATTTCAGCCGCATGGCTGGACATGCACATTCATATATATGAACCAAACCTTGCCTGTGGCAATCGCTGATAAAGGAGCCTGTCCGCTATGTTCCATTCTATCATGATCCCACTCTGTATGGGATTGTCCGTTTTTTTGTTCGGGATGAAATTGATGGAACTTGCCCTCTTCTACTGGGCAGGCAACATCCTGAAATACGTATTGAAACGATTCACTGCCACACCGCTGAGAGGCCTGCTCACAGGCGGCTGCATGACGGCCCTCCTGCAAAGCGGCAGCGCCATTACGGCTATTTCTATCGGTCTGGTCAATACGGGTCTGCTGAGCTTCCCCCGTACACTGGGCATTATTCTCGGTACCAATATTGGAGCCGCCATCACAACCGAACTGATCGGCCATCCGGTCAGCCGTTCTGCGGTGCCGCTGCTGCTCTTTGCTTGCGGGAGCTGCACGGTCGCCATCGTACTGTCTGTGCTCCACCAGCTGTTGTCCGCTCGAAGACCACACAGACTTCCCGTCTCCTCATTCGTTCATGCCAGTTTATTTGGCTCCATTGCACTGGCAGGCTTTTCCTGTGTCCTGCTGGGTATGGAACAGATGAGCACGATTGGAATTGCCTTGCAGCATACCGGTTTTTTTATCTGGTTTCTGGAACTTGCCCAGCGCAGTCTGCTGCTCGGCCTGCTCGCGGGCATTTGTCTGACTGCCGTCATTCAGAGCAGTTCGGCTTCCATCGCGATTACGATGGGACTTGCCTCCGTGCAGGCGATCTCCTTCGAGCTGGGCATGGCCATCATCATGGGGGCCAATATCGGGAGCTGTGTGACCGGATTTATCGCCAGTATTGGCGGCAGCCGCTCCGGTCAATTTGTCGCCTGGTCTCATTTTTTTCTTAATGCTGGCGGGGCCCTCCTTTTCTTTCCGCTCATTCCTTTGCTCAGCCAGCAGGTTATGTGGTCAGCAGACAGCCCCTCCGATCAACTCGCTCATTTCCAGACGTTGTTCAACGTCATCTCTTCTCTGCTTGTGCTACCCCTGTGCTATTTGCCCGTTTGGCGGAAGGAAGCTGCATCCAGAATTTGAATTCAAATTCAAAAATACCGCCACAACGGGCGGTATCATTTTCAGTCATCCTTAGCTGATCATTTGCTTGGTCTGTCCGGCTGCGGACTTGGACGGGTGCTCCAGCACTCGTACCAGCACACCTCTATTTTCATTGACGCCTGTCTGCTCGATTTTCACGCGGCAGATTTGTCCGATCAGGTCTGTTGATCCTTCGAAGACGACATTCAGATAGTTGTCCGATGTTCCCATGATCAGGCCACTGTCCGGCGCTCCCTTGTATGTTCTTTCAGGAACGACTTCCACAACCTCGCCCTCGAACTTGCGCGCATAAGCCAGCTGCATTTGCTCCGACAAGTCGATCAGTTCATGGACCCGACGATTTTTCTCTTCCTCGTCGATCTGGTCCTCCATCCGTGCGGCAGGCGTGCCGGTCCGTTTCGAATACGGGAAGACGTGCATTTCTGCAAACTGCAGCTCTTTCATGAACTGGTAGCCCGCTTCAAACATCTCCTCCGTCTCACCTGGAAAGCCGACGATCACATCCGTCGTAATGGCAACTTGCGGCATCGCTTCATGGATGCGCTGAATCTTCTCTGCAAACTCCGCGGTCGTGTATTTGCGGCGCATGCGCTTGAGCACCTCATCATGGCCTGCCTGAAGCGGAATGTGTAGATGACGGCACATTTTCTCCGAGCTGTTCAGCACCTCGATCATCCGCTCGTCAATCTGACTGGCTTCGATGGAACTAATCCGAATGCGCTCCAGCCCTTCAATTTTGTCCAGATCCCACAGCAGATCGGTCAGATCATAATTTTCGAGATCATCCCCGTATCCTCCTGTGTGGATGCCGGTCAGCACGATTTCCTTGAACCCGTTGCCAACCAGCTCCCTCGCCTGCTCCAGCACACTTTCCGGCTTGCGGCTGCGGCTCAGTCCGCGTGTCCATGGAATGATGCAGAACGTGCAGAAGTTGTTGCATCCATCCTGAATCTTCAGGAAAGCGCGTGTGCGATCCTGAAATTCCGGCACGTGCAGCTCTTCAAATTCCCGGTTTTTCATAATATTGTGCACGGCGTTAATCGGTTGACGCTCACGCTGAAACTGCTCCACATAGGTCAGAATCTTGTCTCGATCCTGGGTACCGACGACAAGATCGACCCCGGCAATATCCAGGATTTCTGCGGGTGCCGTCTGGGCATAGCATCCGGTTACGGCAATAACCGCATCCGGATTTCGTCTGATCGCTCTGCGAATGATCTGACGGCTTTTTTTGTCTCCGGTATTCGTCACGGTACAGGTATTGATAATATACACATCGGCCTCTGCCTCAAAATCGACTTGCTCATAGCCCGCTTCCTTGAACATATGGCCAATGGCTTCCGTATCATAAAAATTCACTTTACAACCCAATGTATGAAATGCAACTGTTGGCATTACTCAGGTCCTCCCATCTCATCAAATTCATACAGGATACACGCTAAAGCGGCCATCGCCGCAGTCTCGGTTCGCAATATACGCTTGCCGAGTGTAATCCAGCTGGCGCGGTGCCTCTTCGCTTCCTCTGCTTCCGCTTCGGTAAAGCCGCCCTCAGGACCGACGATCACCGCCACTTTCAGCCGTTCTGTCGCGGACCCGCTGTTCGACCATTTGGCGCGCAGCTCGCTCAGCATCGTGCGCAATCCCGCCCCGTCCGGCCGTTCATAACAGAAATAGATCGCATCTGCAGGCTGAACAGCTTCCAGCATTTCCTTCCAGCTCAGCGGTCGCTCCATCACCGGGATACAGCTTCGGTGAGCTTGCTCTGCAGCTTCTTTTATAATTTTACGCCATCGTTCCAGGCGTTTGATTTCCTTCTTCGCATCGTACTGCACGATCGTGCGGGCAGACTGAAACGGAATAAACCGGGTCGCTCCAAGCTCGGTGCCTTTTTGGATGACCGTCTCCAGCTTATCCCCTTTCGGCAAGCTTTGGGCAATCCACACCTCGATCTGCGGCTCGCCTTCCAGCGCTCTTTCTTCCTCCACTCGTCCGGTTACCTTGCCCTTTTGAATGTCGGTAATGATCACAAGCCCCTCGCGCTGTTCACCGTCACTGACCCATATTTTCTCATCCACAGCCGCACGCATCACGTTCATCAGGTGATGGGCGTCATCTCCGGTCAAGGTCACGGTATCCGCTACCCATTGTTCCGGTGCAATCATATATCGCTGCATACGTTCCGCTTTCCTTTCCATCAAAATCACCATGACATATATCGGCTACCCCTTATCTTACACCCCAAAACAGCCGTTCGCCAGTGATTGTCATGATCCACTAGATACGGTTAAATATAACAAATCCGAATATCGACTCCATCACCACGTTCATGGCGTTAAAAATATCATATCGCAAGCTCAGAATCGGCTGCAGCACCTTGGTGTTGAGAGGCGGAATAAATACCACCAGCAGAAAAATAAATACCGCCCATTGCGATACCTGTGTCAGCTGCAATCGAACCGATCTGGGCACCACATCCTCCAAGATACGAAATCCGTCCAGCGGAGGAAGCGGGATCAGGTTAAATACAAACAGCAGCAAATTCAGATCAATCAAATAGCCGAGAAAGGTTTCAATCGCTTCAGCCCCGCCAGGTGACAGCGCGTCGTTCCACCCGAACTGAAAATAGAGATACATAAGTATTAGGCCCACAAACGCAATGATCAAATTGCTGAGAGGTCCTGCAGCCGATACGATGACACTCATCATCCTGGGATTGCGGAAGTTGCTGCGGTTGACGGGCACGGGCTTCGCCCAGCCAAATCCCGCTAAAAAAATCAGCAGCGTTCCGAGTAAATCGAGATGAGCCATCGGATTGAGCGTCACACGCCCCTGACGGTACGCCGTGTCATCTCCGAATCGGTAGGCTACGTAGGCGTGGGCAAATTCATGCAGGGTAAAGGCAATCAGAATGACCAGGAATATAAACGGCAAGACGTCCAGATCAAAATGAAGAAAGGCCATCGTCGCTCTCCCCTATCCTTTTCTTGCTATCAGCACAACCCAGTCCTCTTCGCGCTGTACATCATCAATATGAAATCCCTTTTGCTCCAGTACGGTGCACACCTCGGCTTCCTTGCTCCCGATAATGCCGGAAATGACATATACGCCATCCTGCTGGAGTACCTGATGGACATCATCTACAAAGCGCAGGATGATGTCAGCCAGTATGTTGGCAACGACGACACGCACCGGCAGACGTACTCCCAGCGTGGAAGACGCCTGTTCCTCCGTCTGATCATGGAAGACTTGAAGCAAATCACTCTCTCTGACCGTCACGTGATCCTGCATACCATTCAGACGCACATTTTCGTTTGCACTAGACACCGCTACCGGGTCCAGATCGATGGCCAGAACATGTGCAGCACCCAGTTTCGCCGAAGCAACAGCCAGTATGCCCGAGCCAGTCCCTACGTCAATGACGTGATCACCAGGCTGAACCACCTGCTCCAGCGCCCGCAAGCAAAGGGAAGTTGTCGCATGTGTACCGGTTCCGAATGCCATGCCCGGGTCCATCTCCAGTACAATTTCCTCTGGTGCCGGCTCATACTGCTCCCAGGTCGGCTTGATCGTCAAGCGCTCTGAAACGCGAACCGGCTTGTAGTATTGCTTCCATGCAGTCGCCCAGTCCTCTTCATCTACCTGACGCACGGAAACCGTTCCTTTCCCGGCATCCAGCTCGAATTCCTGGAGGGATGCGACAAAGGTTTTGCACTGATCGACAATGGCGGAAACATCGGACAGATCAGAGAAATACCCCTTGATTTCCGCCTCACCCTCCGGAATATTGTTCAGCGGTTTTTCGTACCATTGTCCCAGAGAGGTATCCCGCTCCCGATCCAGCGAACCGGACTCTTCAATCGACACTCCTCCGGCACCAAGCTCGTGCATATAATGAGAAATCGCCTCCGACGCTTCCTCGGTCGTGTATATGGTTATCTCATGCCACTGCATGAAGCCACCTCCATTTTTCTATCCGTTCGAATGCCAGCCTAGCCACACTTTCGAGCGGAAACCATAACCTTCATTTTACTACAAAGCCATTGGAAAAGAAAAGAGACCGGCGAATGCGAGTCAGTGCCCGGATTCGTCAGTCCCTGCTTCATTCCCATACAATTCGAGATTGCAGTCCTGAATCGTCATCGTTAATTGTTTGCCCAGATCGATCTCATAGTAGGTGTCCAGCTCTTGTCCGGATTCATCCTTGAATACCCGTACGACCGGTCTGCTCGGCATGCCCTTGTTCTGTCCGACGACAATGCCTTCCGTGCCGTCATTGAGCTTTACCGGAATGCCGGTTGGATACAGCGTGATGACGTATTTGAAGGCATCTACCAAATCGAGATCGAACAACGTTCCTGCCCCGGCATACAAAACCTCAATGGCTTCGTGAGGCAGCATCGCCTTGCGGTAAGACCGGTTGGTGGTCAGCGCATCAAACACATCTGCGATGGCGATCATTTTTGCATAAGGATGCATCTCATCCCCTTTAATTCCTCTCGGGTACCCCGTTCCATCCATGCGCTCATGATGCTGAAAGGCACAGTGCGAGCACAGAAGCGGAATATCATGCATTTTGCGAAGCATGTCAAACCCGATAACCGTATGTTCCTTCACCAGGGCATATTCTTCATCCGTCAGGCTGCCCGGCTTCTGCAAGATGTCCATGGGCAACTTCAGCTTGCCGATATCATGCAAAATTGCACCCAGTCCGATCTCTGCCAGCTGCTGCTGATTGTAATCCTGGGAACGGGCCAATAGCAGAGTATAACAGGTCACATTCAATGAGTGCTGAAAAATATAATGATCGAATATGTAAATATCCGTCAGAAAATGAACAGCGCCTTCACTGTTCATAATGTCATTCAAAATATCCTGTACGGTCGATTTGAACGATTTGGTGAATTCCGGACTGATGATCGAGGACGTAAACTTGCGATCCTTGATCCCGATCTTGTGAAACTCTTCCTTGATCGTTTTCATTGCCTTCATTCTAGTCTGCTCGGTGAGCATTTCCTTGACTTCCACATCGGAAGTGCGCGCATCCCGAACATACACAAAATTGATCCCCAAATGTTGCAGGGTATCAATCATACGCCGGGTCAGCTTGACGTCCTCGCGAATGAGAGTTTGGCCGCTTTCACTGAATATCGTTTTCGCCAGCACCATGCCTTCCGAGCAGTGCTGGATGGGTGTAAATCGCATCTCTTTATCCCCTGTATCATTTGTCGTGTTTTTCCTGCTGCAAAACCTATCGTATAACTAATTCCCCCTCTTTTTCAACCCTTTTTCCATCATTTCAGGATGAGCCACACAGGCCTGCGCGACAGTACGGTCTCAACTGGTCTGCGCAATCGTACGATCTGCACAGAAGGTCTGTTCACGAAGAGAAAAGGATTACTTGCAGGAACGGCAAAAATGGGGCCGCCCACAAGTTTCAGATCTTGTGGCACAGCCCCATAGCGTGATTGCGATAAACCCAAACTGGTCTTCGCCTGTCAGAATGATCGTCATGCATACAACGCAGTCCAGAGATGACGGATTAAGGCAGATGGGTGAAGCCCATCAGGTAGCGGTCCACTTCCCGTGCAGCCTGCCTGCCTTCCTTGATCGCCCAGGCGACCAGACTCTGGCCCCTGCGCATATCACCTGCTGCAAACACCCCTTCGCGGCTGGTCATGTGTGTACCGAATTCTGCCTGTACATTGGAGCGTTGATCCTGCTCCAAATCGAGCTGCTCGATCAGAACAGCTTCAGGGCCTGTGAATCCCGTGGCAATCAGAACGAGCTGAGCCGGGTGAACCTGTTCGCTGCCGGGAACCTCCACCGGGACCATGCGCCCCTCTTCATTTGGCTCCCATTTTACTTGAATGGTATGCACGTCGCTGACACGTCCATTTTCCCCTGCAAATCGTTTCGTGGAAATTGCGTACCTTCTCGGATCATGTCCGTATAGGCTCTCTGCTTCCCGTTGCCCATAGTCTACCTTGTGAATGCGTGGATACTCGGGCCAGGGATTGCCTGCGAGTCTGCTCGTACCGGCCCGGGGCATGATCTCAAACTGCTGTACACTGCGGCATCCATGACGAATCGCCGTAGCCACACAATCATTTCCGGTGTCGCCCCCACCGATGACGATCACATCCTTGTCCCGGGCTGAAATGTAGTTATCGTCGGTAAGACCTGAATCGAGCAAACTCTTGGTCGTATCCGTCAAATAGTCCATCGCCTGATAAACCCCTGCCAGGGCCCGTCCCTCTACGTCCAGCTCACGCGCCCGGGTAGCCCCGCCACAGAGCACCACGGCATCAAACATCCTTTCCAGCTCATCTGCCGGAATATCCTTGCCAATCTCGGTATTGGTCACAAATTTAATCCCTTCCGCGATCAGCATATTGACTCTTCTCCAAACCTTTTTCTTGTCGAGCTTCATATTCGGTATGCCATACGTGAGCAGTCCCCCGATCCGGTCTGCCCGTTCATAGACGGTGACCTGGTGGCCTGCCTGATTCAACTGGGCTGCACAGGCCAATCCCGCGGGACCCGATCCGACCACCGCCACCTTTTTTCCGGTTCGTTGTGCAGGAGGCTTCGGCACAATCCATCCTTCCCGAAAGCCTTTATCGACGATCGCGTTCTCCATCCGTTTATTGGTTACCGCTGCGTCCACATAACCGAGGGTGCAGGAACCTTCACACAAGGCCGGACATACACTGCCTGTAAATTCCGGGAAATTATTCGTTTTGTGCAGTCGCTTCAACGCCTCCCGCCACTGTTTGCGATAAACGAGATCATTCCATTCCGGAATGAGATTGTTCAACGGACAGCCAATCGACATCTCCGACAGCTGTCCAATCTGGCAAAAGGGCACGCCACAATCCATACATCTTGCTCCCTGTTGGGTCATCCGCTCCTCATCAAGCGGCAACGTAAACTCATTCCAGCTGTAAATGCGCTGCTGCGGTTCCACCTCACACGGCTTCTCCCGCTCATAATCCAAAAATCCATACGGGTGTCCCATTTATACATCCCCTCCCATTTGGTTTGAATGGTCCCGATTCAAGCAAAATGATCCGTATACTTCTGACATCGATGATGTTTCAAAAAGGAAGACAGCGCTTCCGGCATCTGCGTGTATAACTGATCCAGACGCGTCCCCTCCAAGACATTGCCGATTTTCTTCGGATAGCCGAGCTCACAGATGAGAATATCCCCGTTACTGTGTATATGAAGCTGTTTCATACCCTCCATGCAGCGCGGGAAATTCACCCCTTCTGTACGCAGGATCAGCGGAGTCAGGGGGTGTGAAGGATCAAGGTCTACACAGGTGAAATACATCTCGGAATCGTAAGCCTTGTGTTGTATCAGAGACCATAGGGTCTGCTCGGTATCGAATGGCTTCAACTGCTGCTTCCACCTTCGCTGTTCTTGTTCAACAGAGATGCCGTATTGAAATTCATGCTTGCGAACTCCCAGCTCATAAGCCAATTGATAGACCTCAACTAGCAGCGGTTTTGTATCTTGACTAATGATGGTCTCTACGACACATTCAATCTCACTCTGCGCTGCAAGCTTGATGGCCGCCAATACACGTGCATACCATTCGCTGCTCATGCCTGAAAATTCGGAAAATTGAGGTGCTGATTCTACATGCAAGGAAATATGCAGGGTGTTGAGCCCGGCCTGCTCCAGTGCAGATATACTTGATGCATTGAGCATGCTGCCATTGGAATTGATCTGTACCTCCAGCCCTTTGCGACGGCAATAGTCTACCACCTGAATGCAGTCTTCCAGATAGAGAAGCACCTCTCCCCCTGAAAGTTTGATGCGCTTCAAATCAGGCAATTGCTCGATCATGTGTTGAATGACGGTAAAAGAAAGCTTCTGTTCTTCCCGGTTTCGCTCATGGGCACAGCAAAACGAACAGCGAAAATTGCATGTTGAGGTCAGGCCAATCTCCAGACTCTCCAGGCTGGGCCGATCGGCCGGTTCAAGCTCCAGCGATTTGTACCGCATAGCCTCCCCCTTTCCAGCCAGTGCTGAATATGGATAGGTATATAGGGAGCATTTTATCTTTTCATTTAACGCGTTGCTATAATAAAGATCACAACACGGCAAAAAGGCCGAATACAAGCGGACAGTTGCCCTTGCATTCGACCTTACCCTTGCATTCGATCCCGAAAAACTTCGATGACGAACAGCACCCCGTAATAAGGCTTAAACCAGCCCGCCAGACTGCTCGACCAGTTGCAGCGCCTGATGAAACGTTGCCTCCGGCATGACCGCCGTAAGCAAAACATCCCGTCCGGTAGGTCCATCGTGGCTGCCGTCACTCATTCCGCTGACACTCGGATCGATTGCGGATAAGATTCCGGCAGACGGATTCGTAAAGCTGGCATCACTCGTGAGATTGCCAATGCTCGCGTCATTCCCTGCCATCGTGTTCATCACCCTGTCTCCGCCACCCCCCGGATATTTGCTGAAGCGATCGATACGAACGTCTGCTGCTCTCAATGCCTGCAGCTTGCGCATCAGCCCTTCTGCTTCTTCCGGCGTTTTGAAATAAGCCAATATGTTTTTTTCCATCGATGTCCCCCTGTCTGTTTGCGGCTCGGCTAGATATCCTGTATGTCTCCTCGCGCCTTTTGGATCATCGCAATCGCCTGATCGGCATCCTGCTCATCGACATGGAAGGACAGCATGACCTTCCGCTGCTCATCCTTGCGATCCCCCGTTTCATTCTTGTACGAGGTTTCCTCCAGATACCCGTCGATACCCGCACTCATCATGACCAGATTCTGTCCGTTATACGCCCCCATATTCATCGGAGCACTTCCTTGGGGCACGCCGAAAGTACCGGCCACAAATGGATGGTAGCCCTCCGGACGATCATCTTCCATTCGCTCTATCGAGATATCTCGCACCCGCAGGGTATGCAGGTCGGTGGCTGCTCCTTCTGCGGCATCCTTGTCAGTAAAAAAAGCGGTAATCGGTTTATCTGCCATTATTCTCTCCACCTCCTGTTATCCTTCCTCCTGACGCTTGTCCGCAGCATCTGCCCGCTTCAACGCTTCCAAATCTGCTGCGTCCGCCTGATCCATAGAAAATTCAACATCTTCATTTTTGGAAATGGGGAGCTTTTGCTCCTGCGTTGCCTGTCCGGCTGGACGTTTGGCATTCATCGGCCACACCTCCTCCTATTTCCGTTAGGATAAGCGATTGACTGAAAAGTTATGCCAAATAAAAAAACCTCCTGCTTCACCTTTCTGTAAAGAGGAGAAGAGGAGGTCAATGAACCTTATTCATATCCGTTACATGTTTATCGATGGTTCCGGGTGCAGATGAGGCAGGCTTCGCTCGTTCATCACCAGTGTGATCGCGCTCTCGATCATGGTCAAGCCTTGCTTCAGCGACTCCTTCTCAATCGTCAGCGGAGGCATGATCTTCAGCACACTTCCGTTTCTGCCTGCTCGTTCGATCACCAAACCCTGCTCGAAACAGGCCGCTGCAATAGAGGCTGTCAACACATGATACCGATCCTCACCCTCCAGGCGTGCCAAGTCAATGCCCCAAATCATGCCCATACCCCGAACTTCAATGTCTGGATGCAGCGACTGAATGTTGTGGGAGAGAAACTCACGAATGACGGTTTCATTATGTACCGTCAGGGCTTGCAGATTGACTTCTTTTCGCCATTCGAGTGCAGCTTTCCCGGTTATAAAGGCGAGTTGATTGCCCCTGAAAGTCCCGTTATGCTCCCCGGGCTTCCAAATGTCCAGCTCCGGCTTCATCAGCAGCATGGACATCGGCAACCCATAACCGCTAATCGATTTGGACAGCATCACGATGTCCGGCACAATCCCTGCTCGTTCAAACGAAAGAAAAGGGCCTGTTCTGCCGCAGCCAACCTGAATATCATCACAAATGAGCAAAATATCATGATCGTCGCATAGCTTTCTAAGCCGTTGCATCCAAGCTGCACTCGCTACACGAATACCACCCTCTGCTTGTATCGTTTCAAAAATAACAGCAGCGGGCTTGTCCACTCCGGAATGACTGTCCGTCAGAACGTATTCCATGTATGCCATAGAATCCAGCCCGTTTAACTGGGCCGCGTCATCATAGGGAAAAAACGTAACATCATGAAGCGGCATTCCCGCACCGGCCCGATGAGCTTGGTTGCTCGTGACAGACAGACTCCCCAGGGACATCCCGTGAAAGCCACCCATGAATGAGAAAATGCCGTTTCGCCCCTTCACTTTTCGTGCCAGTTTCAGGGCGGCTTCTACAGCATTTGTCCCGGTGGCTCCACAAAACTGGACTTTATAATGCAGTCCTGACGGTTCCAAAACACCGGATACGAACGCTTCCAGGAATGCTTCCTTGGCTCTCGTATACATATCTAAACCATGGACAATACCGTCTGATTGAACATATTCGATCAGATGCTCCTTCAAATAAGACGGATTATGACCATAATTCAACGCACCTGCACCTGAGAAAAAATCAAGGTATGGATCACCTGAATCGGTGTACAGCCACTCATCCTTTGCCCGGTCAAAAACAACCGGAAAGCTTCTGCAATATGAACGAACATTGGATTCAACTTGTTCGAAAATGTGCATATCTTCCTTCCCTCCCTTTCCATATCTATCACCGAACAATGATGGACACCGACCAGCGCCAGCTAATTCACTTCCACCGTCTTGGATTCCACCTGACCACCCGCTGGAGCAGGTTCTGCTGGCGGAGTCTGTCTGAAAAATTCTCGTAAATCCCGGTTTCGATGCGCGAGAGCACCCAGCACAATGAGTGACAGCCCGGAAGCAACCAGAATGTAGGAATAATCAAAGATGTCCAGCATGGCCCCGTACACCCACATGCCGATCGGAACAGCCAGCGTGGTCACGGTTCCTACGACGCCGAAAATGCTCGCTCTAATGCGTTCTGGAATTTGCAGCTGTACGAACGAAATCATCGGGATATTGCCCATGGCATTAAAGATACCTGTCAGTGCCAGCAACCCCATATATCCCAAGGTGAGCCACACTGCTCCGTCCGGTAAAAATGAAAATTTCGGAAAGACCCACAACACAATCATAAGCGCCTGAAGCTGAATCAGGATAAAGATTTTATTGATGACAAATCGATTGACCTTGTGTACCGCGACAATCAGCGCCCCAACAATAATCCCGACTGCCAGCGCGGCCTCAATGTAGGAAAGATGATAAGCCGACAGCTTCAGCTGATTGTACACAATATACGGAAGAACCAGCGATACCGCAGGGGTAATGACAAAATTGGATGCCACGAAAATACCGAGAATGTACTTGATTGCAGCCCGATCCTGAATGTAGCGATACACTTCCTTCATACTTTCCATATACGATTTCTGTGGTTCATCCGGATCGATTTCGGATTTTCTAAACAGCAGAAGCATATTTAGAAAGCCGGAGAGGATAAAGGATATGGCATCCAGCAAAAAAATCATGCCGAGCCCGAGCATACTGTAGGCCACCGCCCCCATTACCGGACCGATAATGCTGATTAAGGCTCCGATACTCTGGTTGCTCGAATTGACCGCAGCCACCTTTTCTTCCGATACCAGATTCGGAACAGACGCATTGACAGCCAGCGTGAAGAAGGCCTGAAACGTACTCAGTACAATGGCATAGGCCGCAAACAGCCAAATTTCAGTCGGCTGAAAATGATAGAGGATCATGAACAGAAAAATGGAAATCCCGCTTAACAAATCACTGTAAATGAGCACTTTTTTCTTGTCTGCCCGGTCTACGAACACCCCGGCAAAAATATTCACCAGCACACCCGGAATAAATGTAAAGCTGAGAATCAGTGCAAACATGGTCGCCGATCCGGTGAGATCCAGAATATACAAACTCAAGGCGAAACGAAAAACAGAGGTTCCAATTTCGGAAATTAAACGACTGAGACTGAACAATATGATGTTGCGTGTATCTCTCATCAATCCTTGCCTCCCATTAGTTGAAGTATCATGAGCTGAACATGCGAGCTTTGGACGCTTTTCTCAACAATTGTTCAAGCTTTTCCCTGCTTTCCCTGAATGGCAGGATCAAGGAGATACAGAGCTTCGTTTGATGATGCCATGTCATATACAATATCCGGTCATATTCATGGCTGTTCACCCCGCCTATGTCCAGACCGTCCAGATTTCCGTCCTCCGGTTTCATTTCACCCAGATAGTTCAAATTGATCGGTAACTGTTGAAAGGCATCATGCAATCCCTTGCCGCTCACGGGGAATCGCGAACGGATCGATTCATCATAGATCAGGCCAGTGAAATGGGTATTGTGCCGGGAAATCCAGTCCAACTTTGTTTTGATTTCTGCTGCGTTCTCTCTGGATGCATGGGCATGCTTGAGGCACACAGGCAGATAGTCCACACATTCTCCCACCATTTCGTAAAAAGTCTGATCCTCGTAGCTTCTGCCATAATGCGTGAGCCACGTCGGTACGACAGACAGTCCCAGATACGTCTCAAAAAATGCCGTATAGACGTCCAGCGCCTTCTCCCACATCCATGTCGCATCCGGTTCTTCTTTCTCCTGGCGCACGTCCAGCTCCACATAGACAACCGTTGACGTGTCAAATGAACCATTCTGTACACGCGCATTCAATTCATTGACAGATTGCTGAAACAAATCGATCTCAAACTTTTCATACAGCTCACTGTCATGAGTGTGCTGCGGGCCTTTGCGAATTTGCTCAATAAAACGCAAGTATGCATTGGCCTTTTCAGGTTTGTTCGGCTTTTCAGATTTCCTGTCTGTCTCTGTATGCAGCTCCTCGTAACGGGTCAGAATGGCATTTCGAAGCACTTCACTGCTCATATAATCAAATAGCATATGTGAGAAAGGCAGCAGCAGCACAGACTCTCTTTCATTCAACTTCACCCACAGCAGCCTGTACAACATGGAATCGGTCAGATGGTAAGGCTTGATAAAAAAGCGGGCCATCAGCTGCTTCAATATGTGCGATTGTACCGTTCGTGTGAATGGGGTCAAGTCCAGCGTCGGCAGCAGTAGCGATTTGGGCGCTCGATACAATTGCCAGCAACCTTTGTGCGCTGCGCGCTCATGTTCTGCCGTTGCCCATCTGCTCCGCATGACCGCTTCTTGTTGAATCGTCAGCTGCAAGGCGTCACGCAATCGAAGCTCGTCGATGGCATGGTCAAACACAAGATAAGTTCCCGATACATCGCTGTGCTTCATATGATACCTTTGCGAGGGTGAAGGCTCATATTCCTGCTCGATACCTTCCGCCATCAAGCAGGCTGCCAATTGCTCCTGCATGTTGCACACATCAGCCAGCATCACATCCAGTTCTGCGTCTTCACACCCCGATCGCAAGTTCAGGTACGTTCCCCACTCGGCCTCATTCTCATCGTTCGGAGAGAAGTCTTCATCCCCGACTACGATATGATGCGGGTGAAGGGCGGCATCCAGTTTCCATCGAATCCAGGCCCTTACTGGTCGCATATCTCCGTCATTTGTAGAGGAAGAGGAACCGTCTCTGCCGATAAAGAGCACACGTTCATCACGCTCGGCAACCGAATAGGTTCTGAATCGACAAGGACGACGGAGAAGCTCAGATAACACGTTTTCAGCTAGCGCGAAGTCTCGAATTTTATCTTCGACGGTTTGTTCCTGCTTGTGCAGAATCTCGGCCAAGGTAGCAGGTGTTTGCGCCTGAAAGACATGCTGGATGCTGACGTTCCATCCGTATTGACCCAGTTGTGAGACCATCTGCATCGCCAGCAGCGAATGGCCGCCCCGTTCAAAAAAGTTGTCTTTTCGGGAAATGGAGCCCTTGGGTACTTGCAACAAAGACTCCCAGATCGATGCGATGAGCGACTCCCTGTCATTGTGGAACGGCGTATCGATCTGCTCGTCTTCACGCGTCCACTTCGGTTCTGGCAACGCCTGTCGATCAACCTTTCCGTTAGGGGTCAGCGGCAGCTTCTCCAGTCTGACCCAGCACGCTGGAACCATGTATTCTGGCAATTGCTTCACCGCATACTGCTGCAGTTCCTGTTCCTGAATCTCCTCGGCACAGGCCAGGTACGCCACCAGCTGCTTCGCTTCATCCTCGCTCTCCTTGACGATCACCACCGCTTCCCGAATCCCCTCATGCTTTATCAGCACCTGCTCAATCTCTCCGATCTCCAGACGAAAGCCCCGAATTTTCACCTGATGATCCATGCGGCCCATAAAGACGAGGGTCCCGTCAGGCTGCCACTTCGCCAGATCGCCTGTCCGGTAGATCCGTTTGCCTGCTGCAAAAGGGTCCGGTATAAACGTCTCCCTCGTCCGCTCCTCGTCATGGAGGTACCCTCTGCTGACTCCTTCGCCGCCAACCCATAGCTCCCCGACGGCTCCGACCGGCAGCAAGCGACCGCCCCGGTCCACGATATAGGCGGTGGAACCGGAGATTGGCTTGCCAATCGGAATCGACGCACCCGTCTTTGCCTCTTCCGCCTTGATCGCATGGCAGCAGGAGAAGGTCGTATTTTCGGTCGGCCCGTACCCGTTGGTGATGCGCAGCTGCGGACACTGTGCCTGTACGGCCTGGATGTGCTTGGGCGACAAGACATCTCCCCCAACCAGCAAATACCTCAGCGGCTCGAACAGGGCCAGCTGCTGCTGCGCCAGCTGATTAAACAGCGGGGACGTCAGCCACATCGTCGTAATCCCGCTGGTTCGAATCATGGCTCCCAGCTTGTCAGGATCAATCAGGGTGAAGTGATCTGTGATGTACAGGGACAAGCCGTTTAAGAGCGCCCCCCAAATTTCGAACGTACAGGCATCGAATACAGGCGCGCCCGTCTGAAGGATGCGCTCTCCCCGCTCGAAGGGATGATAGGTGGTGTCCTTCACCAGTCTGATCACATTGCGATGCTCGACCATAACCCCCTTCGGACGGCCAGTT
>NZ_JBHUMM010000038.1:0-65915 GCF_042685085.1 Marinicrinis sediminis
CTTGCATGTATTAGGCACGCCGCCAGCGTTCGTCCTGAGCCAGGATCAAACTCTCCAATAAAGGTAAAAAGTTTGGCTTGCTCATTTTGTTGCTGGTTGGAATTTTCATTCCGGGGGTTCCCGTCCAATCCATCATGGAAAGGACAATGAAACCTTATTTTGAAATTTGGACAATTTCGCTCGCTGTTCAGTTTTCAAAGGACAATGTGTTTCGTCTGTGTGATGCGTTTCTCAGTAGCTGCGTGGTTAGCAGCGAGAAGTATCATAACACATCCGTTTTTGTTTGGCAAGTCTTTTTTCACTCGGTGATGACTCTGTATGGAGTGAAGAAGAACTCATCCATGTCGCTGTCGTTTTCAGCGACGCTTTTTAATATATCACAATCGCTTGCGCTTTTGCAAGTGCTTTTTTCATCCGGTCTCTCGCACATGGCGCTGAGTCCAGAAGGTTTATGACGCTTGCTGAAGTCATGAAGCAACCGGATCATATCAGACCGCATATTCCCTATCTGACGATAAGGTTAGCTTGCAACAACTCCCCTCTCCAATTCACTCTATACGGAGATGAACTCGATTGCGGGATGTTCGATAGACAAGCCGTTTGAAGCGGCGAGTAATAATGTATCAAGAATCGCTTTTGTTGTCAATCTCAATTTATCATTTTATTGAAAACGACTGAAATGAAAAGACTCTGGCAGAACCAGAGTCCCTCGCTTATTCAAAATACAGGCGTTATTCACAAGGTCTGTATGTCTGGTTGATGACATACTTGGACAGTTCTTTCGGTGTCGCCAACCTTGCATACATGCGAAAAACCACTTTATATCGCGATGATATGTTGATCTTCATCCCTTTTTCCAATCTGTGATCTCGTAAATCATACAGCATTTCGTCTAATTCCTTACGCAGTAAATAGTTCAATTCCTTGCATTCCTTATCATTAAACAGAATTCCGAGCATGTGTATCATATACCCCCTACAGCAATAATAAACGGCAAAGTGTTCATGCAAGCTACCTCTGCTCATCCATCCATATGGCTCCGTCATCTCCATGCCGGTGAAACCAATTGGCGGGTGTTTTACTGTTATGCTCGTTTTCAGACTGTTTTATGAGCACGAAGTCAAAAAATGCAGGCAGCCTGCTGCCATCACTGAAGGATCAAGGGGGTGAGATAAGCTTCTATCAGGGCGGCAACAAAGAGTGCGCCTGCTATCAGAAGACTTAACGGCAAGGATACCTTGAACATGCCAGAGAGGGTCATTCCTCCGGCCTGTCGGTTCCCGCTTCTTCGGCCCAATGCCTGCAACGCTAACACGCCCATACGCAATCCATAGGACGCGGCCACTATAATGACAGGCAATTCTATGATGCCGTGAGGCAAAATGCCTTTCACAAAAATAAGCAGCGCTGATTCACCTGCCTGTTCCAGACTCATGTAGAGATAACCGAGAATCATGCCGTTCATGACGATGAACAACAAGGGCAGCAAACCGAGCAGCAGTCCGGCAAATATGATCAGTACCCCTTTAATGGCATTGTTTAAAAAAATAAACGCAAAAAACCAATGTTCTTTGTTGTCTTTTTCATTCAAATCTTGCGCCACTTCTCCAATTTGCTGCAGTTGTTCATCCAGCATTTGATGAAACGGCTCATACGAATAGCCCAATACCATAGAGGCGATAAACAACAGAGATCCAAATAAAAAATACCATTTCATCACTTTCAGATCTTCGCGCAATATCATCAGTGCCTGTTTCATTAGCTCACTCCTTCAAAAGACGTGGTCATAACGATGTGTGGTCCAAACATACATTGTACTAAATTCAATTTACTTGTCCTGTCAAAGGATCGCAAGTCAAAGGAGAGGAAGACGGATGAACTTCTTTTTTGTACTGAATGGAAGAAAGCTGAAAAAGGTGATCATTATCTTGGTTGCCGTCATCTTTGCAGCTGGTATTGTATACGTGGAAAGAGGCCATATTTCTGTGTTCTCGGCACAGGAGCCTTCCGCAATTTACAGTGTGGATACGGACAAGAAATGGATTGCGCTGACGTTTGACATCAGTTGGGGAGAAGAAAGGGCAACGCCGATACTGGAGATACTCAAAGAAAAAAATGTGAAGGATGCCACGTTCTTTCTTTCCTCACCCTGGGCGAAGGACCATCCCGATATCGTGAAGAGGATAACGGAAAACGGATTTGAAATTGGATCTCATGGGCACAAACATGTCAACTACAGCAAATTGTCGGATGAGGATATTCGAAAACAAATCACAACCGCCCATCGCATACTGTCCCAAGAAACCGGGCAAGCCCCCCGTCTGATCCGCATGCCCAACGGGGATTTTGACAAAAGAGTGCTGCAAATCGCCAACGAGCTTGATTACACAGTCATTCAATGGAATACCGATTCCCTGGATTGGATGAATAAAGGCGTGGAGCAAATCGTCCAACGTGTAGTAAGTAAGGCACACAAGGGCGACATTGTGCTCATGCATGCCAGTGATTCATCCAGGCAGACTCACTTGGCGTTGCCACACATTATTGACAAGCTCCGCGGACAAGGATATGAATTTGTGACTGTATCCAGGCTGCTGGCACAGTCAAATCTGAAGCATGAAGACGTGAAAGATCCTTCGCCCTAGCAATCCCTATTGGTGTAGATGAGCGATATGGTGAAAAAGGAGCCGCCTCAGCCGAGGTGCGCTCCTTTTATCTGTGCGATATGGATGTAACAATGGTGCAGTGAGCTCCGTAAGCGGATCGCTGCTTTCATCCCGCCCTGCCGTTTATCTGTTTACGTAAATGTTGCGGTTGGACGAGCACGCTCTCCATCCTGTCCAGCCTGTCCAGTCTGACCACTTCCCAGTAGGCGATGCAGAATCAGGATCTGCCAAAGGTTACAAGCCATAAGCGGAATCATCATGTTGATGGTGGAATCCATGTTGTTTTGACGAAGCGCCGGTACGGCTTCTACGATCGTCACCGCAAACAGGAAAAACAGGGTAGGTGTAAAGGCCGATGCGTTTGTCATTTGGCTTTTCCATTTCGCAGCCAGCCAGGAGATGATCCCTAGCACAACAGGCAAGATGGCATAATAGGCCCAGCCCTTGCTATCCTCGAACAGCCAGGCTCTCAATACGATGACATCAACAAAGGTAATGATGATAAGCACCCATTGTATCTGTCGCCAGGTGGCCGGTTTAAACATCCCTCTGGCTATGAAATTCAAGGTCAGATAAGCGAAGAAGCCCATTTGACTGAGTGCACTGTATGTGGCTCCGAATAACAAGCTGAATCCGATAACGGATAGATCATTCCATTTCAAATTCGGATCGGTGATCTGGATGACAAATACGGTCAATACGGAAGCGACCATACCTACAGCCAGGGTCGTCCAAAATAAATAAAACCATTTGCGTATGTTCAATGATTGCGGCCTCCTTGCTCTGCTCCCGCTTCCTTGTTCCCCATTGCTGCAGGACACACGATCCACGGATTTTTCCATCCTATATTGTACCAACGATCTCAAAAAAAAGCGAATGTTCTCCTGTGATATTTCCACCGTCTGATTCAAATACTATGGCTACACCAAACAGGAGAAGCATGAAGGAATACGGAGGATCGCAAGGAGGATCTCGTTATGAAAACAGGAAGGATTCGGACTGGCGTATTGGTCATGATCTTGATGATCCTGGTGTCCGGCTGCGGTTCCGATCAGGGCAGCAGTGGCATGATGAGTTACAAGGAAATGAAATCGATGGTCATTGATATTCTAAAAACCGAAGATGGCCAAAAAGCACTTGAAGAGGTCAGCAAAAAACAAGATGAAGAGAAGATGAAATCAAAAGCTATGCAAATGCTCTCTTCCGGTGAGAGCGAACAAATTCAGCTGGCTGTCAAAAATGTCCTGACTGACCCGGAGTTTCCCAAGACACTGGAAGGCATGATGACCGATCCCAAGTTCGCTGGCGAATTTGCCAAGGCTGTGCAAAAAGAAAACAAGCAGCTTCACAAGGATTTGATGAAAGACCCTGAATATCAGGGACTGCTGTTGCAAATTATGAAAGATCCGGAGTACGAGAAAATGCTGATGGATCTCATGAAAAGCAAGCAATACCGTCAACAGGCTATGACGATTATGCAGGATGCACTGAAAAGTCCTCTGTTTCGCACAGAGCTGATGGAGATGATGAAGACCGTTCTGGAGGAAGAAAGCAAGCCCAAGGATGAAAAGAAAAAAGAAGGACAGGAATCCGAAGGAAGTGAAGGAGGAGAGAAATCCGAATAAGGAAGTAAGGCCCTTACCTGTAGAAGGTATATAACCAAATACGGAACAGATAAAAAAGGCGAAAGAATAAAATGTGAAAGAACAGAATGTGAATGAGATTAGACAGGCCGCTGTTCTAGGTGACAGCGGCCTGTGTTATTTATTAAAAACCTTAATCCACCAAGCTGAATCCAGTCTCTAGCCGGCTATATCGTCTGAAGCACTCGTTGTGCCAGTTCCAGATAAATTTTCCCTGTAGGATCTTGCTCCTTATAAACAGACGGAGCAAAGTCTTTCTCCGTATAATGATTATCCGGTGCTCGCAGTGGAATCTGCGCCAGTAGTTCCGTGGACAGTTCTTCGGCAAGCTTGCCGCCCCCGCCCCGACCAAACACATAGTCTGGTTTGTCGCAATGCGGACACATGTAATAGGCCATGTTCTCCACCACACCCAGAACCTCATGGCTGGTATGTCTGGCCATCGCTCCTGCCCGGGCCGCTACGAATGCTGCAGTTGCATGTGGTGTCGTGACAATGATTTCCTTGCTCTGTGGAATCATCTGGTGTACATCGAGCGCTACATCCCCCGTACCAGGAGGCAGATCAAGCAGCAGGACATCCAGGTCGCCCCACTCGACCTCTGCGAAGAAGTTGCGAAGCATTTTCCCCAGCATTGGCCCTCTCCAAATAACAGGAGAATTGTCCTCGACGAAAAATCCCATCGACATGACCTTTACGCCAAACCGTTCAATCGGGATCACTCGCTCGTTCACCACAAACGGTCTCTCTTCGATACCCAACATATCAGGGATACTGAATCCATAAATGTCGGCATCGATAATGCCCACCTTTTTACCTAGCCTTGCCAGCGCTACCGCCAAATTCACGGTCACGGTTGATTTTCCAACCCCGCCCTTCCCGCTCGCTACGGCAATAAAGGCCGTTTTGGAGTCCGGTCCGAGGATGGGAGACAGTCCCTGTGCCTGACCTGTCCCCGTTGCCGTCTGGGGCTCTTTCGCATCCGATTTCGCATGAGACGACGAGGAAGCTGTCTGCGTGGCTTCACTCAGCAGCGTCCCTTTCTTCTCAAGCTGTTCCATTTCAAATTCATTGCACGCACGAAAACGAATATGTACCTGCACGGCCCCAATATGCTCCACGTAGTTCTGGATTTGCTGTTGAATTGCCTGCTGGGATTCTGGCTCTACCTGAGTCAACAATACGGTTATGGAGAGGCTGTCTTCCTTCACCATCATATCGCGAATCATACCCAGCTCAACCAGACTTTTTTTCAGATATGGCTCCTGAATCGGAGCAAGTGCTTCCAATATATGTGCTCTTGTGAGTTCTCTTGTCATCGTTCCATCCACCTCTTTCACCCACATTATATCACAGCTGTATGACTAGTACGAAGGTGTCGGGATGTCTCCACTTGCATAACGCAATGTACCCTGATAGATCGCAGCGGCAATCCGGTTCTGATACGCTGTTTCACTAAGCCGTCTGGCTTCTTCCGGATTAGACAGAAACCCGGCTTCTACAATGACCCCAGGGATGGGGTGGGAATGAAGGATATATTTGGTATCGGCAGAATGGGCTTCTCTCGTCGTGTTGCTCAACTGATGCTTTAGCTCATCCTGGATCGCAAGCGCCAGTCTTTTTCCTTCACTGTTTTTGGAGGCATAGAAGGTTTGGGCGCCTGACCAGCGTGAAGAGGCGATGCTGTTCAAATGGACGCTAATGAAAAAGTCCGCCTGATGTTTCGTAATGATCTCTACTCTGCGCATCAGGTCTTGACGCTTGCGAGTCCCTGGCGGATTCTCATCTGCCAGATCGGTGTCTGTTTCCCTCGTAAGGATGACAAGGGCACCTGCCTGCTGCAAATAATCACGAAGACGCAGCGAGATTTCCAGGTTCACCTCCGCCTCCTTTACGCCATCCTGACTGGTTGCCCCTCCGTCCGGCCCGCCATGACCGGGATCAATGACGATGACTTTTCCAGAGAGCGGCAAACTCCAATGATTCCAAGTATCCATGGATGGAAACTGGTAGCTCATGATAACGATCAGCAGGGCCAGCATGATGCCCGTCCATAAAACCCGTTTTTTGCTGCGATAGCGAATCCATATGACTCGTTTTTTTCTTCGTCTGAACATACGAACACCCCGTTCCAATAGACTCATTCATCTATATGGGACAGGGTGCTATTTTATGCCGATATGCTGTTATCCGGGATTAGCTTTCACTTGGAACGGTTTCACGCATGCCTTCAATCAAAATGGTAGCAACCTCTGGTCGTGAAAATTCCGGAGGCGGGCAGATGCCATCACGCAACATCGCTCTCACTTTGGTACCTGACAGGTGGAGATGATCTTCTTTGCTGTGCGGACATGTTTTGCTCGAAGCCATATTGCCGCATTTTTTGCAGAAGAAGCTATGTTCGAAAAACAGCGGGGTGATGCCGAGTTCTTCACTTGTAAAGTGTGAGAAAATCTCCTGCGCTTCATAAGTACCATAGTAGTCGCCTACACCCGCGTGGTCACGACCGACGATGAAATGGGTACAGCCGTAATTTTTGCGTACCATGGCATGAAAAATAGCCTCTCTTGGCCCTGCATAACGCATGGCGGCAGGGAACACGCCCAAGAATACGCGATCCTGTGGATAATAGTTGTCCAGTAGTGCCAGATAGCTCTTCATTCTGACATTTGCAGGAACGTCATCGGATTTCGTTTCACCAACAAGGGGATTCAGGAAAAGCGCGTCCACGATTTCCATGGCACTCTTTTGGATATATTCATGTGCCCGATGCACCGGGTTGCGTGTCTGGAAGCCAACGACCGATTTCCAGCCCTTTTCTGCAAACAGGCGTCTGGTTTCGGAAGGATCAAAATAGTACTCCTCAAATCGCTCAGGCTTTGGACGTTCGAGGACGTGGATCGGCCCTCCCACATAAACCGCAGAGTAGCTCATCATTTTGGCAACGCCAGGATGTTCTAAATCCGTCGTTTTGTATACTTGCTGTGCTTCTTTCTCCTGATCCGCTTCAAAGATGCTTTCAACGTCCAGAATACCATACAAGACGCCATCTTCCTTGCCGACCAGTGCAGCAGATTGACCTGTCTTCAGCTCGGCCCGTTTGCTCTCCGTTACAGACAGGGTAATCGGCAAACTCCATACCGTTCCGTCAGCCAAACGCATCTGTTCTACGACGGACACGTAGTCTTGTTCATTCATAAATCCGGTCAATGGTGAAAAGCCGCCGATCGCGATCAGATCGAGATCCGAGATACTGCGCTTGTCGATTTCAATGACAGGCAATGTCTTGGCTTTCTCCTTCAGCACCTGCTGCTGCTCCTCTGCCACTATTCTGTTTACGAGCTTGCCTCCATGAGGCGTAATTTGCGTCATATTACGTTCCACCTCTCCTTATCCATTCCCTATCAGACTGTCTGACTATCTGACTTGTTTATGCTTGTTTAAGCCCTATTATTTGTGCAATCCGCATTCTGTCTTTTCATTGCCCGACCAGCGACCTGCGCGCGGGTCTTCTCCTGGCATGACTTGTCTCGTGCAGTAGGAGCAGCCAATGCTCGGGTAGTTTTGGTCATGCAGCGGGTTATAGATCACATCGTTCTCACGAATATAGTTCCACACATCCTCAGACGTCCAGCTAGCCAACGGATTAAACTTCACGAGTCCAAACTTGGCATCATACTCCACTTTCTTCGAATTTGCTCTCGTTGGGGCCTGATCCCGACGGATACCCGTGATCCAGGCATCATACTGAGACAACGTTTTGATCAGCGGCTGTACCTTTCGAAGGTTACAGCAGGCATTGGCATCCTTCAGCCATAGTTCTTCCCCGTACTGACCAGCCTGCTCCTCCGGTGTAAGCTCAGCTTTCGCTTGAATAAACGTAATGCCATATTTTTCGGCCATCCGATCGCGTGTTTCGTACGTCTCCTGAAAATGAAAATCTGTATCCAAATAGAAGATATCGGTCTTCGGACTCACCTTCTGCAACATATCTACCAGTACAACGTCCTCAGCGCCAAAGCTGCAAGCCAACGTCAGGCTAGGAAAGGTCTCCACAGCCAATTGAATCAGCTCAAGGGGAGATTTGTTTTCATACTGCTCTGCGGATTCTGCGATCCAGCTTTCCTTTTCTAATAAATTCATATTTCCGCCCTCCACTTTAATTCCTACTATTTTCATCAGAATAATTATACTTAAGTACAATTATAGTTTGGTTGAGTAGAATGTCAACCATTATAATCGGTTTTATCAATAATTCTTATAAATAATTGAGGTGAATGGTCTGCTCTATATGTATGCAGGGTGTCGCACCCTTGTGAGGGAGGAAGCCTATCGTGAATTTCTTGTCATGGTGAGACTCTTGTCATTCGGATGGATCGCACAACCATGATACGGAAAAATACATATAAAAAACCCTTTGCACTTGATGCAAAGGGTTTTCGTATGTCTGATTTTGATCTGACAAATTAACGCTTGGAGAACTGAGGAGCACGACGAGCAGCTTTCAAGCCGTACTTCTTACGTTCTTTCATACGAGGGTCACGAGTAAGGAATCCTGCACGCTTCAAAGGAGAGCGAAGCTCTGGATCAGCCTTCAAAAGTGCACGGGAGATTCCATGACGGATTGCCCCTGCTTGACCGGTATAACCGCCGCCATGCGTATTAACGAGAACATCATATTTACCCAATGTTTCCGTTAAATCCAATGGCTGCTTCACGATCAATTTCAATGTTTCTAAACCAAAATATTCATCAATACCACGCTTGTTGATCACAATGCGACCTTCACCAGGTACAAGGCGAACACGAGCGACAGCATGCTTACGACGACCAGTTCCGTAGTATTGTACTTGAGCCACGTGAGTTACCTCCCTTTAAATTAACCGCGCAATTCGTAAACTTGCGGGTTTTGAGCTTGATGTGGATGTTCACTGCCAGCATAAACTTTCAAACGAAGTTTCATTTGGTTGCCAAGGCGAGTTTTTGGAAGCATACCATGAACTGCAAGCTCCATCATTTTCTCTGGTCTTCTTTCGACCATTTGCTTCGCTGTAGCAGATTTCAAACCGCCCGGATGTCCGGAGTGACGGTAGTACATTTTATTATCCATTTTCTTGCCTGTCAGTACAATCTTCTCTGCGTTGATGATGACAACAAAATCTCCAGTGTCTACATGAGGTGTGAATTGTGGCTTGTGCTTGCCTCTGATGAGGGTTGCAACTTCGCTCGCAAGACGACCCAATGTTTTACCTTCCGCATCAACGATGTACCATTTGCGTTCAACTTCTAGTGGCTTCGCCATATATGTGGTACGCATCGAATATCCTCCTCTTCAATACCAAACCAAAATGTGTATGCACATGGTTAGTTGTTCATTTCGTTATTCAAAGGGTATGTCTGTTACATACCGTTAATCATAGATGTCTTACATGCCTTGCGCATGTCTTACATGCCTCGTGCATGTCTGACAAGTTCTGTCGTTTTCATGTTGTGTACGTTCATGTTGTATGGCGAATTCCAGCCCGGGGCCGTGGGATAGCCGGCGAGAAACACCATTGAATATAATACTACATATCTTGCGTATTATCAAGCATAAGTTTTATATGTCAAAGTGCAGCTCGTCATACTGGACTTCCCAAAGAAAAAGACCTTTGGCTGGTGCAGTAGGCCCCGCCAGTGTCCGATCTCGCTGCTGTAAAATAAACAGCAGATCTTCCGGGCTTTTTCGGCCATCCCCCACCTGAATCAGGGTGGACACGATGATCCTGACCATGTTGTACAGAAATCCATTCCCCGTGATAGAGAACTCAATTTGTTCTGATTTGCCGCTCAAGTCAAAAGGACTCGGCTTCCACACACAATCTGCTCGGTAGATGGTCCGAATATGGCTGGCTTTGTCCGATTTTCGCGAGCAGAATGAGGTGAAATCATGTTCTCCTGTAAGGAGCTGCGCAGCCGCATGCATGCGCTCGACGTCAAGCGGTCTGGGATAGTGAAAAACATAGGGCAGAAACACATTGGGGATGCGACCATTTTGGATATAATAGCGATAGGTCTTGCGCCTGGCCTGCTTCCGTGCATGAAAGGCCAGCGGGACCTCCTGAGCTGCCACGATCGAGATATCTGAAGGCAGTTCGGTATTCATCGCAGCAGGCCAACGATCTGTCGGGATGGTGGAACCCGTCTGGAAGCTGATGACTTGCCCCCGTGCATGTACACCGGCATCCGTACGTCCTGAGCCGTGAAGATGCGCTTTCTCGCCTGTCAGCTTGAAAATGGCTTCCACCAATCGCTGCTGCACCGTAACCCTTTCTGGCTGGATCTGAAAGCCATGATAAGCGGTACCCTCATAGCTGACCAGCATCGCGATATTCCGCAATGAATCTGACCTCCCCTCGTATTTCTCCCTATTATCCTCCTATCCCTACCTATCTGTACCTATCCGTACCTGTCTGTACTTCATCCGTACCTACAAATTCCGATACGTATACAGGGTCCCGGCCTTTTCGACTTGGACCGATTCATTCTCATCCGTCCTCATCCGTTTGCATGCGCCCCTGTCAGTGAGGATTTTTCGTGCAGCCATCTCTAACACGACAGGTTCGGGCCCCTATCCCGAACAAGCCTTGCTTAGATCGCGCACACCAGCTTTGTTGTGAACCTTTTTGACGAACAAAAAAAGGGCTTCAGCAGAATCCGAAGATTCTGTCCACCCTTTTTGCATCCGTCTGGAAATTATGCTTGGTCAACCAGTTCCAAGTAGACCATTGGTGCAGCATCTCCGCGACGAGGTCCCAGTTTTAAGATACGCGTATACCCACCTGGACGCTCAGAGTAACGAGTCGCTAGCTCAGAGAACAATTTTTGGATTGCATCCTGCTCTCCATCGATCGTTTCGCGACGAACGAATGCCGCTACTTGACGACGAGCGTGAAGGTCCCCACGCTTTGCAAGCGTGATGAGTTTCTCCGCAATCGAACGAACTTCCTTCGCCTTTGCCTCTGTAGTTTCAATGCGCTCATATAAGAATAAGTCAGTAACTAGATCACGAAATAAAGCTTTACGTGCACTAGAATTACGACCTAGCTTTTGGTAAGCCATGTCTTTCCCCCTCCTTCTCGATCGTAGTTGTCTGAAAATGCGTCATTAGTCTTCTTTGCGAAGACCAAGGCTCAATTCCTCAAGCTTCTCTTGCACTTCCTCAAGGGATTTGCGACCGAGATTACGCACTTTCATCATGTCTTCTTCCGATTTGGTGATCAGTTCCTGTACGGTGTTGATCCCAGCACGCTTTAAACAGTTATAGGAACGAACGGAAAGATCCAGTTCCTCGATGGTCATCTCCAGAACTTTCTCTTTCTTGTCTTCCTCTTTTTCAACCATAATTTCAGCCTCTTGGGCTTCATCCGTCAGACTGACAAACAGCATGAGGTGCTCAGTCATAATCTTCGCACCCAGGCTGACCGCTTCTTCCGGCTTGATGCTTCCATCGGTCCATACTTCGAGGGTCAACTTATCGTAATTGGTAACTTGACCAACGCGGGTATTTTCCACGCTGTAGTTAACGCGGGCAATCGGCGTATAGATCGAGTCAATTGGAATGACCCCGATCGGCTGATCGTCGCGCTTGTTTCGATCTGCCTGTACATATCCACGTCCGCGGTCAGCGGTAATGCGCATATGAAGACGGGAATCGGAAGACAGGGTAGCGATATGCAATTCCGGGTTCAGAATTTCAACATCACTGTCCGCACGAATGTCGCCAGCTTTAATTGCGCCATCTCCCTCAGCGTCAATCTCAAGTACCTTTTCTTCATCGGAATGAATTTTTAGCGACAAGTTTTTGAGATTTAATATGATTTCCGTTACGTCCTCCAGGACGCCCGGAATGGTAGAGAATTCATGGAGCACACCGTCAATCTGTACAGATGTAGCGGCAGCACCAGGAAGAGAAGAAAGCAGAATGCGACGAAGGGAGTTCCCTAGAGTGGTGCCATAGCCACGCTCTAAGGGCTCAATCACAAACTTTCCGTACGTGCCTTCTTCATTGGTCTCCACGGTTTCAATCTTTGGCTTTTCGATTTCTATCATAAATTTGAACCCTCCTTACAAAACGTCGTTCCTCTGGATCATTCAAAATTTGCCCAAATGATGTAGTATACCTATCCTTGACATCCATTATGCACATGTCCTAGATAATTATACTACACTGCCCATGATGAATTAAACACGACGACGTTTTGGTGGGCGACATCCGTTGTGCGGAATTGGAGTTACGTCTTTAATCAGGTTAACTTCAAGACCTGTCGCTTGCAAGGAACGAATGGCAGCCTCACGGCCAGCTCCAGGACCTTTAACCATTACCTCAACAGTCTTCAGTCCGTGCTCCATTGCGGTTTTCGCAGCCGATTCAGCAGCCATTTGCGCTGCGAAAGGAGTGCTCTTTTTGGAGCCTTTGAATCCGAGACCACCTGAGCTAGCCCAAGATAGTGCATTACCGTGCGTGTCAGTAATCGTTACGATGGTGTTGTTAAACGTGGAACGAATATGAGCAACACCCGTTTCAACATTCTTACGGTCACGACGTTTTGTACGAGTTGCTTTAGTTTTAGGTTTCGCCATGGAAGTTCATCCTCCTTTCTTATTTCTTTTTGTTTGCTACCGTACGACGAGGACCTTTACGAGTACGCGCGTTCGTTTTGGAACGTTGTCCGCGCACTGGAAGTCCACGACGGTGACGAAGTCCACGGTAAGAACCGATTTCAACCAAACGTTTGATATTCAGTGAGATCTCACGACGAAGGTCACCTTCAACCTTAACGTTTTTGTCGATTGCTTCACGCAGTTTGCTTACTTCATCTTCAGTCAAATCGCGAACGCGAGTGCTTGCATCAATTCCGGTACTCTCGACGATTTTCTGGGAAGTGGAAAGACCAATTCCAAAAATGTAGGTCAATGCAATTCCCACTCGCTTATCACGAGGTAAGTCTACACCAGCTATACGAGCCATGCGATGGGCACCTCCTTATCCTTGTTTTTGCTTATGCTTCGGATTTTCACAAATTACCATTACGTTGCCTTTACGGCGAATAACTTTGCATTTTTCGCAGATCGGTTTGACGGATGGTCTCACCTTCATGTCTACTACCTCCTAAACATGTTGCGAAGCTTACGCTCGCCTGAATTCTCTATTCCTGCATGTATTTATCATCAGCCTATCCTTATTTACGATAAGTGATGCGTCCTCTCGTCAAATCATAAGGAGATAATTGAATAACCACTTTATCTCCTGTCAGAATGCGAATAAAGTGCATTCTCAATTTTCCGGATACATGAGCCAAAATTTGATGGCCGTTCTCCAATTCGACTTTAAACATTGCATTCGGAAGCGGTTCGATGACCGTTCCCTCAACTTCAATCACATCTTCCTTGGACACAGTCATTCTCCTTTCTGTGCATCGATTTGCTCATTGACATAGCGACTGATGACAAAACGAAGTTTCCCATTTGTAACCCTACCGGTTTCCTGGATGCTGTCTACCACCTCTGGGCAGATCTCATCGTGAAACTCAAGATGAAGCAAGTTCTTCTTCTTCGGCTGGTCAAACTTGCGTTTATCTCCGTCAGCAATTAGTGCAAATCGTTCATCAGCAAATCCGATAATCACAGCGAATTTGCCCTGATCCCTGCCACGCAGTACTTTTACGATTTGCCCAACGATCGGGAACCTGCTTGTGTCGTCCACGAAAAACCACCTAAACCTTAAATTTTGGTTAATATTTCATATCCATCTTTCGTAATGGCGATCGTATGCTCATAATGTGCACACAGCGAGCGATCTACCGTAACAACCGTCCATTTATCGCTTAGCGTCTTCACATGACGCCCGCCAAAGTTCACCATCGGTTCGATGGCCAGCACCATGCCAGGCTTCAGTCTCGGACCGCGATCTGGAATACCGTAGTTCGGTATTTGCGGTTCTTCGTGCAGCTTCGCTCCGATTCCATGACCGACATATTCCCGAACGACGGACATGCCCGCCTCCTCGATGACGTTCTGAATCGCATGAGAGATGGTATATAGCCGGACATCCGGCTTTGCTTGTTCCAGTCCGGCGTACAGGGATTGCTCCGTTACTTCCATCAATCTGGCCGCATCGGACGAAATCTCTCCCACACCGTAGGTCCAAGCCGAATCTCCATGATAACCTTTAAAGTTCGCACCAATATCGATGCTGATGATGTCGCCTTCAACCAAAACCCGGTCGCCCGGTATGCCATGAACAAGTTCTTCGTTCACCGATGCACAGATACTGCCGGGAAAGCCACCATATCCTTTGAATGAAGGTGTGGCATTCTGACTGCGAATGTACTCTTCCGCGATTTGATCGAGTTCCCTGGTTGTAACCCCTGGCTTCACCGCCTGATTCATCAGACGATGGGTTTCGGCAACAATTCGGCCTGCTTCACGCATCAGGTCAAGTTCAACCTCGGACTTGCAGATGATCATTCAGCCTGCCCCCGCAGTAATGAGGAGATGTCTCGGGTCACATCTTGGATGTCTTGTTCCCCGTTTACTTCACGAAGTAACGATTTAGCTGCATAGTAATCGAGCAGTGGAGCCGTTTTGTTCATGTATTCATCCAAACGGGTTCCGACTTTTTCCTCTGTATCATCCGAACGCTGGTATAACGCTCCTGCACATTTATCGCACACGCCTTCTTGCTTGGGCGGGTTAAACAGAACATGATAGGTGGCGCCGCATTCTTTACAGATACGACGTCCAGTCAGTCTGGCCAAGAGCAATCCGCGATCCACCTTGAGGTTAATCACATGATCAAGCTTGCGTCCCATTTCCGTAAGCATCTGGTCCAATGCATCTGCTTGAGCGACCGTTCTTGGAAAGCCATCCAGTAAAAATCCCTTCTCACAGTCCGGCTGTTCCAATCTTTCCTTCACAATGCCGTTTGTGATTTCATCCGGCACAAGAAGCCCCTGATCTACATACTCTTTCGCTTTTTTCCCCATTTCCGTACCTTGCTTCATGGCCAAGCGAAAAGCGTCTCCTGTAGATATGTGAGGAATTTGAAATTCGTTGACGATAGATTCTGCCTGAGTCCCTTTCCCTGCACCGGGAGGACCCATAAACAAGATATTCAAGATCTAACCTCCCAGATCGTTCTCCGATCTCCCATTGAGGAACATCATTCAACCGATGTCATGCTCATCACAGGCTTGCGATCAGAATGGATGAAAAGGCCCATCCTAATTGGGGCCCTATCCATCTCGTTCATCCCAACTCACTTACTTGTTAATGAAGCCTTTGTAATGACGCTTGATCAACTGGCTTTCTACCTGTTTCATCGTTTCAAGAGCAACCCCGACCACAATGAGCAGTGAAGTCCCGCCGATGGTAACAGATTGCGGCAAATCAGCAATGTTGCTGAAGAAGACCGGAATAATGGAGATCAAGGCCAGGAAGAGGGCACCAGACAAGGTAATGCGGTTCAGCACACGAGTTAGATATGTGCTTGTCGCTTTGCCCGGGCGAATTCCAGGAATGTATCCACCATTCTTCTTCATCTGATCCGCCATTTGAATCGGATTGATTTGTACAAACGTGTAGAAATACGTAAATCCAATGATCAACATTACATAGAGCACCATGCCTAGCGGCTCTGTGTAAAGAAGGTTGTTGGAGATCCACTGTGCCCAGGACTGATCCTGCCAGAAGGAAGCGATCGTGACCGGGAAGTAAAGCAGGGAGATCGCGAAGATCACGGGGATAACCCCAGCTGCATTTACTTTCAGTGGAATGTGGGTGGACTGGCCGCCGTACATCTTGCGTCCGACAACACGCTTCGTATATTGTACCGGAATTTTACGTACCCCTTGCTGCACATAGATAACGCCGACGATGATAACGATAACCGCGACGACAATGAGCACCACTTTGATAATATTGAAGAACAATGCATCGTTGGCATCACCCGTGAACAATGTTGTGTACAACTGGTTGATGGCATTTGGAAAAGCTGCAACGATACCTGCGAAGATCAGGATGGAGATCCCGTTTCCGATACCTTTTTCCGTGATTTGCTCACCCAGCCACATCAGGAACGCGGTTCCTGCTGTGAGGATAATAGCAATCAACGTGTAGGTTGTGAATCCAGCATTGTTCACCATTTCAAATCCATACAGTCGATTAAATCCAATCGCAAGTCCGTACGCTTGAATGAAACCAAGCAAGATGGTTCCGTAACGTGTAAACTGCGTCAGTTTCTTTCTGCCGTTTTCTCCTTCTTTTGCCCATTCAGCAAATTTCGGGATCACATCCATAGAAAGAAGCTGGACTATGATTGACGCGGTGATATAAGGGAAGATCCCCATCGCGAAGATGGAGAAGTTATTGAGCGCTCCACCTGAGAAGGTATTGAGCAGCCCAAAAATATCATCGTTTTGTGAGCGATCCACATTACGCAAAAAATCAATATCGATATTCGGTACCGGAATGAAGGAACCGATCCGATAGATCAGCAAAGCAAATAATGTGAACAGTATTTTGTTTCTCAAGTCCGCAACTTTCATGATGTTCGAAATGGTCTTAAACATTAGATCACCTCGGTTTTACCGCCGGCAGCTTCAATCTTCTCAACCGCAGATTGAGAGAACTTATTCGCCTTCACGGTTAGTTTTACGGTTACTTCACCGTTGCCCAGAATCTTGATGCCGTCTTTTGCATTCTTTACAACACCGGATTCAAGAAGGGTCTCAGGTGTCACTTCCGTTCCTGCCGCGAATCGATTTAGTTCATTCAAATTCACGATCGCATATTCTGTCCGATGGATGTTCGTGAATCCACGCTTTGGTAGACGACGGTAAATCGGGTTTTGTCCCCCCTCAAAACCAGGGCGAACACCTCCGCCGGAACGAGCATTTTGACCTTTATGACCTTTACCTGCTGTTTTTCCGTTTCCGGAACCGATTCCGCGCCCTTTGCGCTTGCGCTCTTTGCGGGAACCTGGAGCTGGAGTTAACTCATGGAGTTTCATCGTTGCACCTCCTTCAAGATTCAACATGTAATTCGCTAAAGCAGTGCCAATTCCTGCCTGTCGCTTCCATCTATTTTGTTAAGATGATGTTTCATCTTCATTTCAATGGAAAAATCCGCTCACGGGAGAGTCGATTATGCCTCAACCCGCATATTTGGCCAGATTACGCTTCTTTTACTTCAACCAGATGGCTCACTTTATTGATCATACCGCGAATCGCAGCATTGTCTTCTTGCTCAACTGTTTGGTTCAGCTTTTTCAGACCCAGTGTTTTCACGGTTACTTTTTGGTCTTCCGGACGTCCAATTACGCTCCGTTTGAGGGTGATTTGGATTTTAGCCATTATATTCCCCTCCTAACCTAAGATTTCTTCCACAGTTTTACCGCGAAGTTTTGCAACCTCTTCAACGGTTTTCAAACGGCTCAGTCCTTCGAGTGTTGCATTCACCATGTTCATGGAGTTTGAAGAACCCAAGGATTTTGTCAGAATGTCACCTACACCAGCGAGTTCAAGTACTGCACGTACAGGACCGCCAGCGATAACTCCGGTACCTTCGGAAGCCGGCTTCAGCAATACGCGGCCAGCGCCAAAGTGACCAAGCACCTGGTGAGGAATGGTGGTTCCAACGAAAGGAACTTTGATGAGGTTCTTTTTCGCATCATCAATGCCCTTGCGGATCGCATCCGGTACTTCAGATGCTTTACCAATCCCTGCGCCCACATATCCGTTACCGTCTCCGACTACGACCAACGCGCTAAAGCTGAAACGGCGTCCGCCTTTTACAACTTTTGCAACGCGGTTAATATGAACTACTTTTTCAGTTAGTTCCAATGTATTTGGATCGATGCGCAACTTGTTTACCTCCTTATAAGCATTTTTTAGAATTCAAGACCTGCTTCACGAGCTGCATCAGCCAAAGCCTGAACTCTTCCATGATAAATGTATCCGCTGCGGTCAAAAACCACTACTTTAACACCTTTTTCAATCGCTCTTTTAGCGATCAATTCGCCCACTTTACGTGCGGACTCGACGTTGCCGCCATTTTCAATATCACCGTTCAGCCCTTTATCCACAGTAGAGGCAGATGCAATGGTCACGCCATTTGTATCGTCAATAATCTGTGCATACATGTGCTTCGCAGAACGGAATACGTTCAAACGAGGACGAGCTGTTGTACCAGTGATTTTCTTGCGGACGCGAAGATGTCTTTTCAAACGCGCTTTATTTTTATCGGGTTTGCTAATCACGAGGAAGTCACTCCCTTCTCATGCATACTTTCGTTCAAGCTTACTTACCGGACTTACCTTCTTTGCGAATAATTCTTTCGCCTTCATACTTGATACCTTTACCTTTGTATGGCTCAGGCTCACGTACAGAACGGATCTTTGCTGCAACAGCTCCGACGCGCTCTTTATCGATCCCTTTTACCGTGATCTTTGTATTGGAAGGAACATCAAATTCGATTCCTTCTTCCGCTTCAATCTCAACCGGGTGAGAATATCCAACGTTCAATACGATTTTATTTCCGTTCTTCTGTGCACGGTAACCAACTCCAACGAGTTCCAGGTTCTTGGAGAACCCTTCTGTTACACCGTTCACCATATTTGCGATAACACTACGAGTCGTACCATGTAATGCACGATGCGTTTTATTATCAGAAGGACGGTTTACCTGAATCTCATTTTCCTGAATATTCACTTCCATCTCCTTGTGAATTTCACGAGCCAGGGTTCCCTTTGGTCCTTTTACTGTAATCTTTGTATCTTCTAGGTTAACGTCTACACCGCTAGGAATAGCGATCGGTTTGCGACCAACACGAGACATGGTTGCACCTCCTATCTAATCAGCTGTTAAATTACCAAACGTAGCAAATCACTTCTCCGCCAGCTTTTGCTTGACGAGCTTCTTTGTCTGTCAAGACACCTTGGGAAGTAGAGAGAATCGCGATTCCCAATCCACCAAGTACTTTTGGAAGTTCTGTGCTTTTTGCATAAACGCGCAGTCCTGGTTTACTGATTTTCTTCAGTCCAGTAATTACACGCTCATTGTTCGCACCATATTTCAAGAAGATCCGGATGATCCCTTGCTTATCGTCTTCAATAAATTCAGCGTCACGGATGAAACCTTCTTTTTTCAAAATCTCAGCGATTTGCTTTTTGATTTTTGAAGCAGGTACCTCAACCTTCTCATGACGCACTGTATTGGCATTGCGAATGCGTGTCAGCATATCTGCAATCGGATCAGACATTACCATAGTTCAAACCTCCTTCCCGAATCGGGTCATTACCAGCTTGCTTTTTTAACGCCAGGAATTTGTCCTTTATAAGCCAGTTCTCTGAAGCAAATTCTGCAAATCTTAAATTTGCGAAGTACAGAATGCGGTCTTCCGCAACGTTCACACCGTGTGTATGCACGAACTTGAAACTTCGGTTGACGTTGTTGTTTCACTTTCATCGAAGTTTTTGCCACTTTGCTTTACACCTCCACTTTATTTCGCAAATGGCATCCCTAATTGCGCCAGCAACTCGCGCGCTTCTTCGTCCGTTTGCGCAGTCGTTACAACGACGATGTCCATTCCGCGAACTTTATCGATTTGATCATACTCAATCTCAGGGAAAATGAGCTGCTCTTTCAGGCCAAGCGTATAGTTACCGCGTCCGTCGAAAGCCTTATTAGATACCCCACGGAAGTCACGTACACGTGGAAGTGCTACGTTAAACAGCTTATCCAGGAAGTGATACATGCGATCACCGCGAAGTGTTACTTTGACTCCGATAGGCATTCCTTCACGAAGTTTAAATCCTGCGATGGATTTTTTCGCTTTTGTAATGACTGGTTTTTGTCCAGCAATTTGGGTAAGTTCTTGAACCGCTGCATCCAGCACTTTGGAGTTCTGAACGGCCTCACCAACCCCCATATTGATGACAACTTTCTCAATCTTCGGAACCTGCATCACTGTAGAGTAGTTAAACTTCTCGATCAGTGCAGGTGTAATATCATTTAAATACTGATCTCTCATTCTAGCACCCATGGGCTAAAAAACCTCCTTTCCGCCGCAAACATTAGTCGATAATTTCGCCAGATTTTTTTGCAACCCGTACTTTATTTCCGTTATCCAAGACTTTATATCCGATACGAGTCGGACCGCCAGTCTTCGGATCAACAAGCATTACATTGGACACGTGAATCGGAGCTTCCTGATCAATGATGCCCCCTTGCGGATTTGCCTGCGAAGGACGAGCATGCTTTTTCACCATGTTGACTCCTTCAACGAGCACTCGGTTCTGACGCGGGTAAGCCGCGATGATACGACCTTTCTTCCCTTTGTCTTTACCGGAGATGACGATGACCGTGTCTTCCTTTTTCACGTGAAGCTTGTTGTTGTGAGACTCAAGCTTTTTCTCTCTTGCCATGGATTGTACACCTCCTACGTGCATTCCTTCGTTCAGCTGCCTCGCAGCAGCTGATCTATCTTAATATCCGTTCAATTAAAGCACTTCCGGTGCCAATGATACGATTTTCATGTAGTCCTTCTCGCGAAGCTCACGAGCAACTGGTCCGAAAATACGAGTACCACGAGGCCCCTTGTCATCCTTTACGATTACCGCTGCGTTCTCATCGAATGCGATGTAAGATCCATCTTTACGACGAGTAGAGCGCTTTGTACGTACGATGACGGCTTTGACCACATCACCTTTTTTGACAACGCCACCTGGTGTTGCTTGTTTGACCGAACATACGATTTGATCGCCGATATGCGCTGCACGACGTCCTGTTCCTCCAAGCACACGAATACACATCAGTTCCTTCGCACCTGAGTTGTCAGCTGCCTTCAAACGTGTAAAAGGTTGAATCATGGTATTCCCTCCTTCCGTGTTCGCCTATGAAATTATACGATTACCGCTTTTTCAACCACATCAACGAGTCTCCAACGCTTGTCTTTTGAAACCGGACGAGTTTCCATAATACGAACCGTATCTCCGATTTGCGCTGTGTTGTTCTCATCATGTGCCTTGAATTTCTTGGTGTATTTAATCCGCTTATGATACAGAGGATGTTTTTTGTACGTTTCTACTGCAACAACAATGGTCTTATCCATTTTATCGCTCACTACTTTACCAATTTGGACTCTGCGTTCGTTACGTTCTTCAGTCACAGAATTTCCTCCTTCCTGCATGGATCTATCGAATGCCGTTTGCTTCTCTAGCTAATATCGCCAATTAGCTGATTCCCAATTCTCTTTCACGGATGACCGTTTTTGCTTTCGCAATGGACTTGCGAACATCACGAATGCGACTTGGGTTGTCTAATTGTCCAGTAGCCAGTTGAAAGCGAAGGTTGAACAACTCTTCCTTGAATCCGGCAATTTTCTGTTCAATCTCTGCAGTGGTTAAGTTGCGAAATTCACTTGCTTTCATTGACTTCACCACCCAATTCTTCACGTTTTACAAATTTCGTTTTGATCGGAAGCTTGTGAGCAGCAAGTCTCATCGCTTCACGAGCTACTTCTTCGCTGACACCAGCAAGTTCAAAAAGAATTTTGCCTGGTTTTACAACGGATACCCATTTTTCCACGTTACCTTTACCGCTACCCATCCGCACTTCAAGAGGCTTTTGCGTAATTGGCTTGGAAGGGAAAATTTTGATCCATACTTTACCGCCACGCTTGATGTAACGAGTCATAGCAATACGAGCTGCCTCAATCTGGCGGTTCGTGATCCATGCTGGTTCAAGCGCTTGTAATCCATATTCACCGAAAGCAACCTCGGTGCCGCCTTTTGCGCGACCCTTCATGCTTCCACGGTGTTCTTTACGGTGTTTTACACGTTTAGGTACTAACATCGATTAGTTGCCTCCTTCCTGAACTGCCTTTTTCTTGGAGGGCGGAAGAACTTCACCGCGGTAGATCCACACTTTTACGCCGATACGGCCATAAGTGGTGTGTGCTTCCGCAGTTCCATAGTCAATATCTGCACGCAATGTATGAAGCGGTACAGTACCTTCGCTGTAACCTTCGCTTCTTGCAATCTCAGCACCGCCAAGACGTCCACTTACAAGGGTTTTGATCCCTTTAACGCCTGCGCGCATAGATCTTTGCATTGCTTGCTTCATTGCTCTACGGAAAGATACGCGACGCTCCAATTGTTGAGCAATGCTCTCTGCGACTAGAATCGCATCCCATTCCGGGTTTTTGATTTCTGCAATGTTGATATGAACTTTCTTCCCAGTCAACTTCGCCAGGTGTGCGCGAACATTTTCAACTTCCGCTCCACCTTTACCGATAACCATCCCCGGCTTAGCTGTATGGATGGTCACGTTGACGCGGTTTGCAGCGCGTTCGATCTCAATGCGAGACACGGCGCTGTCTTTCAGTTTATTTTTCAGGTACTCGCGGATTTTCACGTCCTCGATCAACAAAGTACCGTATTCTTTGTCAGCATACCATTTGGATTCCCAATCACGAATTACTCCGATTCTCAGGCCCACTGGGTTTACCTTTTGACCCACACGTCATCCCTCCTTATTTTTCAGATACCACAAGCGTGATGTGGCTTGTGCGTTTGTTAATCCGGCTTGCGCGACCCATCGCACGTGGGCGGAATCTTTTCATGATCGGACCCGGATTCACGAATACTTCGCTAATAACCAAGCTGTTTGGATCCAAAGAATAATTGTGTTCTGCATTTGCGATAGCAGAGTTCAAAAGCTTTTCCACAACTGGGGATGCTGCTTTTGGCGTGTGACGCAGAATGGATACTGCTTCACCTACTGCCTTGCCACGAATCAGGTCAATCACGAGCTTGACTTTGCGTGGAGCAATGCGTACGAACTTCGCATGTGCTTTTGCCTGCACAGGAAACCCTCCTCTCAATACATCGAGTGTTTATCCTAGAAGAATTATCTTCTTGTTTTGCGGTCTTCGTCCGTATGACCTTTGTACGTACGAGTAGGTGCAAATTCACCTAGCTTATGTCCGACCATATCCTCAGAAACATATACCGGTACATGTTTGCGTCCGTCATACACGGCAAATGTGTGTCCAATAAACTGAGGGAAAATAGTGGAACGGCGAGACCATGTCTTAATTACTTGCTTTTTGTTCTCATCCATTGCTTCGACTTTCTTCATCAGATAGTCATCAACAAAAGGTCCTTTTTTCAAACTGCGGCCCATAGCGTGATCCTCCCTTCACTTCGAACTGACACCCGAAAAGGGAATGAAGACGAATGCTTCATCCACTTTCTTTCCTGGGTTCCATACCTGCTATAACGGTCTCCGATTCGCTTATTTCGTGCGGCGACGAATGATAAGCTTGTCAGAACCCTTGCCTTTTTTACGTGTCTTGTATCCAAGTGTCGGTTTACCCCATGGAGACATCGGAGATTTGCGTCCGATCGGGGAGCGACCTTCACCACCACCGTGTGGATGGTCATTCGGGTTCATTACAGATCCGCGAACTTCTGGACGCTTGCCTAACCAGCGGCTACGGCCTGCTTTACCGATGTTCAGAAGCTCATGATCCTCGTTGCCTACGGAACCGATTGTAGCACGGCACTCTTTCAGCACTCTTCTCATTTCACCAGATGCCAAACGAACAGATACATACTTGTCTTCTTTACCAAGAAGCTGAGCTTCTGTTCCAGCAGCACGAACCATTTGTCCGCCTTTGCCTGGTTTCAATTCGATGTTGTGGATAACTGTACCGACCGGAATGTTGACAAGTGGCAACGCGTTTCCGACTTTGATGTCAGAATCCGCTCCGGAAGTAACAACATCCCCAACTTTCAATCCTTTTGGAGCCAAGATGTAACGCTTCTCACCGTCTGCATAATGAAGCAATGCGATGTTGGCGGAACGATTCGGATCGTACTCAATCGTGGCGACTTTTGCAGGAACGCCGTCTTTTGTACGTTTGAAATCGATGATCCGATATTTGCGCTTATGCCCACCACCGTGATGGCGAGTCGTAATTTTACCTTGGTTGTTGCGGCCCGCTGTTTTGGAAAGCGGAGCTAAAAGAGATTTTTCCGGCTGATCCGTAGTGATCTCTTCAAATGTAGATACCGTCATTTCGCGACGACTCGGTGTCGTCGGTCTAAAGCCCTTTACTGGCACGTGGATTCCCTCCTTTTTTCCGTTTTAGGATTATACAGTTTCAAAGAACTCTAATGGTTTGCTGTCGTCCGTCAGTTGAACGTATGCTTTCTTCCATTCGGAAGTGTAACCATTATAACGTCCATAACGCTTCGGCTTCGCAGGCATTCTCAACGTGTTGACTTTCTTTACCTTCACTTTGAAAATTTGCTCTACCGCTTGTTTGATTTCGGTTTTGGATGCACGAAGATCCACTTCGAAGGTGTACTTCATGCTCGCCATCATATCACTGGTTCTTTCAGTAATAATCGGGCGCTTGATAATATCACGAGGGTCTTTCATTACGCAAGCACCTCCTGTACCTTCTCAACTGCTTCCTTCGTCATGATCAATTGATCAAAGTTTAACACATCAAGTACGTTAATCCCGTCAGCAGTGAGGAATTTCACACCAGGAATGTTGCGAGCAGACAGATATACGTTCTCTTCTTGTCCAGCTGTTACGATTAGAGCTTTGCGCTCAATCTTCAGGTTGTTCAAGATCGCCGCAAATTCCTTCGTTTTCGGTTGATCAAGCGTCAACTGATCAAGCACAACCAATTGATTGTCGATCACCTTAGCAGACAAAGCAGAGCGAATCGCCAGTCTGCGAACCTTTTTAGGCAGTTTGTAGGAATAGCTTCTTGGAGTTGGACCGAATACGGTACCACCGCCTACCCATTGCGGGGAGCGAATACTTCCTTGACGAGCTCTTCCTGTACCTTTTTGTTTCCATGGCTTACGTCCGCCTCCGCGCACTTCGGAACGACCTTTGGTCTTGTGTGTTCCTTGGCGAAGAGAAGCCAGCTGCATGACAACTGCATCGTGAAGCACGTGTTTGTTAGGCTCAATGCCGAAAACGGAATCTGTCAGTTCCAGCTCGCCTACTTGCTCACCGCTTACGTTAAATAAAGATACTTTTGGCATGTGTTATCCTCCTTTCTTATCCTTGTTTTTTCACAGAGGATTGGATTTTCACGTAGCTGTTTTTCGCACCTGGGATCGAACCTTTTACTAGCAAAAGATTACGATCAGCATCTACGCGCACAACCTCTAGATTTTGCAAAGTAATCGTATCTACACCCATATGTCCAGGTAGAATTTTACCTTTGAATACACGGTTTGCAGCAATGGAACCCATGGAACCAGGACCGCGATGATAACGGGAACCGTGCGTCATTGGACCTCTGGATTGATTGTTTCTTCTGATTGTGCCCTGGAATCCTTTACCCTTGGAAGTTCCGGTCACGTCAACGAAATCACCTGCAGCGAAGATGTCCGCCTTAAGCTCTTGACCTACTTCGTATTCCTCACTCAAGTTGCGGAATTCTTTAACGTAGCGCTTAGGCGCAGCTCCTGCTTTTTTCGCATGACCTTGCTCAGGCTTGTTGATTCTGGATTGCTTCTTGTCATCATAACCAACCTGAACTGAAGTGTATCCATCTGTTTCTACATCTTTCTTTTGAAGAACAACGCAAGGACCTGCTTCAACGACTGTCACCGGAATGACTGTACCGTCTTGTGCAAAAACCTGTGTCATTCCGAGTTTTTTACCTAAGATACCTTTCATCTTCGTTTCCACCTCTTTTCTTCTGAAAGCTATTTATTATAATTTAATTTCAATGTCCACACCGGACGGCAAATCTAAACGCATCAATGCATCCACAGTTTGCGGTGTAGGATTCACAATGTCGATCAGACGCTTGTGCGTGCGCATTTCAAACTGCTCACGAGAATCCTTGTACTTATGAACCGCACGAAGAATCGTGACAACTTGCTTTTCAGTTGGCAAAGGAATCGGACCGGATACTCCAGCACCAGAACGCTTTGCGGTTTCCACGATTTTCTCAGCTGATTGATCCAACACTCTGTGATCATAAGCTTTCAAACGGATACGGATTTTTTGTTTTGCCATATTACTCCCTCCTTCTATCGCCCAAATTTTTATTCGGACATACTCCGCGAGAATATCCTGATTCCCCGTTATGGCAAAGGGGCCGGGTGTGTCAGCAACCTCTCACATCATCGCACAGTCACAGACCAACGTTCACTATTATACTGAATCCATAGGTAATATGCAAGAGATTTTTTCAACTTGTTTACTTTCCTTCTATAATGCCTGTGCAGATCTTGTTTTGTGATCGGATCACAACGAGATCACAACGATTTTCATTATAACGTGCGGGCTTGCCAAATGCACTGGTTTGATTTTTCCAGTTGCTTGTGATGCCTTGTACAACACGATCCCGATCATAAAGAAAAAGCCTCTCACAATTCGAGAGGCTTTCTTATTAACAATCAAGGTGATTACTTCTGGATAGAAGCAACTGCACCTGCACCTACTGTACGGCCACCTTCGCGAATCGCGAAGCGAGTACCTTCTTCGATAGCGATAGGAGCAATCAACTCAACGGTTACCGTGATGTTGTCTCCTGGCATTACCATTTCAGTACCTTCTGGCAGGTCGATAATTCCAGTTACGTCCGTTGTACGGAAGTAGAACTGTGGACGGTAACCTGTGAAGAAAGGCTTGTGACGGCCACCCTCTTCTTTAGTCAGAACGTAGATTTGAGCTGTGAAGTTCGTGTGTGGCTTAACTGTACCTGGCTTAACAAGTACTTGACCACGCTCGATGTCACTGCGGTCTACACCGCGAAGAAGAGCACCGATGTTGTCACCAGCTTGAGCAGAGTCAAGCAATTTACGGAACATTTCTACTCCAGTAACAACGGATTTGCGGCTTTCTTCAGCAAGACCAACGATTTCGATCTCGTCCCCAACTTTAACCGTTCCACGCTCTACACGACCAGTCGCAACTGTTCCACGACCTGTGATGGAGAATACGTCCTCAACTGGCATCAAGAAAGGCTTGTCAGTGTCGCGCTCTGGCTGAGGGATGTACTCGTCTACGATTTCGAACATTTCAACGATTTTCTCAGCCCACTCACCAGTTGGGTTCATAAGTGCTTCACGAGCAGAACCTTTGATAACTGGCGTGTCGTCGCCTGGGAATTCGTATTCGTTCAGAAGATCGCGCACTTCCATCTCAACAAGCTCAAGAAGTTCTTCGTCTTCTACCATGTCACATTTGTTCAGGAATACCACGATGTATGGTACGCCAACCTGACGGGAAAGAAGAATGTGTTCACGAGTTTGTGGCATAGGGCCGTCAGCTGCGGAACATACGAGGATCGCGCCGTCCATCTGAGCAGCACCTGTGATCATGTTTTTAACATAGTCAGCATGGCCTGGGCAGTCAACGTGAGCATAGTGACGCTTGTCAGTTTCGTACTCAACGTGTGCAGTGGAGATTGTGATACCACGCTCGCGCTCTTCTGGCGCTTTATCGATTTGATCGAATGCTACAGCGCTACCGTTTCCGTATTTCGTGTTCAATACGGTTGTGATCGCAGCTGTCAGCGTAGTTTTACCATGGTCAACGTGACCGATTGTACCGATGTTCAAATGCGGTTTATTACGTTCGAATTTAGCTTTTCCCATGAGTAGGTTGCCTCCTTAAATTTTCAATAATTTATTTATTCACCTTTGTTCTTTGCGACAAGCTCATCCGCGATAGACTTAGGCAGTTCTTCGTAGTGAGAAAGCTCCATCGAGTAGACGCCGCGACCTTGTGTACGAGAGCGCAAGGTTGTGGAGTATCCGAACATTTCCGACAATGGAACGTGAGATCGAATAATTTGTGCGCCTGCACGTGTATCCATACCTTCAATGCGTCCACGACGAGAGTTGATATCACCCATTACATCGCCCATATATTCTTCTGGAACAACAACTTCCACTTTCATAATAGGCTCAAGGATAACAGGCTTACACTTGTCTTTGGCAGCTTTCAGCGCGAGGGAACCCGCCACTTTAAACGCCATCTCGTTGGAATCGACATCATGGTAGGAACCATCAAAGATGGTCGCTTTAATATCTACAAGCGGATAACCCGCAAGAACACCATTCTTCATCGCTTCTTCGATACCATTTTGAACCGCTGGGACGTATTCACGAGGAACGACACCACCAACGATTTTGTTTTCGAATTGATAGCCGGAACCTGCTTCAAGCGGTTCAAACTCAATCCAAACGTGACCGTATTGACCGCGTCCACCAGACTGGCGAACGAACTTTCCTTCCACTTTAGCAGCTTGACGGAAAGTTTCTCTGTAAGCAACCTGAGGTTTACCTACATTAGTCTCTACTTTGAATTCACGATTCATGCGATCTACGATGATTTCAAGGTGAAGCTCACCCATACCGGAAATGATCGTTTGACCAGTTTCCTCATCGGTTCTCGCACGGAAAGTCGGATCTTCTTCGGAAAGCTTGGACAGCGCCACAGACATTTTGTCCTGGTCCGCTTTTGTCTTCGGCTCAACGGCTACGTGAATAACCGGATCCGGGAAGTCCATGGATTCAAGTACAACCGGGTTCTTCTCATCACAGAGAGTATCTCCTGTTGTAGTGTCCTTCAATCCAACTGCAGCTGCGATATCCCCTGCATAAACCTGATCAATCTCTTCACGACTGTTGGCATGCATTTGCAGGATACGGCCGATACGCTCACGCTTGCCTTTGGTGGCATTCAGCACGTAAGAACCAGCGCTGAGCACACCGGAATAGGCGCGGAAGAACGTCAGCTTTCCTACATATGGATCCGTCATGATTTTGAATGCCAGTGCAGAGAAAGGCTCGCTGTCAGAAGATTTACGGGATACTTCTGTACCGTCTTCGAGTTGACCTTTAATCGCAGGAACGTCAACTGGAGCTGGCAAGTAATCGATCACCGCATCAAGAACAGCTTGAACCCCTTTGTTCTTATAAGAAGATCCACAAAGAACCGGGAAGATTTTAACGTCACAAACCCCTTTACGCAGGGCTTGCTTGATCTCATCAACAGTCAGCTCTTCGCCTTCCAGATATTTCATCATCAGTTCTTCATCAAGCTCAGCTACGCGCTCGATCAGATCCGTCCGAATCTCTTCTACCTGGTCTTTGAATTCAGCCGGGATTTCGATCTCATCATAATCACGGCCCAGATCATCTTTAAAGATCCAAGCTTTCTGTTCAACGATGTCGATAATTCCGTTAAATTCATTTTCCGCACCGATTGGTAATTGAATCGGTACTGCATTGGCTCGGAGACGCTCGCGCATATCCTTCACAACGTTCAGGTAATCTGCGCCGATGATATCCATTTTGTTTACATAGGCAATCCGTGGCACACCATAACGATCCGCCTGTCTCCATACGGTTTCAGATTGAGGCTCAACACCTTCTTTGGCACTGAAAACCCCAACTGCGCCGTCGAGAACACGCAGGGAACGTTCTACTTCAACGGTGAAGTCTACGTGTCCAGGAGTATCGATGATGTTGATTCGATAACCTTTCCACGCAGCTGTCGTTGCAGCAGATGTAATGGTGATCCCGCGCTCTTGTTCCTGCTCCATCCAGTCCATGGTTGCAGCACCTTCGTGAACCTCACCGATTTTGTGAGTACGTCCGGTATAGAACAAGATCCGCTCAGTCGTCGTCGTTTTACCGGCGTCGATATGAGCCATGATGCCTATGTTTCTTGTATTTTCCAAGGAAAACTCTCTAGGCATGAATCGGTCTCCTTCCATTGATTAACTATAGATTCACAAAACCATTTTAATCCTACCAGCGATAATGAGCAAATGCTTTGTTCGCTTCGGCCATTTTGTGTGTATCTTCACGTTTCTTCACTGCTGCACCTGTGTTGTTGCTTGCATCGATAATCTCGTTTGCAAGACGCTCTTGCATCGTGTTCTCACCGCGAAGACGAGCATAGTGCACCAACCAGCGCAATCCTAGGGAAGTACGTCTTTCAGGCTTGACTTCGATCGGCACCTGATAGTTCGCACCACCTACACGACGTGCTTTCACTTCCAATACAGGCATGATGTTCTTCAGTGCTTGTTCAAACACTTCCATCGGATCGTTGCCTGTACGTTCCTTGATCATTTCGAATGCATCATACAGCAATGTTTGCGCTACACCTCTTTTACCGTCCAACATGATACGGTTGATTAGGCGAGTCACCAGCTTGCTGTTATAGATCGGATCTGGCAATACGTCTCTGCGTGCTACGGGTCCTTTACGTGGCATGGGTTATCCCCCTTTCCTGATAATGATATCGTAATGAAACGAATTATTTTTTCTCTTTCGGACGCTTCGCGCCATATTTGGAGCGAGCCTGCATACGGTTGTTCACACCTGCTGTATCCAATGCACCGCGAACGATGTGATAACGAACCCCTGGCAGGTCTTTTACTCTTCCTCCACGAATCAATACGACACTATGCTCTTGCAGGTTGTGTCCGATTCCCGGAATATAAGCGGTTACCTCAACACGGTTTGTCAAACGCACACGCGCGTATTTACGAAGCGCGGAGTTTGGTTTCTTCGGCGTCATCGTACCTACACGAGTACAAACGCCTCTTTTTTGCGGAGAGCTGATATCCGTTTCCTCACGCTTCAAGGCATTGTATCCTTTTTGCATCGCTGGAGATTTGGATTTTACAACTTTCGCTTTACGACCGTTACGTACGAGCTGGTTAATTGTTGGCATGTCTGCACCTCCTTCCAAGCATTTGTTAATGTTTTTTTAAGTCCACAGATCCAGGCGGTTCATCCTGAGACAAAGGAAATGTTTTTGCCAAAGTCCGTTACCTGAACCTCAACAAAAACATCGGTCTTTCATTTTTCAAGAGCCGCCATTGCAGCCCCAACTTCAATTCCGCATGCTTTTCCAAGCATTTTCATTGTATCGACATGGACGACTTTCACTCCATGTTTTTTACAAAGCGAAACCGCTCTGTGAATTAACTTCGGATCTGCATCTTTTGCCACATAGACATGCTCGGCTTTGCCTAGCTCCACCGATTTCAACGTCTGTTTCGTGCCAATCTTGTAGTTGCCTTCCCGAATCACTTCATCATTAGACATTCGATCCTCCAAAGTATCAATCAGGGTTTTGGCACACTTCGATATATTAGCATCTTTGAAATAGGGGTGTCAAGAAGAGTTTTGAATTAATTCTTCCTGACACCTTTGTCTTTTTCAATGAGCGGTTTATTGTTCCACTGGCACCGCTTCTGTCTCCACTTCCGCTTCTGCTGCTGCCTCTACAGCAAGCGGGTCGTGCATGTTGACATTGCGATAGCGATTCATGCCTGTTCCAGCTGGAATCAGTTTCCCGATAATGACATTTTCCTTCAGTCCGAGCAACTGGTCCACCTTGCCTTTAATCGCTGCATCTGTCAAGACACGCGTGGTCTCCTGGAAGGAGGCCGCAGACAGGAAGGAATCTGTTTCAAGGGATGCCTTGGTGATTCCGAGCAAGATTGGCTTGGCTACAGCCGGTTCTCCACCTGCATAAAGGGCTTTCTTGTTCGCTTCTTCATATTCATGAATATCTACGAACGCACCTGGCAGCAAGGTGGTATCTCCAGCATCTACGATGCGGATTTTGCGAAGCATCTGACGAATCATAACCTCAACGTGCTTGTCGTTGATCTCAACACCCTGGTTACGGTAAACGCGCTGCACTTCTTGCAGAATGTAGTTTTGAACGCCACGGATCCCTTTGATACGAAGCATTTCCTTCGGATCGATGGAACCATCGGTCAGTTCATCACCGGCTTCGACACTCTGCCCGACGGTGACGCGAATACGAGAACCATACGGTACATTGTAGGTTTTGGATTCTGCTTCACCCTCTACCTCAATTTCACGACGATCTTTTGCCTCGCGGATTTCCTTGACGGTACCGTCCAGCTCTGTGATGATCGCCTGACCTTTTGGATTACGGGCTTCGAACAGCTCCTGGATACGCGGCAAACCTTGCGTGATATCGTCTCCGGCAACCCCTCCCGTATGGAAGGTACGCATCGTCAGCTGTGTTCCTGGCTCTCCGATGGATTGTGCTGCGATAATACCGACCGCTTCCCCAATCTCAACGAATTTGCCAGTAGCCAGGTTGCGGCCGTAGCATTTTTTACATACGCCATGACGAGTGCGGCAGCTTAGTACCGAACGAATGGTAATTTTCTGTATGCCTGCATTGACGATGGCGGTCGCAATTTCATCTTCGATCAGCTGGTCTGGCTGACAGATGACTTCATTGGTTTCCGGGTGGCGTACGGTCTGGAATGCATAGCGACCTTCGATCCGGTCGTAAATGCCTTCAATGACTTCCTTGCCATCCTGAATCGGATACACGACAACTCCCTTGTCTGTACCACAGTCATCTTCGCGAACGATCACATCCTGCGCCACATCAACGAGACGACGTGTGAGGTAACCGGAATCCGCTGTACGCAGTGCGGTATCGGCAAGACCTTTCCGCGCTCCGTGAGTGGAAATAAAGTATTCCAATACGGTCAGACCTTCACGGAAGTTGGACTTGATCGGCAACTCGATAATCCGACCAGACGGATTCGCCATCAGACCCCGCATTCCGCCAAGCTGTGTAATCTGGGATTTGTTACCCCGTGCTTTTGAATCTACCATCATGGAGATGGAATTGTATTTATCCATCGATTTCATGAGAATTTCCGTCAGTTCATCCTTCGCCTTGCTCCAAATTTCGATGATTCTGTCATAACGCTCATCGTTTGTGATCAAGCCGCGACGGTATTGCTTCATGATCGTTTCTACTTTTTCTTCTGAAGCGGTCATGATTTCTTTCTTCTCACTTGGTACGAGTACGTCCGCAACCGCGATCGAGATCCCCGCCTTCGTGGAATACGTGAAACCATTCTGCTTGATATTATCAAGAATGATGGACGTTTCAGTCGTATGATAACGACGGAAACATTCACCGATAATGGTACCCAGGTAGTCTTTGCCGATCGCTTTTGTTTCCGGCAGTTCCTTCATGAGCTCCACAAGGTCTTTCCCTTTTTCCGACACAATGAAACGTTCATGGATCGCCGTCAGGTTTTCCTTTGTTGGTTCATTGATATACGGGAACGAAGTCGGATAAATTTCGTTGAAGATCAATTTACCAACGGTCGTAATCAGCATGCCTTGTTGCTGTTCTTCTGTAAAGCTCTCACGATTGAGCGCTTTAACCGGAATGGCAATTCGGGCATGCAAGGAGGCAAGACCTGTCTGGTAAGCAAGCACCGCTTCATTGACGCTGGTGAAGATAGAGTAAGAGCCTTTGGACTCTTTGTTCTCTACGGTCAGGTAATAACTTCCAAGTACCATATCCTGTGACGGTGTAACGACCGGCTTCCCATCCTTCGGATTGAGAATGTTGCCGGATGCCAGCATCAAAATCCGAGCTTCTGCTTGCGCTTCCGCGGATAATGGAACGTGTACCGCCATCTGGTCTCCGTCAAAGTCAGCATTGTAAGCCGTACATACGAGTGGATGAAGACGGATCGCCTTGCCATCTACCAGTGTGGGCTCAAATGCCTGAATACCAAGTCTGTGCAACGTAGGGGCACGGTTCAGCAGAACCGGATGCTCCTTGATGACTTCTTCTAGTACATCCCATACTTCGAAGCTGACTTTCTCTACCTTGCGCTTCGCACTCTTGATGTTGTGCGCCAACCCTTTGTTGACAAGCTCTTTCATGACGAACGGCTTGAATAGCTCCAGCGCCATTTCCTTCGGCAATCCACATTGGTACATTTTCAGTTGCGGCCCTACGACGATAACAGAACGACCGGAGTAGTCCACCCGTTTTCCGAGCAGGTTCTGACGGAAACGACCCTGTTTCCCTTTCAGCATGTGGCTGAGGGATTTCAGTGGACGGTTTCCTGGACCCGTAACCGGACGTCCGCGACGACCATTGTCGATGAGCGCATCGACTGCTTCTTGCAGCATCCGCTTCTCATTTTGAACAATGATGTCCGGAGCTCCGAGATCAAGCAGGCGCTTCAAACGGTTGTTGCGGTTAATGACCCGGCGATACAGATCGTTCAGGTCTGAAGTCGCGAATCTACCCCCATCGAGCTGCACCATCGGGCGCAGTTCTGGCGGGATGACAGGCAGTACGTCCAGCACCATCCAGTCGGGATGATTGCCGGAGTTGCGGAATGCCTCTAGTACTTCAAGACGCTTGATCGCACGATTTCTGCGCTGCCCCTGTGCAGTTTTCAACTCTTCCTTCAGCAGCACGACATCTTTATCTACATCGATATCAGCGAGCAGTTTCTTGACTGCTTCTGCACCCATGCCTGCCTGGAAGGCGTATCCGTACTTTTCACGGTAGCTGCGGAATTCCTTCTCGGATAACAGCTGTTTCTTCTCAAGTGGTGTGTCCCCCGGGTCCGTGACCACGTAGGACGCAAAATAGATGATTTCTTCCAGGGAACGCGGAGACATATCCAACGCCAGGCCCATACGGCTTGGAATCCCTTTGAAGTACCAGATATGGGAAACCGGAGCGGCAAGCTCAATGTGTCCCATCCGCTCACGTCGTACTTTTGCCCGTGTTACTTCAACGCCGCATCGATCACAGACAACGCCCTTGTAACGTACGCGCTTGTATTTTCCGCAATGACATTCCCAGTCTTTGGTCGGTCCGAAGATTTTCTCACAGAAAAGCCCTTCCTTCTCGGGCTTTAATGTCCGATAGTTGATGGTTTCAGGCTTTTTTACTTCTCCTCTTGACCAGGATCTGATTTTATCTGGCGAGGCCAGCCCGATTTTCATAAACTCAAAATTATTCACGTCGATCAAGGAGCAACCCTCCTGCAGTTTGTCTAGTGGTTACACTTGACTATCTATTATTCACTACCTGTTTCTGCGCCTTCAAGATTCAAACTCAACTTGTCACCTGAATGATCGTCCTCATCATCCAGTTCTTTCATAATGATTTCCTCTTCGTTCTCCGTCAGGATTTTCACGTCCATCCCGAGACTCTGCAATTCCTTAATCAATACCTTGAAGGATTCAGGTACGCCAGGCTCAGGAACATTCTCGCCTTTGACAATGGATTCATAGGTCTTCACACGACCGACTACATCATCGGACTTGACCGTAAGAATCTCCTGCAAGGTGTAGGCCGCTCCATAAGCTTCAAGTGCCCATACTTCCATCTCTCCGAAGCGTTGTCCACCGAACTGCGCTTTTCCTCCCAGAGGCTGCTGTGTAACGAGCGAGTAAGGACCTGTAGAACGCGCATGGATCTTGTCATCTACCATGTGCGCCAGTTTGATCATGTACATGACCCCAACCGTCACTTCACGCTCAAACGGTTCTCCGGAACGACCGTCAAACAAGAGGGTTTTCCCGTTTCGCTGCATGCCAGCTTCTTCCATTGTGTCAAATACATCATGTTCTGAAGCTCCGTCAAAGACCGGCGTAGCGGTATGAATGCCCAGGTACTTGGCCGCCATGCCGAGATGAAGCTCCAGCACCTGTCCGATGTTCATACGGGACGGAACGCCCAGTGGATTCAGCACAACCTGGACAGGCGTGCCATCAGGCAGGAACGGCATATCTTCTTCCGGAAGTATACGGGCAATAACCCCTTTGTTTCCGTGACGACCTGCCATTTTATCCCCTTCTGAAATTTTACGTTTCTGGGCAATATAAACCCGAACCAGCTGATTGACACCCGGAGGCAGCTCATCTCCGTTTTCACGAGTGAATACTTTAACATCGACGACAATCCCGTCTGTACCATGCGGTACGCGCAGGGAGGTATCACGAACTTCACGCGCCTTCTCACCAAAGATTGCGTGCAGCAAGCGTTCCTCAGCCGTCAGCTCTGTAACCCCTTTAGGCGTTACTTTCCCTACCAGGATGTCTCCGGCAGATATTTCTGCACCCACGCGAATAATTCCTCGCTCATCCAGGTTTTTCAGCGCATCTTCCCCTACGTTCGGGATGTCACGCGTAATTTCTTCCGGTCCCAGCTTCGTATCTCTCGCCTCAGATTCATATTCTTCAATATGAATGGACGTGTATACATCTTCCTTCACCAGCTTCTCACTGAGCAGGATCGCATCCTCGTAGTTGTAGCCTTCCCATGTCATAAAGGCCACGACAACGTTTTGACCGAGCGCAAGCTCACCCTGTTGTGTAGAAGGACCATCAGCCAGGATATCTCCTGCCTTGACGACTTCGCCCTTATGTGTAATCGGACGCTGGTTGATACAGGTTCCCTGGTTGGAGCGAATGAACTTGGTCAGTTTGTATTTGACGAGATCGCCATTTACAAGTTTTCCATCCACCATTTCCTGGCGGCGAAGGTGAATTTCTTTTGCACTGACCTTTTCAATCACACCGTCGTACTTGGACACAATACATACACCGGAGTCTTTGGCAGACTTGTGCTCCATCCCGGTCCCTACGAGCGGGGAACGTGGTACGAGAAGCGGAACTGCCTGACGTTGCATGTTCGATCCCATGAGCGCACGGTTCGAGTCATCGTTCTCGAGGAACGGAATCAGTGCGGTTGCAACGGATACGACCTGTTTAGGAGATACATCCATGTAATCCACTCGTTCCCGAGGGAGGGTCAGGATATTATCAGACGTTTTATTGTAACGAACGATAATCGACTCGTTCGTGAAAGTTCCGTCTTCATTCAGCTTCGCATTCGCCTGCGCGATAATATAGTTATCTTCCTCATCTGCTGTGAGGTAATCTATCTTACCTGTCACCTGATGCGTTTTCGGATCTACCCAGCGATATGGCGCTTCGATAAACCCGTACTCATTGATTCTGGCATAGGTAGACAAGGAGTTGATCAATCCGATGTTCGGACCCTCCGGCGTCTCAATTGGACACATACGTCCGTAGTGAGAGTTATGAACGTCACGAACTTCAAACCCTGCACGCTCACGAGTCAGACCACCCGGTCCCAAAGCAGACAAACGTCTCTTATGTGTCAATTCAGCCAGTGGATTCGTCTGATCCATAAACTGTGACAACTGGGAGCTTCCGAAGAACTCTTTAATCGCAGCGATAACCGGTCGAATATTAATGAGCTGCTGCGGGGTTATGGTGTTGGCATCCTGAATGGACATCCGCTCACGTACCACACGCTCCATCCGTGACAATCCGATCCGGAACTGGTTTTGCAGCAATTCCCCGACAGAGCGAAGACGACGGTTCCCCAGATGATCGATGTCATCGGTATCACCTACGCCGTGCAACAAATTCAGGAAGTAGTTAATAGAAGAGACAATATCAGCCGGTGTAATGTTTTTGACGCTTTTCTCAATATAGCCGTTCGAGATGACTTTAATGACCTTCCCGTCTTCCGAAGGCGAGAACACATCAATCATTTGCATCGGAATGTCAACTGCATCCAGCACACCGTTTTGCACGCTGTAATCTCTCAGATTTACACCATTTTCAAGACTCGGCAGAATCTCATCAAGCAATCGACGATCTACGACCTGTCCAGCTTCCGCAATAATCTCACCTGTCTCAGGATCAATCAGGGATTCAGCCAGACGCTGATTAAACAATCTATTTTTAATGTGCAGTTTCTTATTGATCTTGTAGCGACCCACGTTTGCCAGGTCATAACGCTTTGGATCAAAGAATCTGGCTACCAGTAAGCTTTTTGCATTATCCAGTGTTGGCGGTTCGCCCGGACGCAACCTTTCGTATATTTCGATCAGTGCTTTGTCCGTGGAATCTGTATTGTCCTTGTCGAGCGTATTCCGAATAAATTCGTCTTCCCCAAGCAAGTCAATGATTTCCTGATCCGTACCAAAACCGAGCGCTCTAAGAAGAACCGTTACCGGGATTTTACGCGTACGATCAATCCGTACATATACGATATCCTTGGCGTCGGTTTCCAGTTCCAGCCATGCTCCGCGATTTGGAATCACAGTAGCTGTATACGCATTTTTTCCGTTCTTATCTACCTTGGTGCTGAAATAGACGCTAGGAGAGCGAACAAGCTGGCTGACGATAACCCGTTCAGCACCATTGATAATAAATGTCCCTGTCTCTGTCATCAGCGGGAAGTCACCCATAAACACTTCCTGCTCTTTGACTTCCCCTGTTTCCTTATTCAGAAGACGCACTTTTACCCTGAGCGGAGCCGCGTATGTAACATCGCGCTCTTTGCATTCATCTACGGAATATTTGGGTTCACCAAGACTGTAGTCAATGAATTCGAGGACCAGATTGCCTGTGAAATCCTGAATTGGCGAAATGTCCTGGAACATTTCTCTCAATCCTTCATCCAAAAACCATTGATAGGATTTTTGTTGGATTTCAATGAGGTTCGGCACCTCCAGAACTTCATTGATACGGGCATAGCTTCTTCGTGTGCGGCGACCGTATTGAACAAGTTTACCTGCCAACTTCCCTTCACCCCTTATGTCTATTGACGCAAATTGCACAGAAAAAAGTGAAAACAAAACAAAGCCCCCTACTTCCATCCTTGCCCGAAAACCCGGTCAATGACCTCATGAAGTCAAGTAGGCAGCTATTCGGAGGGATTCACCAGCTTGTGCGCTACATTGACTCGCAACGGGTGCCACTCCTGATCCTTGTTCTTGTTCACACTTTTCCCTTATCATGTAGATTTGCCCAAAATCATCTTATTATTCGTAAAATGCCAAAATATTATTCCTCTCAAGTTGCAATGAAATTTATCCTTGACATTTCACTGTACTAAAGACATATAGAGCATCCCAATACTGACATTTTATAATTTTAACACAACAAAAAACGAGAGTCAATCAAAAACTTTCAGATTTGCATGAAAAATAATTCGCTTTCTTTCTATATTTCTGCTTTACTTCACGGCTCTGTAGATCCGATACCCCTTGTCTTTCGTCAGCTCTTCAACCTCATCGAATAAATCCTGGAGTTTGGCCTGGGCGGAGGGAGCTCCCTGTTTTTTTTGAATGACGATCCACAGTGTGCCACCCTTGTTCAGACAGGCATGTGCCGATTCGAAAATGCCATGGACCACTTGTTTGCCTGCCCGTATGGGCGGATTGGTCACGATCATGTCAAATTTCTGATCCTGAACAGCTGACAACTGGTCACTCTGGTGAATACGCACCTGATCCAGTCCATTTCGCGCTGCATTTGTGGCAGCCAACTGCAGGGCTCTCTCATTAATATCAATCATCGTCACCTGACATGTGGCATTTAGTTTCTGTGCAAACAAACCAATCGGGCCATATCCGCAGCCTACATCAAGCAATCTGGACTGATCTGGAATCTGCATCGTTTCAATTAAAAGCCTGCTCCCGAAATCAATCCCGCCTTTCGAAAAAACGCCCCGATCGGTCATGAAAGACATCCGTACCCCTCGAATTTCCTCTTCGATCCAGCGCGTTTGATGTTCCGTACTTGGCTTGGCTGTATAATAATGCTCCGACATAGACTCCTCCTGTTTGATTGCGGACTCAAGGATCGACACCATACGGCATTCTCATTCCCTGTTCATGACCCTTTGATTCATCCTCATTCGACATATCTTTTCCTGCCGATACCCGTATTCCTCATACACTCCATGGATTCATGTATGAAGACAATCCCCTTGAAGGGGTTTCAAGGGGATTGTTCAAGCATTCCTATTTCAATTCTACAGTTGCGCCAGCTTCTTCAAGCTTCGCTTTCGCAGCTTCTGCATCTTCTTTGGATACTTTTTCTTTGATTGGCTTCGGAGCTTCGTCAACCAAAGCTTTCGCTTCTTTCAGGCCAAGACCTGTGATTTCACGAACAACTTTGATTACGTTGATTTTGGATCCACCAGCGTTTGCCAATACAACGTCGAACTCAGTTTGTTCTTCAGCTGCCTCAGCACCACCAGCAGCGCCACCCATAACTGCTACTGGAGCAGCAGCCGTTACGCCGAATTCTTCTTCAATTGCTTTTACCAAGTCGTTCAGATCAAGAACGGTCATTCCTTTAATCGCTTCAATGATTTGTTCTTTGCTCATGGTAAACCTCCATATAATCTTAATTTTTTATTTTTGTCATACGATCGAATACTTAGTTCAAACCTAAACTTAAGCTTCTTGTGCTTCGCCGTCTTTTTCAGACACAGCTTTAACAGCCAATGCGAAGTTGCGTACAGGAGCTTGAAGCACGCTAAGCAACATAGAGAGAAGTCCTTCTCTGGATGGAAGTTCAGCAAGAGCTTTAATTTCATCCATGGAAACAACCTTACCTTCTACGACACCTGCTTTAATCTTCAAATGCTCGTTTTTCTTAGCAAACTGGTTCAAAATCTTCGCCGGAGCAACTGCATCATCATTGCTGAAAGCAATCGCAGTCGGGCCCGTCAAATGCTCATCCAGTTCAGTCAGTTCCGCACTTGCAGTTGCACGTCTAAGCAATGTGTTTTTAATAACGGAAAACTCTACACCTGCTTCACGCAGATTCTTACGAAGCTCTGTTACTTGCGCAACATTCAAGCCGCGGTAATCCGCAATGACGGTACATGCACTGTCACGAAATTTATCTGTCACTTCAGCAACCATTTGCTGTTTTTGTTCAAGAACTTTTGCGTTTGGCACCAATCACACCTCCTGAAAGTTAAGTGTGGGATATTTGGATAATATAAAAGCCTCCGCAGACATAACGGAGGCAGGATGTCATAAAGATGCATGAATGTTCATGTTCAATCTTCATCTATCGCAACACCTCGGTAGGAAATTAAGCCAATTGGCACCTACTGTCTACGGCAAGCATATTCAATTCCAAGATAACTTCCCAAAGCCACAACATAGATTATCACATCCAGTTAGATATGTCAACTATTTGCGACTGAAGCTTTATTATACGTCAACGCGAACGCTCGGACCCATTGTAGAAGAAACGGCTACATTTTTCATGTATGTTCCTTTTGCAGCTGCCGGTTTCGCTCTGTTGAGCGCATCTACTAAAGCAGACAGGTTTTCAGAGAGTTGTTCTGCAGAGAAAGACACTTTTCCAACTGGAGCGTGAATTTGTCCTGCTTTATCCAAACGGAACTCAATTTTACCTGCTTTGATTTCCTGTACAGCTTTTGTAACGTCAAACGTTACGGTACCTGCTTTCGGATTTGGCATGAGACCTTTACCACCAAGCAAACGTCCCAATTTACCAACTTCACTCATCATGTCAGGTGTTGCTACACAGACATCAAATTCGAACCAGCCTTGCTGAATTTTGTTGATCATATCCTGATCGCCTACATAATCAGCACCAGCGGCTTCTGCTTCTTTTGCTTTGTCTCCTTTTGCGAAGACTAGCACTTTTTTGGTTTTACCTGTTCCGTGCGGCAATACAACCACACCGCGAACAGCCTGATCCTGTTTCTTCGGATCTACGCCCAGACGAACTGCAGCTTCGACGGTTTCGTCAAACTTGGCAGTCGCTGCTTTTTTGACAAGTTCCATTGCTTCTTGCGCACTGTAAGAAGCTTCTTGATCAATCAGCTTGAGCGCTTCTTGATATTTCTTGCCTAGCTTAGCCATTTTTCTTCCTCCTTCGTGGTATTAACGGTTGAACCTCCCACATATACGCGCCGGAAATTAGTCTTCGATGACGATTCCCATGCTGCGAGCTGTACCTTCAACCATACGCATTGCAGCTTCAACGGATGCTGCGTTCAGGTCAGGCATTTTCGTTTCAGCGATCTCTTTAACCTTGTCACGCTTCACTTTAGCCACTTTTGTTTTGTTCGGTACACCAGAACCTTTTTCGATCCCCGCTGCCTTCAACAACAAGACTGCAGCTGGAGGAGTTTTGGTGATAAAGGTGAATGAGCGATCTTCGAATACGGAGATCTCTACTGGAATAATCAAGCCAGCTTGCTCTTGCGTACGTGCGTTGAACTCTTTACAGAATGCCATAATGTTCACACCCGCTTGACCTAGAGCCGGACCTACTGGAGGAGCTGGATTCGCTTTCCCTGCAGGAATTTGCAGTTTCACCATTTTGATTACCTTTTTAGCCATGCGACACACCTCCTTGCCATAGTGTGGTATTGTCGGGACTTGCCCTCCCACTTCAAAGCAACCCTTCCAGGCATGTTGTTACCTGAGCAATCGTACCCCAGGATCACTTCAAAATCCACTGAAAAAGATTGCCATAGAGAAATCACTGCGATCTCTTTACACTTTCTCTACTTGATTGTAGTCCAGTTCAAGAGGTGTTTCTCTACCAAACATGTTAACATGCACCTTGACTTTGCTTTTGTCGGCAATAATTTCTTCTACGGTACCAACAAAATTTGCGAAAGGACCTACTTTTACCTTCACTGTCTCTTTGAGTTCAAAGTCAATCTTCGGTTTTGGCTGCTCAATTCCCATATGCTTGAGAATCGACTCCACTTCCTCAGGCAGAAGTGGTGTAGGTTTCGATCCGGATCCTGTAGATCCTACGAACCCCGTTACACCCGGTGTATTGCGAACCACATACCAGGAATCGTCCGTCTGAACCATCTCTACGAGCACATAGCCAGGATAGACCTTGCGCATGACGGTCTTTTTCTTGCCATCCCGATTGACGATTTCCTCTTCCATCGGTACGAGCACGCGAAAAATCTTGTCTTGCATCCCCATAGAATCCAAACGTTTCTCCAGATTCGCCTTCACCTTATTTTCATACCCAGAGTAAGTATGAACCACATACCATCTTTTTTCCATACAAAAAGCCACCTTTGAAAACCACTTAGTCAAACACCAAGCGAATCAGTTCAGATAAACCTAGGTCAAGCACTGCAAAATAAACCCCGACAAAGATCACGGTTACCAGTACCACAATCGTATAGGAAACCAGTTCTTTGCGTTTGGGCCAACGCACCTTTTTTAGTTCAGACCAACTATCTGAAAAGAAAGAAAACGTCGATCCAAATCCTTGTTTTAATCTGGATAAGAACGCCATGACTACACCTCCCAGTGATTACCTGGTCTCACGATGAGTGGTATGTGCATTACAAAACTTGCAATGTTTCTTTAATTCCATACGGTCTGGGTGCGTCTTTTTGTTTTTGTTGGACGTGTAATTTCTTTGCTTGCATTCTGTACAAGCCAATGTTACCGTCACCCGCATGTGCATCCACCTCCTGCAACGACCTAAAGATAAAGAAGCTTCTTTATTTACAACAACAGTTCCTAATATTGCGCATATTTAGGGCTACCTAAAAAACTTTATCACATGGCGTATGGCGTGTCAAGAAAAAGCTTGACAAGGGAAACAAGAGCTTCTCCAAGCTCTTCCACTCTATTATCGACCACTTTCATGCCATGTAAACCTGTCTGTTTTTACAACTCTTCATAATGGCTTCGGACGCTTAGGAAGAGAACAGGTGTACGCACGGCATGCATAAGGACAATAACTGGCAGAATGATAGAGAACATAAAAAAAGACACCCCGTGTAACAAGGATGCCGCGCCGTCAATGGCTCGTATCTCTCAGTTCCAAATACCGTTCCAGCTTTCGCTTGACCCTCTGCAACGCATTGTCAATCGATTTGACATGTCGATCCAGATCCACTGCAATTTCCTGATAAGACCTGCCGTCCAGATAGAGCATAAGCACCTGTCGTTCCAGATCACTCAGCAGCTCGCCCATTTTGTCTTCCAGACCGCTGAATTCTTCCTTGTTGATCATCAGTTCTTCAGGATCTGACACCTTCGATCCACAGATCACGTCTAGCAAGGTGCGATCGGAATCCTCATCGTAAATCGGCTTGTCCAGTGAAACATAGGAGTTGAGCGGAATATGCTTTTGTCTGGTTGCGGTTTTGATCGCAGTAATGATCTGCCTGGTGATGCAAAGCTCTGCAAATGCTTTGAAAGAAGCGAGCTTGTCCCCTCGAAAATCACGAATGGACTTGTATAAGCCAATCATGCCTTCCTGAACAATATCTTCTCGATCTGCACCAATCAGAAAGTAGGAACGCGCCTTCGCTCGAACAAAGTTTCTATACTTGTGAATCAAGTATTCCAACGCATTACTATCGCCTTCTCGGACCGCATCGACGATTTGTTCATCTGTTTTGAGGTCATACTCGTGCATTATGAGTTCGTTGAGGTCAACACTCACGGATATCCCTCCGGCCTACAAGGCTGATAACCCTTGTCTTTCCTACAAAAGATAGGATAAGTATACCCGAATTCGCCACAAACCGTCAACCAATGTTTGAATGTTTTCAAAAGATTGGAAATCCATTCTGATTCTTGCTTCTACTTTCCTCGTCGCCACTTTTCGAGCATCATCTTGACATCCAGGTTGATCTTGTTTTCAAATGAATTCCATCTCTGTTTGTTGGATGCTTGCAGCTGGTTGCGCAGTTGCTTCTGGCTTTCCATGACCTCGACATGCAGCTCGCGGGCGGAAATGCGCAGCGCCCCTTTACCGAATATGACGTGCTGTTCCACAAAATCGGATGTGGCTACATAAATGCGAGTTCTTCTGCTCATCCATTCATAGACCAGCTTCTCGATACATTCATCTGCCGTCTCTTTTTCCTTTGTGTATCGCACATCTACCCGCAGCTGATTGTAACGCTTTCCAAGACCGGGCACCTGATGAGCGTCGAAAACGAGGATGACCTTCATCCCGCTATATCCCTGATAGTTGGCGAGCTGAGAGATCAGTTCATCCCTTGCATCCTCGAGATGATTCTCTGCGAGCTTTGCAAGGCTCGGCCAGGCCCCGATCATGTTGTAGCCATCTACGATTAGGATATCCTGAACCATGCCCACTAGCCTCTACCTGTTCTTTGTCTGACCACCTCATACATAAATAATCCGGCAGCCACCGAAGCATTCAAGGAGTTAATCTGACCGAACATCGGCAGCTTGGCCAGAAAATCGCATTTTTCGCGGATCAGCCGGTTCATACCCTTGTGCTCATTGCCAATAACAATGGCCAGCGGCATCTTCATATCAACCTCATACAGCTCTTGCTCAGCTGTGCCATCGGCTCCGACGATCCAGATTCCCGCTTCCTTCAGCTGCTCCATAGTCTGGGCCAGATTGGAGACTCTGGCCACCGGCACATATTCGACCGCTCCGACAGAGGTCTTGGCAACCGTGGCCGTCAACCCGACCGATCTTCGTTTGGGAATGATGATGCCATGCACCCCTGCACATTCAGCAGAACGGAGAATCGATCCGAGATTATGAGGGTCCTCCAACTCATTCAGCAGCAAGATGAACGGAGGTCGCCCGCTCTGTGCAGCGCGTTCCAGAATATCCTCTACTTCCACATAGGACGCAGCAGCCACCTGGGCAATTACACCCTGATGCTGAACACCTTCTGCCAGTTGATCGAGTTTTTTTCGATCGACTTTGCTGACAATGATTCCCGCTTCTTTGGCTGCCTGCAGAATCGGCTGGGCCTGATGCGGCTGGAGATGACTTGCCATCCAGATTTTATGAATTTCTCTGCCTGCCTTCAGCGCTTCCATGACGGCATGTTTTCCACCTAAATATTCAGACATGTCATTCCTCATCCTCTTCAATGATGTAGCGCATGATCTCTACGAGTCGATCATGTTCGTCGCTTAAATACAAGTGCCCGATCAACGCTTCCAATGCGGTGCTGTGCCGGTAATCCGAAACCGTGGCGCTTTTCGGAATCGTGCCGCTCTTGGCATTCCTGCCTCTTCGAACGACATCCTGCTCTGTCTCTGTCAAATGGGGCATCAGACGCGTCAAGGCTGCGGCCTGAGCTGTAGCGGATACATAGGATACCGCCTGTTTCTGCAAATGATGCGGCTTCAGATTCGGACGGGTAAGCAGGCAATGCCGGATAAACAGTTCATATACGCTATCCCCGATATATGCCAGTGCCAGTGGCGGAATCAGCTCCACTTTGCGATTCATTTCAAAAGTGGACCGGGAAGCTTTCAATATTTCCTTCATCTCTATTCACTTCCTCCGCCAGCGTGTCCCTTGCGGTGTATCTTCGAGCAGGATGCCCTGCTCCTGCAACAGATCGCGAATTTCATCTGAGCGTGCATAATTTTTGGCCTTTCTGGCCTCAATTCGTTCAGTCAGCAGCTGTTCAATCTGCTCATCCAGAAGAGCTTCTTCTTCCATCGGCAACAATCCCAAAACCTCATTCATGTCCTGGAAGGCCTGCTGCATGAACTGCAACGTCTGCAAACCCAATTGCTCGGGCTGCTGCAAGGCCTGATTGATTTCCTGCACTAGCTGGAACATCGCGGTGATGGCATCCGGCGTATTGAAATCATCTTTCATTTTCAGATCGAACTGATGCATGGCAGCTTCGATGGCCGGCTTGACTTGCTCCAGCCCCTCGTCACCCTGTTGTTCACAGTGATCGCAGGCATACTGCAGATTGGTCCAGCAGTTCTCCATGCGACTGACGCTCTGCTCCGCCTGCTGCAGGGCCTCTTCACTGTAGTTCAGAGGACTTCTGTAATGGGAAGAGAGCATGAAATAGCGGATAGCAGCTGGTTTCACTCTTTGCCGCAGTTCTACCACATTCACGCCATTGCCAAGTGATTTGGACATTTTTTCATGATTAAAATGAATGTACCCATTATGCATCCAGTAACGGGCAAAAGGCTGATCATGAAGCGCTTCTGACTGGGCAATTTCGCACTCATGGTGGGGAAATGTCAGGTCCTGACCTCCCCCGTGGATGTCCATCGTTTCTCCTAGGTGGGCTTTTGCCATCGCCGAACATTCAATATGCCATCCGGGACGACCGGCTCCCCACGGACTCTCCCAGGAAATTTCGTTTTCCTTCGCTTGCTTCCACAGCACAAAATCCTGGGGATTTTCTTTGCGCTGATCCACTTCGATTCGGATGCCATGCTGCAGCTCTTCTATTTTTTGATGAGAGAGCTTGCCGTATTCCTCGAAGCGTTCCGTTCGGAAGAAGACATCGCCCCCGTTCTCATAGGCGTAGCCTTCTTGCTCGAGCTGCGCGATAAAAGCGATGATCTGTTCCATATGATCAGTCACCGTCGGATGTACGGTCGCTCTTCTGACTCCCAATGCATCCAAATCCTCAAAGAACGCTTCCGCGTAAGTACGGGAGAGCTCCTTGACACTGGACTGCTGTTCCTGGGCTTTGCGAATGAGCTTGTCATCCACGTCCGTCACATTTTGAACATAGGCCACTTCATAGCCGATGCGCTCCAGATATTTTCTCACGACATCAAAAAAGATGACCGGTCTGGCATTGCCAATATGAATATGGTCATAGACGGTAGGGCCACAGACATACATCTTTACCTTTCCCTCTTCCAGCGGGATAAAGACCTCTTTTTGTCGAGACATCGTATTGTAAATGGATAGAGTCATACTATTTTCTTGCCTCCAATTGTTTGTTGCGTGATATTTCTTCCTTCAGACGATCAATTTCACTCTGCAAATGACTGCACAGTTCAATGACCGGGTCCGGCACATTGCCATGATCCAGCTTGCCGATGCGAACCCCGTCCCGCTTCACGACCCTGCCTGGAATGCCCACGACCGTACAGTTAGGCGGAACTTCTTGCAGGACTACCGAGTTGGCGCCGATGCGTGAATAGTCTCCTACGGTGAAGGAGCCGAGCACCTTGGCACCTGAGCTAATGACGACATTGTTGCCGATCGTTGGGTGACGCTTCCCCTTTTCCTTCCCGGTTCCACCCAGGGTGACCCCCTGATAGATCACCACGTCATCGCCAATCTCACACGTTTCTCCGATCACAACTCCCATTCCGTGATCGATAAAGAAGCGCTGGCCGATTTGTGCCCCAGGATGGATTTCGATCCCCGTGAAGAAACGACTCACCTGCGAAATGAATCGGGCGACCATCGGCAACCTTTTCTTGTAAAACCAGTGAGCAAAACGGTGAGCCCATAGCGCGTGCAATCCTGAATACGTGAAAATGACTTCGAAGGTATTTCTCGCAGCGGGATCATTTTCAAAAATTGTTCGCACGTCCGAGCGCAATGTGCTAAACATGATTTTCCCCCTTCCCTCTTAAATGGTTGCAGGCATGGTGACCGCCTATGGATGCACATTCCTCATTGGTGTCTAAATCAAAAAACGCCTCCGCAGCCGAAGCTGCAGAGACGTTCTAAACGCGGTTCCACCCTGCTTGATACCGAAAGTTCCGACAGATCCTCCGTTATCCTCTTTCGTTCCTTAACGCGGAATCCTCGATAGAATCTCCTGACAAGCCCGCATCCCAATCCCGGTGTCAGTACCCTTCTACAGCTCCCAGGCGCACTTCCGCTTAAGTCGAATAGATAACTCTCAGCTTCAGCTCTCGCTATGAACCTCAGTGGGTTCCTTCGATCGAGCTGACATTATCTTCTCTGAAATTCGAAACTTAAACATACTTTCCTGTTCCCAGCTTTTATGGATGTCGATTTTTGATTGAAGTCGTTCACAGAAGTAGTTTGATTATGTTTGATCTTATCATAATGTTGGATCGTTTGACAACTGAGCGGAGATGCGCTTGATCACGGTCTTCTGCCCGAGCAGAGACAAGGTCTGGTTCAGGTCTCTTCCGTGTGTCTGTCCCGTTGCAGCTGCACGGATGGTCATGAATAACGGCTTGCCTTTATACCCCGTTTCCTTTTGAACCGCCTTGCACATCGCTTTGATATCTTCTGCACTGAAGGCTTCCGCTTCCTCGATTTGTTTCAAGAAACTATTCAGCACGACAGGCGCATGTTCCTGCTCCAGCATTTCCTGGGCTTCTGTTTCCATCTGAAGCTGATCCATAAAAAACAGTCGAGCCAATTCCACAATATCTGCTGCACAGGTCATCTGTTCCTGATATAACGCTACCAGTTGCTCGGTCCATTGATACGTCGCGTCATCGATCTGATCAAACAAATAGCCCGCCTGCTGCATGTGCGGAATGCATAATTCAGTCAACCGTGCTAGATCGGCCTGCTTGATATACGTGTTGCTCATCCAGCCCAGCTTGTCCCGGTCAAAGACGGCCGGACTCTTGGATAATCGACTCGCATCGAAAATCTCAATCAGTTGCTCTTTCGTGAAGAGTTCTTCCTCCCCTTCCGGAGACCATCCGAGCAACACAATGAAATTAAACAAGGTTTCAGGCAGATAGCCAAGATCGGCATACTGTTCAATGAACTGAATGATCGATTCGTCCCGCTTGCTGAGTTTCTTTTTGTTTTCGTTAACGATCAGGGTCATATGCCCGAACTGCGGTGCTTGCCAATCCAGTGCTTCATAAATCATCAGCTGTCTCGGGGTATTGGTAATGTGGTCATCCCCGCGCAAGACGTGTGAGATTTTCATGGTATAATCATCAATCACCACGGCAAAGTTGTAGGTCGGAATGCCATCTTTTTTAATGATGACAAAATCACCGAAGTCTTCACTGCTGAAGCTGACCTCTCCCTTGACGATATCCTGAAATGTATACGTCTGGTTGTCCGGCACGCGAAAGCGAATGCTCGGCACACGTCCTTCAGACTCGAACTGCTGTTGCTCTTCAGCGGAAAGATGGCGATGCTTGCCGGAATACTTCGGATTGTCTCCGCGTGCAATCTGTTCTTCTCGCTCCGCTTCCAGTTCTTCTTCTGTACAATAGCACTTGTACGCCAAGCCCTTTTCCATCAGTTTCTCTACATAGGTCTGGTAAATATCCAGGCGCTCGGTTTGACGATAGGGACCATATTCGCCTCCCACATCTACCGACTCATCCCATTCAATGCCCAGCCACTTCATATACGTAAGCTGATTTTCGACACCGCCTTCTACATTCCGCTTCAGGTCGGTATCCTCAATCCGAACGATAAACTTGCCGCCCTGGCTCTTGGCAAATAAATAGTTAAACAGAGCGGTTCTGGCGTTACCAATATGCAAATGTCCGGTAGGACTTGGTGCGTAACGAACGCGTACTTCTTGGATCATGCTTGTGAACTCCTCTCTCATATCCATTAGAATTAGTTGAATTTATCTGGCATCCTTCATCAGACAGACTACGGATTGGGCTGCAATGCCTTCTCCCCTGCCCGTAAAGCCAAGCTGCTCGGTTGTGGTGGCTTTCACATTAATTTGATCAGGACTGGCATCCAGTGTATGGGCAATCACCTTCACCATCTCCGGGATATAGGCAGCCATCTTCGGCTTTTGAGCAATGATGGTGGCATCGATATTCCCCAGACGATAACCCGCCTCCCCCGCAAACCTCCATACTTCCTCCAGCAGCTTTACACTGTCAGCATCCTTGAAAGCGGGGTCAGTATCTGGAAAATGCGTGCCAATATCCCCTCTTCCCAATGCACCGAGGATGGCATCTGTGATCGCATGCAGCAGTACGTCTGCATCGGAATGGCCGAGCAATCCTTTCTCATATGGAATCTGCACGCCACCAATGATGCAGGGCCTACCCTCGACCAGCTGATGCACATCAAATCCTTGTCCCACTCGTATCATTCATTTTCTCCCCTTGTTCGCTTCAAATTGGCTTTTCGCCTATTTGATATCATCTCGTTCTGCCTGTTCTGTCGCTCGTTCTGCTGCCAATTCGTCGCAAATCTGTGTAGCTACGGACAGATCCTCCGGCGTGGTGATCTTGATATTCCGATAATCCCCCATGACCACTTTGACCGGTTCATCCATTCGCTCCAGGAGCGAAGCATCATCTGTTCCTGTAAATCCGTCTTTTCTAGCCGCTTCATGGGCGGCGAGCAAATGAGAAGCACGAAAAGCCTGTGGCGTTTGCACCGCCCACAAGCTTTGCCGTTCCGGGGTTTCCACAATGACCTGATCCGCCCCGACCTTTTTAATCGTATCCTTGACCGGTACTGCCGGAACCGCTGCACCATACTGTCTGGCAGCTTCCAGACAATCGTTTATACCGGAAGAGGTGATGAACGGGCGCACTCCGTCATGAACCAGCACCCACTCGATGTCCGCCGGCAGCTGGGTGAGTCCCAGATAGACGGACTCCTGACGCTCGCGACCTCCGGCTAGAACTTGCTCCACCTTGTGCAGTTGTCCGGTGTGAACCCAGCCCTTCACCCGCTCCACATCTGAAGCGCCCACCACGACCGTCATATGATCGATATAGCGGGAACGTTGGAAGGCCTCCAATGTGTGAAGAAGGATCGGCTTGTCCTTTATATTCAAATATTGCTTGTGCTCTGCTGACTTCATACGAGAGCCTTTGCCTGCAGCTACAATGACAACCCCTACTCGACTCATGCCTATCGACTCCATTATACGATCTATTACCTCATAGAAAGTATACTGGTTTTACAACGCTTTTTCCAATAATTTCGGCTTGGCAAAGATCATTCTTCCTGCAGACGTTTGCAACACACTGGTGACTAGTACCTCGATCATCGAACCGATATATTCGCGCCCGCCTTCTACAACAATCATCGTCCCGTCATCGAGATAGGCCACACCTTGTCCATGTTCCTTGCCGTCCTTGATTACCTGTACCAGGATTTCTTCACCGGGAAGCACAACCGGCTTCACGCCATTCGCCAAATCATTAATATTCAATACCGGTACACCCTGCAATTCACAGACTTTATTCAGATTGTAATCATTGGTCACCACTTTGCCTTCCAATACCTTGGCGAGTTTGACCAGCTTGCTGTCTACCTCGGAAATTTCCTCGAAATCCCCTTCATAGATCAATACTTTGACATCAAGCTCCTTCTGAATCTTGTTGAGAATGTCCAGCCCTCTTCGACCCCGGTTACGTTTAAGCAAATCAGAAGAATCAGCAATATGCTGCAATTCCTCCAATACAAACTCCGGTATAACCAGCGTGCCTTCTACAAACCCCGTTTTACAAATATCTGCGATCCGTCCATCAATAATAACGGACGTATCCAGAATTTTATGTTCATGTCTCGGAATCTCGTCCCCCTGATCGGAGGGTCGATGATTTTTGTATGACATCACTTGAAAAAACTCCTGCAGCTCCTGCTGCTTGAGCGTGCCCATCCGATAGCCAAGCAACCCGAGCAGCAGGGTTACACCCGCCGGAATCCAGGCAGCCGCCCCTTGTAATTTTGCAAGAGCCGGATAAATAAGAGCCGCAATGATTAACCCCATCACAAGTCCGACCAAGCCGGACGCAAATTCATGGGTGGACATCTCTGACAATTTCGTCTCGCTCCATGTCAACAAGACTCGCACACATTTATGCAGTCCAAGCACACAAATCCATACCCCGATCGCTCCGCCCAGCATCATCACGAATCGATGTGTATCTTCCAACCAACCTACCGGATGAGAATAGTAGTAATTTCCGAGAAAAGCACCTGCCAGCAACGACAATATCTGTAGTCTTGCTCTCAACCACATCCGTGATCACCTCCAACATTTGTGTAATGATTTCTTTAACAGTATGAACCAAACTGCGCGTGAATAATCTTCCCCCTTCCTGTTTTTGTGTAATTTTTCTTTGAACTCCCCTCCCTTTTTGCTCTATAATAAGAACAAAGCTTTTACCGATGAAAGGTGCAAGATAGCCACACTGTTTCATCTACGGCTTTGCTTGAAACGACAGAAGGAGAATAATTGTCTCTGGAGTCAATATGTACCATTTATGGTCACGCCAAGGCCATCTTGATCAAGATGGAGAAGTATAAAATCTGAAAGAGGTGATTTGATTGAGCGCTAACCAATTAAATGAATTCCAAGATCTCGTATCCAATTTATTGCTCCGTCACCGAAGTCTGCTGGATGTTCTGTCCAAATTCGATCAATCCAATGCTTCGGTTCATCGTTCTGTCGTGAAAGCCGTTACGGAATGCGGATGTATTGAAATCCATGCTCACAAGCAGGAGATTACATCTGAAATGAGCATGGAGGAAGCACAAGAAGCGATCAAATCCCACGTGAAAGGCAATCTGTGCGAAAGCTGCCTGGAAGCCGTAAGCGGCCAGCTAGGTCGAAACATGTTCTATGTGTCTGCCCTGTGCAACCTGCTTGATTTGAAGCTGGAGCACATCGTGGAAGAAGAAGCCAAACGCTGCTCGACGCTGGGGTTGTTCAACCTGTCTTAGGTTACGAGCCCGCAAAGCGTTAGCGAAGGTATGTAGACATAAAAAAGCATTTATTTCCCGGATTCTGTCTGGAAAATAAATGCTTTTTATTTTTCCTTATGTGATGTTCATGATGGGAGAAACGTTCGTCACGATCCATTTTTTCATCTGCTTTCTTGTACTTGCTCTTCCGGCAGAGGCTTTTTCTTGCGTCGACGAACGATAAAACGGATGATTCTAACGTTTTTTTTTAAGCCATACAACGCATATATCACTAAGGGAACCATGATGATTTTGGAGATCTGTCCCGGAAACAGTACGGCCAGCCCTACCGCCACTGCGACGATGATGGGTGTCACCCAGATGGCCGCTTTCGGAATGCCTACTTTTTTGAAGTTGGGGTACTTGACGTTGCTGATCATCAGTACGGATAACAGCACCGTACTCGACAGCAATATCAGTGACGACAGCTCGTCATGGAACAGGGCCAGCGTACTGAGGACGCCACCAGCTGCCGGGATGGGAAGCCCGATGAAGTATCCCGGGGTTCCGGCGTTCACATTGAATCGAGCCAGTCGCAAAGCACCGCAAATCGGAAAGAGAGCGGTTACGGTCCAGGCGAGCGGTTCATTGATGCCTTGAAAAGCGACGACATACATAATGAATGCCGGGGCCACGCCAAATGATATCACGTCCGACAATGAATCCAGTTCCTTGCCAAATTCACTCTGAACATTTAATGCCCGGGCTACACTGCCATCCAGTCCATCGGTCAGCATCGCTACAATGACCATGATTGCCGCGAGTTCCGGTTTTTCGTTAAATACAAATATAATGGCCAAAATGCCGAGAAATAAGTTGGTGATGGTAAATAGACTCGGTAACGATTTTGTAAACATGATTGTCCACCTCTAGACTACTGTACCCGATTTACCAGCATGGTATCCACTTCCAATTATGGTGTAATATCGGATGTAGTTCATTGTTTGATTGTATGCAATTTAGATATGTCTGTCAATGAAGACTTGCTCCTGAATCCGTTTCAAACCTTCCTTGATTGCTCTCGCTCTGACTTCTCCAATGCCGTCTACCTCGTCCAGTTCCTCAATCGTCGCCATCATGACGTGCGGCAAGTATTCAAACCGCTCAACCAGGTTGTTAATAATGATAGAGGGCAGTCGCGGTATTTTATGAAGCATGCGATAACCCCTTGGTGAAATGGACTCTTCCATCGCTGTATTCGTGTTCGGATAGCCCAGAATGCGCACAACATGATGAGGGTCCAGCAATTCATCATTGCTCAATCGCTTGAGCTGGTTACGCAATTCGGCGATTTTAGTATCGTCGGTATCCTTGGCATAGTCTTTCATCAGGTAGTGGCCTTCTGCGTCAATCCGTGCGGTCAGCTCTTCCATCTGCATACTAATCAAGCGACCTTCTGTTCCAAGCTCATTAATGTAGTTTTTAATTTCCGACTTAATGCGAAGCACCATTTCCACACGCTGAATGACATTCAAAACTTCGTGCAAGGTTACAAGCTCCTCAAACTCTGTCGCACCCAGATTGGTAAAGGCCTGATCCAATACCACCTTATATTTCTCCAGTGTCTGAATGGCCTGATTGGCTTTGGTGAGGATAACCCCGATATCCTTTAGCGAATAACGCAAGCTGCCCTGGTAGAGCGTAATGACATTGCGTCGCTGGGAGATCGATACGACAAGTTTGCCGGTCTGTTTGGCTACCCGCTCCGCCGTTCGATGACGGATGCCGGTCTCGGTCGATGGAATGGACGAATCCGGTATGAGCTGTGTATTGGCATACAAGATCCGTTTCAAATCTTCACTCAGGATAATGGCTCCATCCATCTTGGCCAGTTCATACAAGTAGTTGGGGGAGAAATCACAATTGATGGAGAACCCTCCATCCACAATTTCCATGACTTCCGGACTGTATCCGACGACCAGCAGGGCTCCTGTCTTGGCACGAAGAACATTCTCAAGTCCATCCCGAAAAGCTGTACCTGGCGCAACGAGCTGCAGCAGCTTGCTCATAACATCCTGTGTTGTATCTTCTTTCATCTATTCGCCACCCCCATCTTTCTTCCATGTTCTTCGAGCTAATCAAATGCTGTCTGCAGCGCGTCGGAGACAGTCTGAACACCTATAATCTCGATTCCGACCGGAGGTGTCCAGCCCTTCAGGCTGTTTTCCGGTAATATCACGCGTTTAAAACCAAGCTTCATGGCTTCATTTACCCGCTGCTCCACACGTGAAACAGCCCGTACTTCACCCGTTAGTCCGATCTCACCAAATACGACATCAAATGGTTTGGTAGGCCGGTCTCTGAGGCTGGATGCCAAACTTACAGCAACCGCCAAATCCGCGGCCGGTTCGTCAATTTTAATGCCGCCTGCCACATTAATATACGCATCGTGGTGCTGTAAATGCATGCCGTTTCTTTTTTCCAGCACCGCAATAATGAGCGACAGCCGGTTATGGTCAAACCCGGTTGCCGTTCTGCGGGGAGAAGGGAAATTGGTTGGAGAGACGAGCGTCTGAATCTCAACCAGGACCGGTCGCGTGCCTTCCATACTAGCCAGCACAGCTGAACCCGATGCGCCCATCGGTCGTTCGGAGAGAAACAACTCGGAAGGGTTGCTCACTTCTGTCAGACCACTTTCCCGCATTTCAAAGATACCCATTTCATTCGTGGAGCCAAAACGGTTCTTCACCGCTCTCAGCACCCGATACGTATGATGCCGCTCCCCTTCAAAATAGAGGACGCAATCCACCATATGCTCCAGCATGCGGGGACCGGCTATCGTCCCTTCCTTTGTGACGTGCCCCACTACAAAAGTAGCGACCCCACGCAGCTTCGCGATGCGCATCAGGATGCCCGTACATTCCCTCACCTGTGAGACACTTCCAGGAGCCGAGGTGACAGATGGATCGAAGACTGTTTGAATGGAGTCAATAATCAGACAGTTAGGCTCCACTTCATCAATCGCTTCCTGAATGGCTTCCATATTGGTCTCGCACAGCACATACAAGCTTTCTGACAGGGCACCGAGCCGGTCGGCCCGGAGCTTCGTTTGCTTGATGGACTCCTCACCGGATACGTATAGCACCTTCAGTTTCTGACTGGATAGTGCATCCGAAATTTGCAGGAGCAAGGTTGATTTGCCGATGCCGGGATCTCCCCCTACCAGAACCAGCGAGCCTGGCACAATCCCTCCTCCCACGACCCGGTTAAATTCGGGATATGGGGTAGATATGCGGGGTTCATTGGCTGTATCGACCTTTACGATCGAGGTCGCCTTTTCTTTTTTTGCCAGCAGTGGAGAGGTGCTGCCTCCACGATGTTTATACACATGCTCTGTCTCTTCCACCATCGTATTCCATGCGTTGCACCCTGGACATTTCCCCATCCATTTGGGTGATTCATAACCGCATGACTGACAGGCAAATTTGGTTTTTGCTTTTGCCATTTCGTTTCCTTTCCGAAAAAGGGTTCCATTCAAAGTTTACCATTTTATTGATTAAGTGAAAACCCTATACGGCTAGCAACCTTCTTTCTCTACTATCTACGGATAATCTACGGGTATTCACTGACACTTATCCACATCCATGCACACGCATCGAAGCTTACTCTGGCAAATGACTGGATTTTTCTGCACACAAAAAACCGACGCAGTCAGCTTGATTTCGCTTTCTGCATCGGTCAGGTTCATTGCGTTCGCTTCATTCGCTTCATTTCATTCGCTGCAGTTCATTCTGTTACGGTTTGCTCTGCAGCAGCAGCTTTTTTTTCTACGATCAGGTCGTTGTCTTTCAAACCAATGGAGAGCGAATCTCCTTTGGAAATGTTTCCTCTTAGCAATTCCTCAGACAGACGATCCTCGATGTGCTTCTGAATGGCCCTGCGAAGTGGTCGCGCCCCGTAGGAAGGATCAAATCCTTCTTTCGCCAGGAACTGCTTCGCTTCCTCCGTCAATTCAAAGTCCACATCTTGATCTCTCAGACGCTTGCGCAGCTCATCGACCATCAGACCTACAATTTCACCAATATGTGATTTCTCCAGAGAGTGGAATACGATGATTTCATCAATCCGGTTCAGGAATTCAGGACGGAAGCTCTTTTTCAGCTCATCCATCACTTTTCCTTTCATATTGTTGTAGTCTCTGCCGGCATCATCCATGGCGGTGAAGCCCAGGGTCGAATTCTTCTTGATCATGTCTGCTCCCACATTGGACGTCATAATAATGAGCGTATTGCGGAAATCGACCAGTCGTCCTTTGGAATCGGTCAGTCTTCCATCTTCCAGCACCTGTAGTAGAATATTGAACACTTCCGGATGTGCTTTTTCGATTTCATCCAGCAGGACAACGGAATACGGCTTGCGTCTGACTTTCTCGGTCAGCTGACCGCCTTCATCGTATCCGACATAGCCCGGAGGCGCTCCAACCAGACGGGAGGTGGAATGCTTCTCCATATACTCGGACATATCAATCCGAATGACGGCATTCTCATCCCCGAACATCGCTTCGGCCAATGCACGTGCCAATTCTGTTTTCCCGACCCCGGTCGGACCGAGGAAGACGAAGGAGCCAATAGGACGTTTCGGATCTTTCAGTCCAGCTCTGGCTCTGCGAATCGCACGGCTGACGGACTTGACCGCTTCCTCCTGTCCAATAACCCGGTTATGCAAGATATCTTCCATTTTCAATAGACGTTCTGTTTCTTCTTCGGCCAGCTTCTTCACCGGAATACCGGTCCAGTTGCCCACGATATCGGCGATATCATCAGGGGTGACTTCAGAGTCGGTACGACCCTGCTTTTCTTTCCACTCGTTCTTGGTCCGTTCCAGCTCTTCCTTGATTTTTTGTTCGGTATCACGTAGGGCAGCCGCTTTTTCAAATTCCTGGCTTTGCACAGCGGCATCCTTTTCCTTGCGCACATCCTCCAGTCGGCTTTCCAGCTGCTTGAGATTAGGCGGTACGGTGTAAGAGCGAAGCCTTACCTTGGAAGCGGCCTCGTCAATCAGGTCAATCGCTTTGTCCGGCAAGAACCGGTCTGTAATATATCGATCCGACAATCTGACAGCTTCCTCAATGGCTTCATCTGTAATTTTCACCCGATGATGCGCTTCATAACGATCCCGCAAGCCAAACAGAATCTGAACGGCTTCCGACGTGGTAGGCTGATCTACCGTAATCGGCTGGAATCTGCGCTCAAGCGCGGCATCTTTTTCAATATATTTGCGGTATTCATCCAGCGTGGTAGCACCAATACATTGCAGCTCTCCTCTGGCCAGGGAAGGCTTGAGAATGTTAGAAGCGTCAATCGCACCTTCTGCTCCACCTGCTCCGATCAAGGTATGAAGCTCATCGATAAACAGAACAATATTGCCCGCTTGTCGAATCTCATCCATGATCTTTTTAAGACGATCTTCGAACTCACCACGGTATTTGGTTCCTGCTACGACAGAGCCCATATCCAGCGTCATGACGCGCTTATCTCGCAACGTTTCCGGAATCTCATTATTGACGATCCGCTGGGCGAGTCCCTCTGCGATGGCCGTTTTACCTACCCCCGGCTCCCCGATAAGGACCGGATTGTTTTTCGTACGGCGGCTTAGCACCTGAATGACGCGTTCGATTTCTTTGCTGCGTCCGATGACTGGGTCCAGATTGCCTTCTTTGGCGATCGCAGTCAGGTCACGCGCCAGGCCATCGAGTGTTGGGGTACTGACATTGCTGGACGTATGCTGATTGGAAGACACGGATTCATTACTTCCGAGCAACTGTAGCACTTGCTGTCTGGCTTTATTCAGACTGACATCCAGGTTGTTGAGCACACGAGCTGCAACCCCTTCACCTTCACGAATAAGACCTAACAAAATATGTTCTGTGCCCACATAGGTGTGACCAATCTTACGCGCCTCATCCATCGATAACTCAATTACTTTTTTGGCACGCGGCGTGTACGCGATATTGGTCGGCTTATCCTGACCACGTCCAATCAGGTTCTCTACCTCATCTTGAATTTTCTCCAGATTAAGGCCGAGTGCTTGCAGCGCTTTGGCTGCGATACCTTCACCCTCACGAATGAGGCCCAGTAAAATATGCTCGGTTCCGATGTTGTTATGACCTAAACGAACTGCTTCTTCCTGTGCCAATGCCAGAACTTTCTGTGCGCGTTCTGTAAATCTACCAAACATCATATGCTTACACCTCCATAATAAAATTCATGTTGTCATATCCGGGATATGCCTGTTGCCCTGTCGTCGTCAATGGGTGGACAAGTTGTTTCATCCAGGGGTAGATCCAATTCTTTCACGAATCATCTGTGCGCGTCTCATATCCCGCTCTTCAGGGCTTAGCTGGGTGCCCGAATATTGCTGCAGGAATCCCGGCTGGGTCATGACCATCAGCTCATTGTAGCTGCATGCAGCCACTCCTTGAATCAATGCCAGATCGATGCCGAGCCGAAGATCGGACAGACGCTGAGACGCTTCCTTGGAATCGATAATGTGGGCATGAGCCAGAATGCCGTAAGAGCGCTGAACCCGATCCATGATTCGATTTTTCGATTCCGACATCAGTTTCGTGCGTGCGGCTCGTTCATGTTCAATAATTTGTTTGACGACACTATGCAGATTATCCATAATTTCTTCTTCAGACTGCCCTAATGTAATTTGATTCGACACTTGGAACAGATTTCCTAGCGCCTCTGTCCCTTCGCCATAAATTCCTCTGACCGCAAGTCCGACCTGATTGACCGCACTCAGGATGCGATTGATCTGCTGAGTGAGGACCAGTGCCGGCAAGTGGAGCATGACGGAGGCTCGAAGTCCTGTGCCTACATTGGTCGGACAACTGGTCAGGAAGCCTCTCTGCTCATCAAATGCATAGTTCATCTGTGCTTCAAACAGATCATCCATTTGATTGGCCAGCGCCCACGCTTCCTTGATTTGCAGACCGGGATACAGGCATTGAATGCGCAAATGATCTTCTTCGTTTACCATAATACTAATCGCTTCATTGTCACTGAGAATGACTGCCCCATTTCGAGAGTCATTCGCCAGATTGGGACTGATCAGATGTTTTTCAACGAAAACTCTGCGCTGCAGGTCATTCATTTCGGATAACGGCAACCACTCAAATGAAGCCACTTCCTGAAATTCCTCATCATCCGCCACTTTTTTTGCCAGATTCATGACTTCTTCAGATTGATGGTTGGTGGCCAGCATAGGGAAGGGATAGGACTGCACATTCCGTGCCAGCCTGATTCGACTGCTGATCACGATGTCCGATTCAGGACCTCCGCCTTTCATCCATTCACTTAATGCCTGATCCATAAAACGTTCAAGTGACACCTCGTCTCCTCCTTTACATCCCGGATATTTTCCGTTCCAGCTCTCGAATCTGATCTCTCAGCTCGGCGGCCTGCTCGAACTCTTCTTGTTCGATTTTCTGATGCAGCCGTTCCTTCAACTGATCAATTTCGCGTCGGTACTTTATTTTCCCGCCTGACCTGGCCGGAACTTTTCCAGCGTGAGTGGTGGTGCCGTGAACCCTCCGGAAAACGGGATCGAGACGAGCAGCAAAATATTTATAGCAGTCGCTGCAGCCAAACCGTCCTATTTTTCCAAACTGACTGTATGTGAGGCCACAGGTTTCGCATCGCAGTGGCTGCTCTGTTTTGGAGAAGGCGGAGTTGGATGGTTCAAAATCAAGCAAACCGGACAATAAATTATGAATGGAAAACCCATTCGGTGCGCCCGGTATTTTGTCTCCCCGTTCCCTGGCACATACTTCACAGAGATGATACTCCGTTTTTTCTCCATTTATAATTTTCGTAAAATGCAATGATGCAGGACGGCTTCCACATTCCTGACAGACCATGGATGCTGACCTCCTTTGTTTCTAGTGTATTCCACTCGACATTCTCTTAGCCTTCCGGCATCAGATAAAGGATCTTCTAAGCGTCTATCACTTAAGTATCGTCTCCATGATGAGCGAAAGCTCTTCACCCAATCTGTGACCTTAATCTGTTCCTTGCGATTTGTCACTTACGATCTGTCCACCTACGTCTTCGTCAATAAGGCGATGAGCATCGCTTTAAGCAGTTTCGCCCGAATTTCATCACGCAGTGGGAGCTTGAGCACCAGTACTTCCCGGGATATAGCCGCCTTTAACAAGTGGGCTTCCCGTTTCGTCAGAATATCGCCATCCTCAAGCTGATAGATCAGCCCCTCAGCGGTACTCTGATCAATTCTGGGGCCGATGGTTTGAATCAGGAAGTCATCCAGCTTCGCATGCTGCGGCAAACAAACTTTTTGAATGCGAATGTATCCGCCTCCTCCACGCTTGCTTTCCACAAGATACCCTTTTTCCAAGGTAAATCGTGTGCTGATCACATAGTTAATTTGTGAAGGGACACATTGAAATTGATCAGCTAGCTCATTGCGCTGGATCTCGATCATCTGATTCGAACTGTCCTGCAATATTTTTTTCAAATGCCGCTCAATCAAATCCGAAATGTTTCGCACCCTCACTCCTCCTTACCATGCAATATTCTTGATGAATCAGCATTTTACCGACTGTTTTTTGACTTTGACTTTCTTTGACTTTAATTATAGCGAATTTTTTTTCCCGATGCAAGTATGCCCTTCTGCTTGCCTGCATGTTGGCCTTTCGATATACATTGTTGCCTGTTCAGATGATTTTATCCGCCGTGAAAGCCGATGATCCCCGAGAATGGAAAAACCCAGACAGCTCGAGTGGCTGCCTGGGTTCTGCGTTTTCGTGAATGTCATTCGTGTGTGTTATTGCGTATCTCATTAGTAGGCGTAATGCAGTACAGGTTTTCCGTTTTCCAGAAACACGTCAAGATTCGGAAGGATCGTTTCCAAAATCTCTGCATGCACATAGGTCTCCCCGTTTTTCGTAATAAAATGTCCCTTTTGCTGATCGATGGTTTTTGACGTATTCCCATGCACGATGGTTCTCTTCGTATCCGTGCTCGTATGTTGGAACGAGACCGGAGCGAGGGTGCTCAAGAGACTCGTTTCCACGTACAGCTTGTCCTTAAAAACAGTGACGGCTGATTCATGCAGCACCTTCAGTCCATTCACGATCACGTAATCTGAGTAATCTTCCAGTGTGATGGTTTGGGTTCCCAGTGTATGCAGTCCTTTAACCAGTTGCGCCAATTCGTCCTCTTCATAAATATCCGGAACGAGGCCGACACCCTCAATGTCATGCTTGTTCGGTGTCAGATAAGCATCGGTCGTAAAGATCAGCATTCCCTCATTAGAAAGCTGGAAAACATGCTGCATTCTGGCCTTGCCATACGTAGGCGTCCCGATAATTTGGGCTTTGCCATGATCCTGGAGCGCACCGGCCAATATTTCGGATGCACTCGCGGAGAAGTCATTGACCAGCACCACAATCGGGATATCCAGTTCTGTCCCTCCCAAGATGACATGCGGTCTGGTGTAGCCGGTCCGATCCGTCGTATGCATTAGCAACGTACGATCCCATAGCTGCTTGGCTATCTCATCCAGGACGTGAATGTAGCCGCCCTGATTATATCGCAGATCCAGTACGAGTTTTTCCATGCCCTGCTCCTTCAGCAGAGTGAGATGATCCTTGAACATGTCACCCGATTGATCCATGAATTCCAGCAATTGAATGTAGCCGATTTGTTCATCCAGCATTTGCGAATACAGATAACGCTGCTCGATGGTATCGCGTATCACTCTGAGCGTTTTCAAATTGCCTTGACGCTTGACTTGAACGATGGCCGTAGTTCCTTTTTCCCCTGCAAACAAATAAGCCATGGCATATATATCAGCTGTATCGACGGGATCACCATCTACAGTCAAGATCACATCGCCTTCTTTTAACCCTGCTTTCTCTGCTGGCGAGCCTTCATATATATGAATGATTTTAACTGTTTTAGCTGCTCGATCTACCTTGACCTCAATCCCGATATCCACAAAAGCCTCTTCGGTGATATACGCATATTCCTCTTTTGTGAAATAGTTACTATATGGATCAGGCAATGTGTTGGCAATGCCCTTCAGCAGGAAATCCTCCATATACTCTTCATTCATCGGGTAGATGTAATACTGCTCAATCAATTCCATCGCTTCTTCTGCAACAGGATATTTGGCACTACTGGCTTCCTCGGCGGTTACGGAAGGACTGTTCACCATCAGCAATGTGAAGATTAAAATAATAATGAAAGATGGCTTGTATATGTTTTGGGTACATTTCATCATGTTCTGTTATTCGCTCCTTTGTATGATTACTCGTTTTCCAGAGGGCCGTATTCAACCATCATTTCATCAAATATTTTCCATTCTCCTGTTTCGGTCATCTTGTAGAAGTAGTACGTGACCACATAATGATCTGTAAATTCAGGTCCTGCTTTTTTCTGGCTGGTTGTCATCTCAAAAACAATCGCATTTTGGCTCTCTGCCTGATAATCGACAAGGATCACGTTTTCTGAATCATATTGGATATCATACGTGTCAAAGAACGCTTTCGTCTCCAGTTCCAGCAGCTCTCGATCCAACATCGTATCAGGATGATAAGCTTGCATATACGAATAGATATTTTCTGTCTTTATCGCGGATTGCAGTTTACTGTGGTTACTGTAAATGGCATTCTTAACCTGGGCCGGTACATGATCTGCTTCTACCAGATCCTCTTCAAACTGCAGGAATTCCGAGTTCAAATCATGAAAGTCGCTAATGAGCCATTGCTCTTTCTCTGTATCAAACTGAAGGGAATAGGCTGTTTCTTCCCAGTAATCAACAAAAAAAGAATCCTCTTTGCCTTGATATGTACTCTTTACATAGACCGTCGCTTCTCCCTGATACATATGCAGAAGGTCTATTTCTTCGATCTCAACCGCTACATTGAAATACAACATCTTATATCCTTCAAAGACAAAATATTGATCCATGATACTCTCTTCGATGAAAAGCGAACGGAGACCCGCTATGTCCTTTTCGTTTATTAGGCTGATATAGGAGCGCATCAGCTCATTGATTTCCTCAGGATCATGAGAAGTACCGCTTGTGATTATGACAGTTTTGGTTCCACTATCCCACGAAACATGGTAACCAAGCAAAGTGAGTGATTCTTTAATGGGTATGTAACTGAGATTGTTGTGCATAATCGGACTTTGCAATAGCATAACGGCCTTATCATTCAATTTGGCCTCTTTTTTGCCTATCGCTACAGACAAGACTTGCTTGTCTTTGGTGATATGTATGGTCTTGGTCGCTGCATCATATCGGGTATCTGCCCCAATAAAATCGGCAAACCACCTTGTCGGAGCCATGGAAGTTTGAGAGGAGGTAATGTGAATTTTATTTGCATCCACTTCCTGTCCATCGATGGTAATTCGAACTTGAGGGGCGTTCTGTTTTGAGGCGGATGCATAGGCAGGCACCACGTGCATGCATACAACTACAAGTAATAAGATGATAAGTGCTTTTCTAGAGGTCATATATTCTCTCCTTTTTTTGACGGGTTGATCATTTTGATCAACGGAATTTGTCCATACTGATCTATCATACATGATCAGGCCTGTCAGAATCCTGAGAATTTTGTCGAATAATCATGGGTTTAAGATTATTTTTCAACGATTTGGAGCGGGAACGCAGGAATCGATTATGCCTCAGGCTCTTTTCTTGGGCTCCGACCCTTTCCCACACCCTCTTCTTGTGCTCCGACCCTACCCCACGCCCTCTTCTTGTACTTCGTACAAATGTCGGGCTTTGGGATAGGGTCTCCGCTGGATGGGGGAGGATTGAGGGGCAGGACCTCCGCTGGAGAGAAAGGTTGATGTGTATAAAAAGAGATCGTTCATGATGAACGTTCTCTTTCTGCTTTGGCTTGGCAACGGACATTCCGCACCGCGCATGACTCCTTTGAATCCGTAACAAGGTCGGCATCGGTTCCTTCCTTTTGTACCGCTTCTTACTTCTCTGATTGTGCTTCGACCCTTTCCCACACCCTCTTCTTGTGCTTTGCACAAATGTCGGGCTTTGGGATAGGGTCTCCGCTGGAGGGGAGGAGATTACAAAAAAGAGAACGTTCATGATGAACGTTCTCTTTCTTCTTTGGCTTGGCAACGGACATTCCGCACCGCGCATGACTCCTTTGAATCCGTAACAAGGTCGGCATCGGTTCCTTCCTTATGTACCGCTTCTTACTTCTCTGGTTCTGCTTCGATACACAGGAACCGCATACTCTCCCGGGGAGAGTTGGAACTCGCAAAAAAAGAGACCATCCTGTTGGATCGGTCTCTTTCTGCTTTGGCTTGGCAACGTCCTACTCTCCCAAGACCCTTCGGTCCAAGTACCATCGGCGCTGGAGGGCTTAACGGTCGTGTTCGGTATGGGTACGCGTGGTACCCCTCCGCCATTGTCACCAAACCTATTTCATTAGAAGTCGCGGTGCAGCTTGCAC
>NZ_JBHUMM010000039.1:0-245 GCF_042685085.1 Marinicrinis sediminis
CGGGCGCGAAACAAAACCTTCGTTCTCGTGTGCGGGATTTGACAAGATGTCATCCCCGTACACGCTAGTAAAAACTGCGTTGATTCTTACCTAAACTCTTTCGCTATCCAGTTTTCAAGAAAAAAAATTTGAAAGGTTGCCCTTTCAAAACTGAACGCGAGTGAAATTGTCCCTCGTACACCTTGTGCACGAAACGTTTGGTTTTGAGATGCTCGCACATCTCGAAACTCCATAGAAAGGAGGTG
>NZ_JBHUMM010000039.1:255-1015 GCF_042685085.1 Marinicrinis sediminis
GCCAAAAACACTACACTCTATAATGTTGGCTTGACATGGAAGTCAACACCAACACGCTAGTAAAAACTGCGTTGATTCTTACCTAAACTCTTTCGCTATCCAGTTTTCAAAGATCAAGGTTTGAAAGGTTGCCCTTTCAAAACTGAACGCGAGTGAAATTGTCCCTCGTACACCTTGTGCACGAAACGTTTGGTTTTGAGATGCTCGCACATCTCGAAACTCCATAGAAAGGAGGTGATCCAGCCGCACCTTCCGATACGGCTACCTTGTTACGACTTCACCCCAATCATCTGCCCCACCTTCGGCGGCTGGCTCCCTAAGGTTACCTCACCGACTTCGGGTGTTGCAAACTCTCGTGGTGTGACGGGCGGTGTGTACAAGACCCGGGAACGTATTCACCGCGGCATGCTGATCCGCGATTACTAGCAATTCCGACTTCATGCAGGCGAGTTGCAGCCTGCAATCCGAACTGAGATCGGCTTTTTAGGATTCGCTCCAGATCGCTCCTTCGCTTCCCGTTGTACCGACCATTGTAGCACGTGTGTAGCCCAGGTCATAAGGGGCATGATGATTTGACGTCATCCCCACCTTCCTCCGGTTTGTCACCGGCAGTCGATCTAGAGTGCCCACCCATGGTGCTGGCAACTAAATCTAAGGGTTGCGCTCGTTGCGGGACTTAACCCAACATCTCACGACACGAGCTGACGACAACCATGCACCACCTGTCTCCTCTGTCCCGAAGGAAAACCACATCTCTGCA
>NZ_JBHUMM010000040.1:0-1037 GCF_042685085.1 Marinicrinis sediminis
CATTTGGCGGTACGTCATCGGAGACATTTTGTTTAGCTTCTTTTGCCGACGTTCGTAGTTGTAGAAATAGATGTAGTCCTCAATGGCCGCTACTAGGCTGTCGTAATCTTTAAAGCTGTTAAGATAGTACATTTCGCACTTGAGAATGCCCCAGAATCCTTCCATGGGACCGTTGTCGATGCAGCGGCCGACCCGAGACATGCTTTGTATCATGCCAGCCTTATTCAACCTAGTCTTGAATTGCTTGCTTGTATATTGAAACCCTCGGTCACTGTGAAATATCGGGTGAGCACTCGGGTGTTTGGTAATGGCCTTATCAAAGGTATCAAAAACGAGCTGGTTATTGTTACTACGACCCACGGCGTAGGAGACAATGCCTTTGTCTTTAAGATCAAGAATTGCGCTCAAATACAGCTTTGCGTTATCTCCATACTTAAATTCTGTGACGTCAGTTAGCCATTTCTCGTTAAGCTTTTCTGCTGTGAAATTACGATTCAGAACGTTCTCTGCCATAATTTCCGGCGTAGAACGCTGGTAATGCGGACGTTTCCTACGGATGACGGCCTTTAAGCCCACCAGTTGGGTAAGGCGATAGATGCGCTTGTAGTTATAACTCGTTTCGTATCTGGCGTTTAGTTCATCTGCCAATCGTCTGTATCCATAAACCCCGTTAAATTCAGCGTAAAGATAACCAAGCTTATGAAGCAGATCTTCGTTCTCAACCTCACAAGCACTCTTGCTGCGATGGAGCCATTTGTAATAGGATGACCTGTTCAGGTCTAATATTCTGCAAATGTTCTCTACGGGGTATGCCTTTTGTTCATGTAGCTCCTTTACAGTCAAATAGAGCCTTTCCTGACGGACGCCGTTTAGCCCCGCCTCCTTTCGATTTCCCGGACTTTTTTTAACACGTCTATCTCCATTTCTTTCTGCTTGTTTTCAGCTTTGAGCATCTTGTTTTCAGCTTGAAGTCGCTCGACTTCGGTCATTTTATCTAGCCATTTACGTTTCCCTCGTTTGTCGACAAGACCGTCTAC
>NZ_JBHUMM010000041.1:0-559 GCF_042685085.1 Marinicrinis sediminis
GGACTATCCGTATGAGCAGTTGATTGAGCGGTTGAAGATCAAGCGGGATCTGGGCCGCAATCCGTTGTTTGATACGATGTTTGCGATGCAAAACATGGCGCAATCGGAGCTGGATCTCGGGTCGCTTAAACTGTCGGATGTGCCGGCAGAACGACAGGTATCGAAGTTTGATCTGTCGCTGACCGTCACCCTGGAAGGAGACGGGATGCGTCTGGATGTCGAATATGCGACTGCCCTGTTCCAGCGGGAAACGGCAGCGAGACTGGCCCAGCACTACGTGCAGGTACTGCGCCACATCGTGGCCCAACCGGCCCAGCGCTTGCAGCATATCGAACTGCTGACCGAACAAGAGCGACAGGAGATTGTGCATGTGTTTAACGAGAGCGGCAAGCGGAATGCAGAACAGGCAGGCGGGTGCTGGAACCGGACGATTCCCGAGCTGTTTGCTGAACAGGTAGCGTTGTATCCCGATGAGCTGGCGCTTGTGGAAGCGAACCGCCATCTGACGTATCGTCAATTGGACGCAAAAGCCGAACGGCTCGCCCAGCAATTGCGGGAT
>NZ_JBHUMM010000042.1:0-94642 GCF_042685085.1 Marinicrinis sediminis
GATCACCCTCTCAGGTCGGCTACGCATCGTCGCCTTGGTAAGCCGTTACCTTACCAACTAGCTAATGCGCCGCAGGCCCATCTGCAAGTGAGAGCCGAAACCCTCTTTCCCCAGAAAATCATGCGACTTTCTGGACCATCCGGTATTAGCTAACGTTTCCGCTAGTTATCCCGGTCTTGCAGGCAGGTTGCCTACGTGTTACTCACCCGTTCGCCGCTAAGTATAAGAAGTGCAAGCACTTCTTATACTCCGCTCGACTTGCATGTATTAGGCACGCCGCCAGCGTTCGTCCTGAGCCAGGATCAAACTCTCCAATAAAGATGCCGATTTTTCTTCCGCAGCATCGATTCAGCAATGAACCACTGATGAAGCGATACTTCTTCAAAGGAAAACGGCATAAAGGTAAAAAGTTTGGCTTGCTCATTTTGTTGCTGGTTGGAATTTTCATTCCGGGGGTTCCCGTCCGATCCATCATGGAAAGGACAATGAAACCTTATTTTGAAATTTGGACAATTTCGCTCGCTGTTCAGTTTTCAAAGGACAAGATGTTTCGTCTGTGTGATGCGTTTCTCTGTAGCTGCGTGGTTAGCAGCGAGAAGTATCATAACACATCCGTTTTTGTTTGGCAAGTCTTTTTTCACTCGGTGATGACTCTGTATGAAGTGAAGAAGAACTCATCCATGTCGCTGTCGTTTTCAGCGACGCTTTTTAATATATCACAATCGCTTGCGCTTTTGCAAGTGCTTTTTTCATCCGGTCTCTCGCACATGGCGCTGAGTCCAGAAGGGTTATGACGCTTGCGGAAGTCATGAAGCAACCGGATCATATCAGACCGCATATTCCCTATCTGACGATAAGGTTAGCTTGCAACAACTCCCCTCTCCAATTCACTCTATACGGAGATGAACTCGATTGCGGGATGTTCGATAGACAAGCCGTTTGAAGCGGCGAGTAATAATGTATCACAGCCTTCTGATTTCTGTCAACCGCATATTATGCGGACGCTAATTAGGTTGTGCGATCTGTTACATTGATGTTGCATGTCTTTCAATGGAAAACCGCCTTTACACAAAAATCAGGCACCCGAAGGTGCCTTGAAGTGTAATGGATCTTCCTATTGAGATCGGAAGCAAATGGATTAAGCTAGTCGGTAAGCAATGATCAGCTCACCATATTCATTCTGCCTGGATTCTTCTTTCAAAATAGAACGATTGACCAGCTTGTTCAGTACAAGTGAAAATTCCACATGCAGTTCCCTCAAGTCCTCATGTTCCTTCAGTTCAATCGCAGTCCACCCTGACTTACGCGATGCAATGACATCCAGCAGGACCTTGCAGCTTTCCTTCATCTTGGTCATAACAGAAAACTCACAGGCCAGCAAAACGAGTTCAACCCTTTTTTCTATCGTCTCCTGATTGGTTGTGAGTTCTTCATATAATTTGAATATGCCAGGATTGATGGTTTCAATTTGCTCCCATACCGTTAGCTCAGGGTGCTTGCCTGTTTCAATGATGGAGATCCGGGCCCAATGATTCAGCGCTTCCAACAAGCTCATATGAGCGTCAAACACCTGTTTTTGTTTTAGAAAATCCTTGCCCTGCAAATATTTGCGCAAAAAGAAGGAGAACTCAATAAAGAGTTTTTGATTGCGCAGGTAATCCGGGAACCGCTTCAATTCCTGTCGAAGCTCCAGTCCGTACCGATTTTTATCGTACAAAATCTCCCCGGATACAATCCAGTTAATAATGTAACGATTTTGTCCGTTAAGAATCCAGCTTCGCAATCCTTCCAAATGGATCCATCTTTCTTGTACACGTCTTCCTTCTCTTATATAATGAGTATGGTAATTGCAAGACTGCTTCTCATCCGTCACGACAAGAAGCATTTGATTGAAGCCGTCTGTCAGCGGACTGAATTCATTTTCATTGGCAATAGAGAATACGGTCACCACTCTTGCATCATTTCCGAACTTTTCCAGCCACACTTGATCTTTTTTTATGATTGAAGCCATAGGATTACCTTCCTCGTATTAAAATAAAGCAGGCCACCTGTTAAGAAAGCAGTGACTGCCTTTATTCTGCTAGCGATCCGTGATGTCTGACAACAAACGATGAGGCTTGGGAAGTCGTTCTGTGAACATCATGAATTCGTTTAAGTGACATTTGTGCGATATGTATCAGTATTCTACAAAGCCAACCTATTTCCTGCTCTCTTCTTTCTTACAACATTAAAACTCACAAAAGGTGTGCATACGATGAAACTAAAATCAAGCAAAATCAATGAATTCAGACTATGGGGACTGTTGCTGACACTGGCAGGCATGGGTGTGATGATTATCGGGACAGCCGGCGTTCTGCTGTGGGGAGACAAAGGCAAAATTCTCATGTTTGTCATGATGTTTTTCGGCAGTATTTTTCTCATGGCCAGCATGGCCGTCTATTTCTGGGCAGGCATGATGTCCACCAGTACGGTAGCACTCGAATGTCCGAATTGTGGCAAACAAACCAAAATGATCGGCAAAACCGATCGATGCATGTATTGTAAAACCATTCTTACGGTTGACCCGGAATATGCACCGGAAAAGCAATCCACGCCATCTGAAACAAAAGAACTGTAGTGGCACAAACGAACTTCCTTTAACCGTATACAGTTCAAAGCACAAAGGCTGAACCCTGTCCATTTCGGATTAGGATTCAGCCTTTTATGTTTAGTTTAAATGCTCTTCGATTAACGGCCAGATATCGGCGGTTTCAAACCCGCGTCTCCAGGTCGCGACGCCAGCCAGATCATATTTTTTCACCATTTCGATACGATTGACAATCGAACGATGATCCTCCATCCAGATACGCTTGCGGCTGCCGTCTTCCTCGTACTCTACATAATGTTGTCCGACATCATCCAGATAGACAGGAGTCAATTCCTTCTCTCTAATTGTATTCAGTACGGTCTCCATGCCTACGGCTTTGGAAGAAACCTCTACTTTTCCGTCCACTTCTTCTTCCGTCCACACTCTCGTGTATAAAGGAATCCCGAGGATGAGCTTGGAGGGGGGTACCTGATCAAATGTCAAAATACCGGCTATGCCTCTCTCCACCCACGGAATAGAAGCTACAGAGCCCGCTTTCGGACTGCTCGCCCAATGCTCATCATAGGTCATGACAATCATGTAGTCCAGGGTCTCCGAAAGAGCTCGACGGTCATAAAACTTTGACCACATTTCGCTGTTGCTGCGAACGGTGACATCCATCGAGACCACAAGTCCCTGTTCATGCAGCATAGGTGTCAATTCTCGTACAAACTGGGTAAGTAAATCCCGGTCCTTGAGATAAACATTTTCAAAATCTAGATTGATGCCGTCCAGCTTATACAGCTCTGCAAAGGCGACAAGCTGACGAATCATTTTCATTCTGGTCTCATGCTGAGCAAGGACAGTTGAAGTCTTGTCCGGATCCGTAAAATCATTGCTGAACAGCGCCCATACTTGATAATCTTGCTCATGCGCCCAGTTGACGTAGGCCGTATCCGCCTTGTTGCTCAGATTGCCTTCATAATCTCCGATACTGAACCAGGTAGGACTGATGACATTCACTCCTGGCATCGGTGTGATTTGCGTCGTATCCGGATTGGTCCGATAAACATGCTCCCAGGTGAGATTCACTTTCTCTGCCAGCGGTTTTTTGACGACCGGAGGGTCAGAAGACGAATCTGCTTGTCCGTTTGTGGCCTGAACGATTTCCTCGCGTGTCCAGCGCAGATCGTCTTCCGCCATATACCCCATCAAACCGTTCGGCGTCTGAACCCGATACCAGCCATCCTCGGGCTTCTCATTCCATAACCGTACTTCTTCATTCGGCTTCAGATCATACAGGATCGGATACTGGATGCCAGCCTCCGTACGGACAGGAACCGTTCCATCTGATTCCTCAGCGGCAGATTGTCCCCAATTGTGCACATCTCCCTGCTTATAGAGATGAACAGCACCGGACTCTGTCTCTTCCACTTTAATCTGATACAGTTCCGTTATGGGAGCAACTGGAATATACACCCGATCCTCCTTTACCTGAACAGGAAAAGCCAGTTCAATCGGCTGATCATTCATGCGGGCACTCCATTGCTCCGTTTGCAGATTGAGCACTTTGCCTGTCGTGGTAATGACCACCGTGCCGCTCTCCTTCTCGTAGTGCAGGTAAGAGTCGACATGCTCCCGCAACCATGCCATAGAAATGGATAAAGATGCTGCTGATCCCTGAATCGCATCTTCCCATTTCTCCCCTTGATAAAACAAAGTGGGCTTCTCCCACTGAACGGTAACGCGCTCCGTATTGGGAGAGGGCTTCATCAAAAAATAGCCGGTAACCAGCACGGCTGCAATGGTGCATATCAACAAAAGCTTTATCCGTTTAAGCATAATTTCCTCCTAGCAAGACCAGTCTTCATCGTAATAGACGAGCTACGCACACAGGATGTTGAAGCGAAATAAAAGTGGTGCCATAAAAAATAGACGCAACCCGGCAAGGTCACGTCTATTATACTTGAATCCGATTGAATGAGAAGGAGAAAATCATGGCATCTCTGATCTAACCTTCTGATCTAAGCTTCTAATCTCAGCTAATGTACAGCCGCTTCCTGACAATGTGAACAAATACCGTATACTTCCATTCGATGGTACTGAATTTCAAATCCGGTTTTGTCATGTGCGCATTGCTCGGCATCCAGCAGCGGAGGATATTCAAAATCATCAATTTTTCCACACTGCGTGCATATCGCATGATAATGATCCGACATTTCCGCATCAAATCGACTGGCGCCATCACCGTATGTCAATTCCCTAACCAAGCCAGCCTCCAGAAACACCTTTAGATTATTGTAGATGGTTGCCACACTCATGCTTGGGAATTTGCCTTCCAATGCCCGATATATCTCATCTACACTTGGGTGCTTTTTCGTATCCAATAAATACGAAAGGATGGCATGTCGCTGTGGAGTCATGCGTACACCAGTTTTTTTCAACTTTTCGATAGCCTGTTCAAAACGAGTCGTCATGCTCCTCACATCCTTTCTTTTCTTGATGTTACTTATTATTGTACGGGGGAAACAAAATATTTGTCAACAATCTGTAAAGCGCTATGTTCCACTTAGTCCTCATAGAGTTCGTCAGTACGGATTTCAACGATGCCACCGAGGTTTTTCAGCTGATCCAGCAATTTCATCATAGAGGTGTTCTTGCCCTGGATATTAAACCAGTAGTTGACCACCTGTTTTTCCGATGGCACCTTCTGTTTTTTCTCGATTTTCATCCCGCAGTCAATCACGCCGATATCATGGCTTTCCATCATGCGGTGGATGTCCTCCAGTTGATGCTCCTCGCCCAGTATAGACTGAATATGAAGCACACTGCTTTTGGAGGGATGAAGCCATTTCCGTTCTACTTTATTTAGCACGAGCAAACTGAACAGCGACAGCAAGGTGGCAAACGATGCAGCCAGGTAAAAGCCGGCACCGACCGCCAATCCGATAGCGGCTACCACCCAAAGAGAGGCTGCGGTCGTCAGTCCCTTGATCGTGATCCCGTTGGTTAAGATCACACCCGCTCCCAAAAAGCCAATGCCGCTCACAACTTGTGCAGCCAAACGGGCCGGGTCCATCCTTACGTTAGGCTGCTCCGCAAAGGCAGAGAAGCCATACATGGAGAGCAGCATGATCAGATTGGCACCGAGACAGACCAGAATATGGGTGCGAAATCCTGCATCCTGATTGCTCTTCTCACGTTCAAATCCGATCAGTCCCCCTAGCAGCACGGCAAGGGACATCCGTAAGAGCAATTCCAGTGAGTCAATGGTCCATGGATTCATCTTGACCTTCCCCTTCTATCATCGAGTCCAGATCCCGAACGGGACTTTTTTCAAAGCAGATCAGTTGCAGCCGATCATTCACCCTGCGGGTGTCTACCTGCCGAAATCCATGCTTCTGATACAACTGAATCGCAGGCTCGTTGCCCTCACCGGTACAAACCTCTATCCATTTGTCCTCGTTCAGCTGCAAAAAATGGGCTAGCAATCGGGAAGCGACCCCCTGCCGGTGAAATGGAGGATGGACCATCATTCTGCATATTTCCATACGATCTCCGGCGATCTGCTCATACGAAATCGCACCAACGAGGACTTGATCGAGCATGCATCCCAGAAAAAATTCCGGTGTCCTGCAGAGCTCTTCAAAGGATTCCATCAATGGCGGGATTCGGTCAAATCCGATCCACTTCGCCTCCAATGGATAGGCGGCCTGCTGAATGGACCAGATCCTCTCCATGGATTCGGTACACTGCTTGTCAATTTGGATGATTTCCACGGACATTCCCCTTTTCCGTCGTTCGTGCCAGACATTTGCCTCCCAACAAGTGTCCAGTCCCGCATGTGATATGCACATTCTGTTTATCTCATATGCTTCAGCATGTATCCGTTATGCCGATATACTGCATCTTCTGAACTTATAAACAAAAGACGGAAGAACGAATCTCCCGTCTTGGCCTCATCATCATATGGCATTGGCGCTCATTGAGCTTCGATCTTACGTAACCGTACCCAGGGCTATGCAACTGGACTTCAGCACCGTTTGCTTATTGATCCAGCGATTCCTTGATCAGCTTGTTCACCATGCCAGGATTGGCTTTCCCCTTCGTTTCTTTCATCACTTGACCGACGAGGAAACCGATCGCCTTGTCTTTTCCGTTGCGATAGTCTTCCACCGACTGCGGATTGTTGGCAATCACTTGCTCCACGATTCCTTTAATGGCTCCTTCATCAGATATCTGAACGAGTCCTTTTTCCTCCACAATTTGAGCAGGTGCCTTGCCGCTTTCCAGCATTTCCTTGAAAACGGTTTTGGCGATCTTTGAGCTGATCGTCCCTTTCTCAATCAGTCCGATCATTTCTCCCAGGCCCTGACCCGTCATTGGCAACTGTTCAGGCTCCATATTGTGAGCGTTGACGTATCCGAGCAGGTCGCCCATAATCCAGTTTGATACCGCTTTGGCATCCGTGGTATGTTGCAAACTCTCCTCGAAGAGATCCGCCAGCTTGAGAGAAGACGTAATCACCTCGGCATCATAGTCTGGCAGCTCATACTCCGACGTATAGCGCTGCTTGCGTGCATCGGGCAATTCCGGAATGGATTGCTTCACGCGTTCTTTCCAGGCTTCGTCAATATAGACAGATACGAGATCCGGATCGGGGAAATACCGATAGTCATGCGACTCTTCCTTGCCGCGCATGGAAAACGTTTTGCCTTGCCCTTCATCCCACCGTCTTGTCTCCTGCACAACCTTTTCACCGTTGTCCAAGAGATCCGCCTGACGAATCTCCTCATATTCCAAACCACGCTGCACACCGCGGAAAGAGTTCATGTTCTTCAGTTCCGCACGCGTGCCGAATTTTTCCTGCCCATACGGACGCAAGCTGATGTTCGCATCGCAGCGCAAAGAACCTTCCTCCATCTTCACATCGGAAACTTCGCAATACTGCATAATCGCCTTCAACTTCTCCAAATAAGCTTTCGCTTCCTTCGGACTGCGAATATCGGGCTCGGAGACAATCTCTACGAGCGGCGTACCAACCCGGTTAAAGTCAACGAGTGAGGCAAAACCGCCGTCAACGTGAGTCAATTTGCCTGCGTCTTCCTCCAAATGCAGGCGGGTAATGCCGATTCGCTTGGTCTCCCCATCTACTTCAATCTCAATCCAGCCGTTTTCACCGATCGGCTTGTCAAACTGGGAGATTTGATAGGCTTTGGGGGAGTCCGGGTAAAAATAATTTTTGCGATCAAACTTCGTTTCGTCCGCAATTTCACAATTCAGCGCCATGGCCGCTTTCATCGCATATTCTACCGCTTGGCGGTTCAATACCGGCAGTACCCCAGGGTGTCCAAGGCAAACCGGACAAGTATGTGTGTTGGGTGGTGCGCCAAAGGACGTGGAGCAGCCACAAAATATTTTAGAGTGGGTGTGAAGCTCTACGTGAACCTCCAGCCCCACGACCGTTTCATATTTGGTTGATACAGACATCGCTTAACCTCCTAAAAATCGATAAACCCTTTACGACCCCTTACAGCGTCGGGCGTTGTTTGTGAAAATCCGTTTGCTGCTCAAATGCATGGGCCACACGCAACACATTTGCTTCGTCAAATGCCTTGCCAATTACCTGCAAGCCGACCGGAAGTCCGTCAACGTGACCACACGGGATGCTGATGGCCGGCAAGCCTGCCAGATTGATTGGAATGGTGCAGATATCATTTAAGTACATCGTAAGCGGATCGTTAATCTGGGAACCAATTTTAAAGGCCGTCGTCGGTGCCGTAGGTCCCATAATCACATCATATTTTTCAAACACCTGGTCAAAATCCTGTTTGATCAGCGTTCTGACCTTTTGAGCTTTCAAGTAATACGCATCGTAGTAGCCAGAGCTAAGTGCATAAGTGCCCAGCATGATTCGGCGCTTCACTTCCGGGCCAAAGCCTTCGCTGCGCGATTTCGTATACAGTTCCATCAGGTTCTCTGCCTGGTCACTGCGAATCCCGTAGCGTACGCCATCGTAACGGGCCAGGTTAGAAGAGGCTTCTGATGAAGCCAGCAAGTAGTAAGCGGCGACCGCATATTCGGTATGAGGGAGAGAAACTTCTTCCCACTGTGCACCCATCTGCTCATAGACCTTGAGAGCGGCAAGTACCGCTTCCTTCACTTGTGGATCAATACCTTCTCCGAGGTATTCCTTTGGAACCCCTATTTTCAATCCCTTCACATCGCCAGAAAGCGCAGACAGATAGTCCGGAATATCCACATGGGCCGATGTGCTGTCCCGATCGTCATGACCGGCGATGGCCTGCATGACATAAGCGGCATCTTCGACATTTTTGGTAATCGGGCCAATCTGGTCCAGTGAAGAGGCAAAAGCCACAAGCCCGAAACGGGAAACCAGTCCGTAGGTTGGCTTCAGACCCACGACGCCGCAATAGGCTGCGGGCTGGCGAATCGAACCACCCGTATCGCTTCCAAGACTGAAGTACACTTGTCCGGCAGCAACAGATGCCGCTGAACCCCCACTTGATCCGCCTGGCACATAGTCCAGGTTCCATGGATTTCGCGTCGTCTGGAAGGCTGAATTTTCATTGGAGCCACCCATGGCAAACTCGTCCAGATTCAGCTTTCCGATCGCGACCGCCTGCGCATCCTTCAGCTTCTTCACAACGCTAGCATCGTAGATGGGATCATAATTCTCCAGAAAACGACTCGCACAGGTCGTTCTCATCCCTTGCGTTACAATATTGTCCTTGATTCCCGCCGGCAGACCAAACAGCAACCCTCTCTGCGCTGCCCCTTGCAACTGCTCGTCCAATTGCTTGGCGTGTTCCACAGCCTGCTCTTCACCAACATGAAGAAAGGCCTTTACTTTCTCATCCGTAGATTGAATCTGGCTCAAAGATTCCTGAACCAGGTCCACGACCGAAAGCTCGCCCTTTGTCAATTGGCTATGTATATCATGTAAACGTCCCTGTAACAATGACAACGATAATTCCTCCTTATTCGTTTCCGCTTAGCTCTATTCCAAAACGGCCGGTACTTTAAACTGACCTTCATCTTCGTCCGGTGCATTCTTCAATACTTGATCAATTGGCAACGACTCGCGCACTTCATCTTCTCTCATTACATTGCTGACTTCCATCACATGCGTGGTGGCCTTCACCTGCTCGGTATCCAGCTCATTCAATTTCTCTGCGTATTTCAAGATGGCACCGATCTGCTCGGTAAACTGTATCTTTTCTTCCTCGCTTAAATCGAGTCGTGCCAGCTTCGCCACGTGCTCCACATCCTGAATGGTTATGCTCATTTCTACACCTCTCCTTACAATGAATCCATTTATTCCATTATTATAGCTTACCACTTGGGCAATCTCAATTCTTGATCTTCCATGCGTGATTATCGTAACCATTTTAAATTTTAAAAAATAACATTGTACAAACATTATACAAAGTGCTATACTGTGAACAGAATATCAATTTGATTGATCTGGGAGGACGCATTAACTATGGAAGCATGTTTTGCATGTATGCCACCACAGCCGCTTCAGGAACAAGGCACGATTCATTTCCGCATCACAGACCCACTTGTACGTGCCTCATTTGAGAATTGGACCGGACACACCGAAACCTCTTGGCACTATCAGGATTTTCAACAACTTTCCACCTATATACATACCCTTCGGCAGCAGATCCCCGTCGAATATGGGGAGTTGATTGAAGCAGCTATCACGGAAGAAAGTCAGTTGTCATGGACGATACCGTTTCAACCGATGAACAGACTGGCCGCCCGTTTTGAAGAGCATGACCTGCTGTCGATTATTGAAAAACGACAATTCAGAAGCCATATGCAAGCGATCTATAACCAGGAAAAACATATTTTTGGCTTTGAGTTTTTGCTCAGACCGACCGAGGGCGGTCCGGATTTCCGTCCAAATGAACTGTTTGATGCAGCTAAAAGAGCCGGTCTCCAATCCTTTCTTGATCGAGAGGCGAGGCTGTCAGCCATCGCGGCAAGTGCGTTCCATCTTCCGAGAGGCATCAAGAGATTTATTAACTTCCTGCCCTCTTCCATCTATGATCCCAATCATTGTCTGAACCACACATTCCGTGCGATTCAGCATTATAAGCTGGACCCGCAAGATTTTATTTTTGAAGTTGTGGAGACGGAGAAAATCGAAGATCTGGCGCATTTGAAAGCCATTTTTGAGACATACAAGGAACACGGCATGAAAGTAGCCATGGACGATGTGGGCACGGGCTACGCCTCAACCGAGGTACTGCTTCAATTGAAGCCGGATATTATCAAAATCGATCGTACCCTGATTGATCACTGTGATCAAAGAACAGAGAAGCAAGAGCTGATTCAGGAACTGGTTGACATCTCATCCTCCATCGGTGCGCAGGTACTTGCTGAAGGGATCGAGCGCGTCGAGGAACATCGGTGGTGCAAGCAGGCGGGTATTTCCCTCTTTCAGGGCTATCTGTTTGGCAAGCCTGCCCCGTTCCCATTTTAAAAGCCTGGCGGCAAGCGAATGAAAGCCAGTGAATGAAAGCACGTGAGTGAAAGCCTTTGAACGAAAACGAGTGAACAACAGCAATGTGCTTCCGCCTCAATATAAGAAGACCCTTTGCAGAAAAGCAGAAAAACAAAAAGCATTCTCTATCATCCAGAAGTGGACAAAAGAGAATGCTTTTTATCTATGACGCGGGTCAAATCCAGGCGCGTAAATTCACCTGGCGAATAAACTCCTGTTGACTGAGCAGCTTTTCCGAGTTTTCTTCTTCCTCTGAGAGCTCGTCTTCCCCTCTCAAAATCTTGCGAAACAGCTCTTCGTTCTTGGTAGCCAAGGCGTAATCAATCAAGGCCTCTCTCTGTACCTGCTCTACTGCTTCCTCTAGCAATACCTCTTCCAGCTCGATATCATCCCGGGGTACACCGAAATGTTTATTGACATGAGGAATGCGAATAATATAATCAAAGACATTGTCCTGGTTGCGCTCATAGGCGATGACGTAAGCATGCTTGCCCACTGGCAGCCCCTGCTCAAATCGATCCTGGATGATAATGACTTTCTGTCCAAGCTTCATATCTGCTCCCTCCCCCTTGAACCGTCTACGCTTGAAACTTTCATTTTCAAATCTATCCTACTAAAAAAAATATACCGTGTCCAATTTGTGCGTGCATAGGCCGATCCATTTCAGTATAATGCTACTGTAAGGATCATATGTAAATATACAGGATTTGTATGGGAGTGAACGCATGTTTACATTTTATCGGAAGTATTCTCGCACCGCCTTTGATATCGGGCTCATCATTTTGACCGTATTCCTGATTATGTGGCTCTTCAGTTTTCTGTACGCCATCGCGGCCCCGATCTTCCTGGCTTTTGTCATATTTTTTATCATCGAGCCATTGGCAAGAGCCCTAAACCGAAAAGGGATGAAGAAATCGCTCGCGACCGGAATCTCCATGCTTCTGTTCGTCCTTCTCATACTGGGGTCCTTGCTGGGAGCCGGCATTATCTTCGTCAAGCAAACCGAAACGCTCGCCCAAAATTTCCCTAACTATGCAAAGGTTTTTCAGCATGAAGTCGAGGACCTTATTGCACAATGGGAAGGACAGTATGAAGCGTTGCCGGACGATGTTGCAGCGAAATCGCAGGAATATCTCGGGGCCATCGCGTCCAAGAGCGCAGACATCGCCAAAGTGATCCTGATTTACTTCCTGAACAAGCTCGGCTCCTTTTCTACGTTTCTCATCAATTTTGTGGTCGCGATCATTCTCGCCTATTTCCTTAGCCTTGAAATTGATTACTGGAAGCGGACGGCGAATCAGAAAACCCCAAAAACGTTCAAAACCGCGTTCTCATTTTTGCGCGAAAACGTACTGATCGGCATCGGTGGATACATAAAAGCGCAGCTCAAGCTGATCACAATCACCTTTGTCATTATTTTCATCTCGCTGCTGCTGCTTGGGATTGACAATGCATTCTCCATCGCGCTCTTGTCCGCGTTCGTAGACTTGCTGCCGCTGCTTGGGGTATCGGCGGTCTTTATTCCGTGGATTGTCTATCTGTTTATTGTCGGCAATACCAGCCTGGCAATCTGGCTCTCCATTTTGCTGCTGGCGGTTATCCTGTTCAGACAAATTTTCGAACCGAAAATTACGGGCGACACGCTGGGGGTATCTGCCTTCACCACCCTGGCCTTCATGGTCATCTCGCTGTCGCTGTTCGGGGTTGCCGGACTGATTATTTCTCCGATTCTCATTATTTTGATCAAAGCGCTCTATGATCAGGGCTATCTGAAGAAATGGATTCATCTGCCCGAAGATGAATATGAATCAAACTTTGTAGACCAGTTGCAGAACAAACAGGAATAAGTAACCAACCGATATGACCGAAGGAAAACAAGGAATATCGAACATCACAAAGCGCCTGTGTGTTCCAGGGAATCATCCCTCTGAACACGCAGGCGCTTTGTCTGCGATCTGCCCCATCTGCTGTCATTCTCATACTTATCTCTTCGTTTGCCCGCTACAATCCCGTTCAGTGCAGGCTATGGCCGACGAGGAACGACCTTTCCCGCTACAAAATAGACAATCGCTCCAAAAGCCGGAATCAGCACAATCAGAAGCATCCACATCCATTTGGGTCCGCGTGTCTGTTCCGTCCGAAAGATATCAATCAACGCGATCAAATATAATGCGATCAAACCGATGAGAAACGGGGCGATTGATGTCAATTCGATCCCTGTCACGGTCTTCACCCCTCTTTCAAACTCATTTTCAGCAACGTACGCTAACTTTCTGCATGGTGATGGACGTATGTAATCCCATGTCTGTACGCGGTGCGTTGCCAAGGTTATTGTCATGATCTTTGCCTATTTCAAGATACCTCTTTCAGACCCGGTTTTCAATGTATGCAGGCTACAGAATGTGCCAGACTCCTTCACGGGAGCATGTCAGCTTCTCGAAGCCCTGTTCGGTGATGAGATACGTATTTTCAATGCCGACTACACCCTGACCAGGAAACGTAAATTTGGGTTCTATGGCGATCACCATGCCTGCTTCCAGTGGCTGTTTGAAACCTTTGGCCAGCACGGGCCATTCATCTACCTCCAGCCCGATGCCGTGTCCGACAAATTTCACCTGCTCGCTGCCATAGCCCATAAAGTGACTGCGCAGCCCGGCTTTTTCAGCCAGCTTCAAGGCTTCAAAGTAAACCGCCTCCGCAGGTGTTCCCGGTTTGAGCAACTGTTCTAGCGCCCGCAAAATGTCCTCAGATACAAGATAAGCCCGCTCCATGGCACTGTCCAGCCTGCCCCAGACTGCCGTTCTGGTTTGGTCGATGACATAGCCCTCAATCGTACAGCCTACATCAATAAACAGTGGCTCATCCCTTCGGATTGGGGTGGTGGAGGCACTCTGTGGAAAAGCAGGATGCAGACCGCTTCCTCCGGCCGGCCCGTCAAAAAAACTCGGTTCCGCGATCTCCCCCCCAGAACCTACCATGCCCACTACCAGCTCCTGGTTGAATCCCCTCATTCGCATCATGCCGAAATGACCGTGCCGACGAAGCTCTCTCTCCAGGTTGGCCAGCAATTCGACCTCTGTCCAGCCCGGCCGAAAAGTAGCCAATACGTCCTGCAAGGATGTATCCACCGCCTTTGCCGCTTTGCGTATACTGGCGATCTCCGCTTCACTCTTGATCATTCTCAGCTTCTTCATCATGCTGGAACCATCTGTCCATTCAACTTGCGACATCGATTGCTGCAACTTCTGATACAGGGCCACAGGCAGGACATCCAGGGTCGTCGCCATTTTCAGATCAGAATCGAAGGACAGGTCAGGAAAATCTCGGGCCATCTGCTTGCCCAGTTCCTTCAGGGAAGCGAGCGGAAAGACCGCACTGTCTGCCTCCTGAATGGCACGGGAGACACTTCTTCGAACGTAAAATACGCCATCTCCCTTAGCGGGTATAAAAAGAAAACCAGATTGCATCGATCCACACAGGTAGTAACAGTCTACATTTTGAACGGCGAGAAATCCATCCAGCCCCTGCTCCTGCAGCATGGCCTGCAGCCGTTCTCTTCGCTGCTTCCAATCAGACATTTTCACGTCCTCCTAGAAAGATTTGTTACTCTCACTATACCAAACTTGTATGCCTGTCTACGAGATCCTGTGTGAATTTGAGCAAAAAAAGACGACAGAGCCTCGGCCTGACGTCATCATCCAATTTGTATCCGTACGCTCATTCAGCTAAAACATCACCATCTCAGATGAACCCTTGATCTGCCACGTAATCGGATCAAGCACCTGGAACGTTCTCGGATAAGAGACTTCCGCCACAACCACCACCCCGGGTTTGCTGAGCGTAACTTCAAAATTGTACTGCGGGGCCTGATACGTGTACGGAAAACTGTAAGACTCATTCACGACCTCAAATAGCAATATCTCAACCTTTTGATCCAAATAGGAGGTCTGGAGCGGTTCACCATCTGTTCCCACTCGCAAGTTTTGAAACAGGTACTGCTTCAGCACCTCATCGGCCTTCTGCTCATCAATCGACAACACGCCCGCGAGCAGCTTGTCTTCGTTCACCTGCTGTGCTGCGGCGTGTGCAGCACGATTGACCGCATGCTTGCTCTCAAACAGCACACGTACCGCCATTTCTTCATCGACCTGCAATGCGCCCATTAATACACAGACTACGCAAAGTGTGACATAGAGAATGATCTTGTACAAATTCACTCACTCCATTATGGGACATACTCACTCATTTGCATCCCTCTGGCTCCCATGCGTGCCGATTCATCCGGTCCTTCGATGCCGATCAGACGATCGATCAGAAACAATTCCTGGTAGGGATAAGAGACCGTTAATTGAATGCCCTCTCCCCGAATGACCCGACTGGCTGCAGAATCGGCTTGCTGACCATTTGTGGTCGTAATGTCATATACAATGTCAGTTTCAGAAAATCCATGTTGCGCCAGCCGCTCTCTCGACTGTGCGATCATGGTGCCATCAATATATCCATGATTCGCATTCGTACCGATCTCCAACAAATAATCCACCTCTTTTTGCAGAAGCGCCTGTCTCATGATCAGGACATGCTTGTAAATCGGCGCAAACATCAGCCAACACAACAGCAAAGAAAAAAGAATGAAAGTTAAAATCTGCTTCATGGTTTACCCCTTTAGGGATCAATTTGGCTAATCACTTCCGCCATCCGTTCCCCTTGATCCCTCAGTTCATTTTCCGTTCCATTCTCACCGACCAGTGTCGTTTGCAAGATGGTAACGATCAACAGGATCAGCAAGATAGATACAAGAATCTGTTTCATAATCTCCCATCTTCTTTCTCACCACATTAAGGAGCCAGACTTGTAATATTGGTCGAGGCTGTGCCACCTTGTGTCTGAATATCTCCTCTCAGCCCGTCACTTCCACCCATTACATTTGTAAATAAAAACACTACTAGTATCAGCATCATCACGGTAATTAAGATATCTTTCATGCGACCGACTTCCCTTCATTTAATAGGTATCTATCCTTTATTTCACACGATAACTGGCAACCGTCCTGATTCTACTTCAGATGGCTGGCGACCATTCCAATCATTCAGTCCTGACAAGAGATCATAGATGGATGAATCCATGACGAACCAGGAGTCTATGACTACGAATCTTTGACTAGAAGTTACGAACTAAGGGTCTACGACTAGGGGGCTTGCGACTAGGAGTCTCCGACTAGGAGTTAAGCGAATTCAGAATTCGTTGCCCTTCCTGTACCCATGGATAGAGAAAGATGCGGAATGTATTCAGAATGGGAAGCCCTGCCAGTACAAAGAGAACATACGACTTGGCTTCTTTCTCCTCATCTTGTTGCAAGATGCCTTTTTCCTTCGTATCTTCGATCCGCTCTCTCAAGAGCTGATAGAAGAGCTGGCTATCCTGGATGTACATCGCCTTCAGCGTCTCTGTAAATTGATACGCTTCATTGGTACCCAGCTGTCGCTTGAAGCGGGTCATGGCATCCTCAGCCGAATAATACCAATCATTAAGCAATTGGTGCCACTCGTTTCGAATGATAGTCGTAAAGGAAGTACAGCGCATCAGTTTCGTATGCAGATGCAGCTTGGAACCCTCATAGTACAGGAGGTGCTGGCTCACCTGATGCAACTCACGGGCAATTTTCATACTCCGTCGCTTCTTCATGGATTCCAGCATCCATCGATCCAGCCACGTGCTCAGCAGGACGATGATCGCAAGCAGATGAACGGCAAGTTCTTCCGTGCGCGACAGTCCCCAGCTCTCCGTATGTAACAAGATCAAGGCAGCGCTGGGCAATACCGCCACAATCTGCACGACACGCTTGTACAATTGATAGGAAACGACATGCAGGCGAATGCCGGCTCCGCGCAGTAAAAACTGCAATTCTTCTGAAGAGGGATGACCAGCCGAGCGAATACCCAGTCCTTTTCTCAGCCAATTGGGAACGCTAAGTCCCTGAAGTCCCCGGTACCAGCGATAAACGGAGCGACGCTTCAGCCACCATACACCAAGCAGATAGAGGACAATGGTTAATGAGATCGCGATCGAAATCAGACTGACGAACTGTACCGATTGATAAACCAGATTTGACATGTGGATTACATCCTTTTGATTGATAAATAAAGTCCCATTACAAAAGAGGCAAAGATCAGCCAAATGCCATCCAGCACCATGGATCGGCCTACAGGGTCCAGAATATAAAAACGGTAGGCTTGCTCCTGGTCCAAAAAATAATTCAATCCCATAAACAAACCGAGAAACAGCAACGGTGTAAAATTGGCTATCCGAATTTCCAGCAATCGCGCCCGATGCCTGAGAGCTTCACGCTGCGCCTTGCGCATGTCTGCAATACAGGTTTTCAGATTCTCCCGTATGTCAATGCCTTCACTGAGTGCCATTTTGAGCATCATCGCGTAATGTCTCGACCAATCATTGCCGATAGACAAGGCAAACATACGCAGCGCTTCATCCACATCCTGATACGTAATCAGATCCCGATGCAGCTTCTCAAATACCCTTTTCATGGATACATCCAAATGCTCACCCTGAACCGTTTCATGCAGGGTCGTCCGGATATTGCCTGGCATGGTGGTAATATAGCACTGATAAAAAATCTCGAGCGCTGGCAGCAATTCCTCCTTTCTCCGTATTTGCAGCGACACCAGCTTCATGCGCAGCCACGTATAGGGAATCAGCACAAGCATGACACTTAACAGCACCATGCTTCGCGGCTGCTGAAAAAACACAAATCCGGCTACAGCTCCAAACAACCCGAGCATCATCGACAGCTGTACGAACGTTTTCAGTGACATTTCGCTGTGCAATGCATCCAGCATATCTGACAAATGTCTGAGCACACCCCTCGCTGAAGGCATGCCTGCAGATGACGAAGCGGTGTCCGGTTTCGTGTCTCTGTCCCTTTCATTTCTCTGCAACCTCTGATGATGATGCAGGCGTCCGCGTTGCTCATTGGTTCGATATAACACCATAATTAGTGAATAGCTGAAGGTGAAGGCCAGTAATACAAAGAGTCCGAGCAGCAGATACTGGAACAGGGCTAGCATCTACACCCACCCGTGATCTGCAAGTTTTTGCCACTGTTCTTTCGTCAGATGAGGACGCATGCGGGCCTGCAGAGCAGGAGAAAGGCTGCTTTGCTGCTCCCACTGGGCAAGGCGGGGATTCCAGGCTATTAACGCTCTGGTCCATATGCCTTCCTGCCCAGTGCCATATTCCACGATGCGAATGACCTTTCTCTTGCCTTCTCGTATGCCCATTTCAATGCCGATTTGAGCCACATACTCCGCTACCCTCTTGCGCATCCGGTCTCCGTTAACGACCCGTCCGTCCAGCATGCACATATCGGTAATGACGTCCGGTACATCCTCAAGGGCACTGGCATGAACCGTGGTCATGCTGCCTTCATGTCCTCTCGTGCATGCCCGAACATAAATATTGGCATCCTCATCGCGAATCTCTGCATGAATGATCCGCCTCGGAGATTGTCTGAGCGCTAGTTTGAAGGCTTTCGCGCTGTCATGTGCGGGATCATCTTCATCCACTTCATACTCCACGATATTTTTATGCGGATAGTCCCGTCCCAGCATCAGTTCCGAGCGCATCTCGATCGTAACAATCCGCTCCTCATCGTTCATTTCCCCGATCATTGCCTTCATCAGATGGGTTTTGCCTGTATTGGTCGCACCGATAATGATCATATTCACATATCCTTGAATGCAGCTTTGGATGAGCACATACATCTCGTTGCTCATCGTGCCATAGGCCGGTTCCATCAACGTCTCCAGCCGCATGCGATGCAGGGGGTAAAAGCGGATCGTCAAGGTCGGCTGCTGGGTATAGCCATATCCGGTCATGGTGACCCTCGATCCATCAATAAAGCTTACTTCCGCCCATCGTTTACGTGGACTAAAGCGGTCATTATGATAAAGCACAAGATTGTGTTGCAGACGATACACCTCATCCGTATGCCTGAACTGATAGCTGGACAGAGACGGGACTCCTTTGCGCACTTCATAAATCCGCGTACCGACTACCTGGATCTCCTCCAGATCTTCTTTCTCCTTCAACACGCTCTCCAGCACACTCAGGCCAATTACTTCGGCAAACACATGCTCACTAAGGCCCTGATCGGCATACAGCTCCTGAGCCTGCTTGCTGAGCGTCCATCTTTTTGTATACAAAATATCTTCCATGCAGTGAAAAATATAGGACCTGGCTTCGGCAAATCCGATTACGGCCTGATTGAGTCTTTCCGTATGAATGCGTTTTTCATCTTCTGTCTTGTTGCCAGCCTGTACGAGTTCCGCTCTGACCATCTCCACGATTTCCCTGAATGCTTCCTCCTTGATCGGCATTCGCACAGGAACAGAAGGGGCGAACGGGTCTCGTTGGGCCACGGTGGCATCCGCGTCATGCGGATTCACAGCTACTGCCTGCTCCTGGCTGGCGGCGATTTGTTCGTTCTGTCCATGCTGCCTTGCAATCTGCAGGCTGCGTGCGTATTCAAGCGGAGAAAATTTTTCTTCATGCTTTCGGATACTCATGATTGATCCCTCCCCGAGGCCGTTTTAAACCCTTTAACGAACGAAGCAGCCTTTGAAATAACGAATAGGCCGATCTCTCCATGGCCCTTTCGATCTCTTCAGCAGGTTGATCCAATTGATGCAGAATAGCGAGTGCAATCCGTTGAAAGGGCTGCGCATACGGCAATTGATCGGGCAAGTGAGCGAGCTTGCCTTCATCCAGATGTTGTTTCACACGGTCCGAGTAGCGCAAGGTCTGAATCACCTTCATACCGGTCTCCCGCTCAATATCCTGGCGGCTGAACCCTTCTGCTCGACATTCATATACCAGCAGATTCATAGCTGCTTGTGGAATGTGGAACAACTGACTGCCCTCTCTCGTCCACGCCATGACATCCTCCTGAAAGCTGGTAATTTCATTCGTCACCACCATCATTCTGGCGGCAGCCTGCTGCAACGCAATCAAGGTAGCGGCATTGTCCCAGTATGCATTCGTTTCCACCAAGGTATAGGCAAACGTCTGCTGCGCGATATCCAGCAGATGCTCAATATGTCCAGGTACGTAGAGTTCCGCCTGATTCCGCTGGCTGTTGCCAAACAGGACATGCAGGTCGGTAGATGAATCTGGCTGCCAGCATCGATGGAGGAGCATACCGGGTGTCAGAGTGCCGCTTTTCAGTTCGGCTTTGAGATGATCCAGGCGATATTCCGGCTCATCTACGCCCAGATAACGATGAATCTTCGAGCTTTTCAGATTCAGGCAGACATAGCCGACCCGTTTTCCCGTCCATTTGGCCAATTGGGCAGCTGTCAGGTATGCGGCGGACGTACACCCCGTATTCGGTGTGGCACCTGTAAATGCAATCAGCGCTCCCCTATTGTCCGGTGCGGTCATGACGCCCCCTCCTTCATGTCTTGGGAAGGGCTGGAAAAGGAAGACTGATAGGCAATCACGAGCTGTCTTTCCCCGCTGCTGCACGTCTCATCCAGCTGCTTCCACTGCTCTTCGGTCAGATTCAGATTGATGAATTCGATGTGCCCGTTCGGTTCTCTGCGCGCCGCATACAGCTGTTGTTCATTCCCATCTGCCATCGCTTGTGCAAGAGAATGCTCCGCATGATCGACCTCCTGGTTCGCCCCCGTACGGACAGAGGCGACCACTATCGATTCATCGAACAGCCGCATGGACGGTTCTTCTCCACCAGATATATAGAGGACAACTTCATCTCCAGCCCGGATGCCATTGGAAACCGAACAAATATAGTCCGTAGGAATTTGAAAGGTCGCCTGACCCTCAGCCGGAAACAGGTGATACAGATTCAGTTTCCACTTCAGAATCGGCTCGCCCTCACCTAGTGGAATCCAGGTGTCCAATCCGATAATCTCCTGCTTGTCTGCAATCAGATCGTCGTGATAGGCAGACTTCGGAATTTGCTTCGTTGCAAGCATCTCTTCGGTCAAACGTGTTCCGGAATCTACGAATGTCTTCGGAACGATCACGCTCATCTGTTCCTCCATCTCCATATGACGAACCTGAAACCAGTACAGCAAACACGCCGCGCCTATGGCGATCAATGCAGAAATGATGCCGATCATCAAATGCTGCCTCTTACTCAAATTAGGTTCCTCCTTCAGCGACACGGGTTACAAAACCATAAAAAAACGCAGTCCTCAAACGTAAAATACGTCTGAAAACTGCGTGCTTCGCAATCGGTATGATTGAATTATCCTTTTTACATTCATTTCATGATACAGGTCTTTATCCCATATATCGACCCTCATTATATCACGGGTGAGGCGAGGCTGTCTATCTCAAAAACGCAGCAGCAATTTTCCGGCATGCCGGCCAGACTCCATTTTCCGGTGTGCTTCAGCTACCGCTTCCGCGGGAAACACTTCATCAATGACCGGTCGAAGCTCCCCTGCTGCAAAGAGAGAAGCAAAACGAGCCGTAAAGCTGGAGATCCATTGCCCCTTTTGCACATCGGTCTGACTGCGAATCGTCGTAGCTTTGATCTGCAATCGTTTCATCAATACCTGATCGAGCGGGAAGGCTTCCGCCTTTGCCCCGCCAACCAAGCCCACCAGTACATAACGACCGTCCCGTCCCAGCGCCTGCAGATTGGCACTCGCATAGGAGCCGCCGACCATATCCAGCACGAGATCGACACCGCCAGATGCGCAAGTCTGCTGAATCCACGGCAAGAAAGAGCCATTCCGATAGTTCCAGCTCGCCTTTGCCCCCAGTTGTCTGCACAGATCCACCTTTTCATCGCTGCCAGCCGTCACGTACGCCTCCGCACCTGCTGCCTTCACCAATTGAATCGCTGCCGTTCCAATGCCGCTGGCACCTGCATGGATGAGCACCTGCTGCCTGGCTTGCAGCTGTCCCAGCTCAAACAAATTCACATAAGCAGTCAGAAAAGCCTCTGGAATGGCCGCTCCCTCTTCCACACTTACCCCATCTGGCAGCGGAAACACAGCCTTCTCGGATACGACTACAACCTCAGCATAGCCACCACCCGCCAGAAGCGCACAGACAAGCTGTCCGATCTCAAACTGCTTCGCTTCCGGTCCCAACGCGACAATCTCGCCGGAAACCTCCAGTCCCAGCAAGTGGCTGGCGCCTTCAGGCGGCGGATACAGACCTCGGCGCTGAAGCACATCGGCTCGGTTAATCCCTGCGGCCTTTACCCGAATCTGAACTTCATCTGCCCTCGGCTGTGGAAGGTCTGCCTCCCCGATCCGCATGACATCTGCTTCACCATATTGATTCATGACGATCGCTTTCATCTCTTAGCCCCTCCTTTGGCTCCCAGCCTCCTTTGGCTCTTAGCCTCCTGTGGTTCTCTGCCTCCTCTTAATCCATCGCCGCTTAGCTGTCCGAACAGCCTAGTCCTCTTAATATAAAGAAAGTCGCATACGAAACGGACGCTTCGAAGTTGGGCTGCGGATCACTCATAATCGGTTCAAAATAAGGCCACTGCTTGTGAATAAATAAGGACCCGAGCACAAAGAGCATCGCCTGATCGAGCGATTCGAAGTCAAACTGCTTCTGATCTTTCCCTGCCTGCAGCACTTCGCGCAGCCGTTCCCAGATGGGAAAGGCATGTTGGCGAATAATTGGAATGCGCGGAGACATCAGCGCAATTTCCTGTTGCAGCAGACTGATCAATTCCGGGTAATGGATGCGCATGCGCGTAATCTCTTCAATCAGAAGTTTTACAGCGCCAACCGGGTCCTCTACCTTCATTCGCTCCGCCTCTTCCTTTTTGGGAAAGTAGGCCTCGAAGAGGGCATAAAACAAGTTTTCCTTCCCGCCGAAATGGTAGGAAACCAGTGCTACATTCACCCCGGCTTCCTCACAAATTTGCCGGACAGAGGTACGGTCAAACCCATAAGCGGCAAAGCATTTTCTGGCTGCCAGCAATATACGCTGTTTCGCATCTTGTTCCTGATTGTGGTTCATGTTCATCTCCTCAATTCCCGTTCCATTCAAGCCATGATCCTCTCATCCACCTATTTGGCTCTATTATACCGCATCCGGCTTGTCACCCAAACCCCTCCTGCTCCAATCAGCAGAGCGACAGCAGCAATAAGTAGCAGGAACAGACCAGGCTGTACGAGCGAAGGCCCGCCAAACAGCAGATTCATATTCCCTTCTACCGCATACGTAGCCGGCAAGTATTGACTAAGTGTGTAATAAAAAGGGGATAGCAGATCGCGCGGAACCATCGCGCCCGAGGACACGAGTTGAGCCGACAGGAACAAAATGTTGAACAGCATCCCGCTCATCCCGAACCAGAGGAGGAAGATTTGCGCCACCAGCATAAAAGTTCCTACAAATAGCGTCTGAAACAGCCACATCGACAGTAAACCCGCCTCAGCCTGTCCCCCAAGCCAGGTGACCATCACGGAACCGACGAACGACACCAGAAAGGCAGAACACAGCATGATCATATTTCGTGCGGCGAACTTCCGCCATTTGGACAGTCTGCTTCCAATGATCATCGATGACTGCTCGAGATTCAGGGCCAGAAGCATGGAGCCTACGTAAGAAGCCAGTACCGTCATCATCGGCACCATCTGCTTGGCCATACCGTCAACCGGGTTGGAGAAGGAAAATTGCGGAGACACCCGCTGAATCAGGGAAACCGCCATTTGCTGATTGCCTTCCGTCCATTCATTCTGTCCCAGTGCCAGCGTCGTACTCTGAACCGCTGCTTCCTGATTAACAAGCGTGGTCAGTTGCTGCGCAGTTTGGGTCATCATGCTCTTGATCAGAGACGGATTAGACTCATTGATATAAAAATGGAGCACCGCTTGTTCCTGCGGATTTTGAAGAGCCGGCGTAAACGCTTCTTCGATATGAACAACCATATGAACTTCTCTTTCCTCCAGCTGCACCTGCGCATCAGACAACGATGACATTTCCACAAGCTGAAATGGGACCGATTCACGAGCCTGCTGCACAATTTCCGGGCCGATCCCGGTATCTTCATTCACGACCGCAAGCTTCAGTTCACCGGTATGATCGGTGACGCCATCATAACCCGTCATCCAAATCAAACTAAATATCAATTGAAACATGATGGCCGTCATGATGCCGACGATGGTCGTCTTTTGCTGGAGAAACAATCGTATACTCTCTTTCATTGTTCATTCACCTGTCCTTTTTTAAATAAACGTTTGTTTAAAACATATGTTTAATATAATTGGATTTGAGCTGTCTGTCAATCCCGCTTAGTCAGGTGAAAGTAAAAGAATCTCACCACAGCTCTGCCGGGAGGATTTCCCCTAGCAGGCGGATGAGATTCTAGTTGAAGATGGTTTATACGAACGGATTGTTTTCCTTTTCAAAGCCGATGGTCGTGTTGGGTCCATGCCCGGGATATACGATCGTCTCATTCGGAAGCGGGAACAGCTTCTCATGGATCGAAGCATACAGTTGATTGGAACTGCCGTCCCGCAAGTCTGTCCGTCCCACAGAGGTTCGGAACAGCACATCGCCGCTGAACAGGTGCTCCTTCCACAGGATGCTTACACTCCCGGGAGAGTGACCCGGTGTATGGAAGATGCGGAAGCTTTCGCCCAGCCACTGCATCTCCATCCCTTCGGCGAGCGTATGCTCCGGCAAATCTGTCTGGATTGGACCGCCAAGCTCAGCCCACATCAGGGAACCGTTCAGATCTGGATTCGACAACCACTCATGCTCGTTGGCATGCAAATAGACCGGGCAGTTTTTCAGCTTGCGGATCTGATCAACGCCGCCAATATGGTCAAAGTGCGCATGTGTCAGGACAATGGCTTCAATCTCCAGATCCTCGATCCGTTTGACCAGCATGTCCGGATGCATGCCGGGATCAATGACGATCCCTCGCTGCTGTGCATCATCAGTGAGTACATATGCGTTCGTCTGCAGGGGCCCCAGTGTGTACTTTTCAATCTGCATATTAAAATCCTGACAGCAGCTCACGCAGTTCTTGAATGATAACATGCTGATAGCCCGTGTCGTCTCCGTAGCGTTTCATCATTTCTGCGCGTGCCACCTGAATCTTGTCCTGATAATCGGCTGCATCCCGATCCGGATTTTCCTGCTTGAAGGCCGTCATGACTTCCTGTACATGTGCCGGTCTTGGCCCCCATTTGCCAAGTACATATCCGCCTGTATCCGTGATAATAACGACCGGGATCGCTCTTCCGCCCATCGTAAGAAACTGATCCATCGTATCCAGATGTTCCTCCATCACCAGTACCTCTGTCGGAATACCTGCCTTTTCCACTGCTTTGAAAATGACCGGTACATTGCGTACGACATCCCCGCACCAGTCTGCCGCCAAAATAAAGCAGCGCAGATCATCGCGATGGTTTAGAGATTCAAAAAACGTCTCGGTGTCCTCATCTTTCCAACTGAAGCGGTTATACCAGTCTTGAAAGGCTTCCTCATTCTTGGTCATCTGCTCCATGAATTGCTTGGGTGAAATCCCCGTAAACAACTTGTGGGATAAATCTTTGGTCATCATTGTCATCCTCCTGTATAGGGCTTCATTGTTTACCTATCATTGTACAGACTGCCACCTGCAAGTTCAAACACAGGTCTCCAATTGGAGAATGGCTACTTGCTGGACTGACTGTATTCACGGATCGCCCGCACGATTTTCTTGATCTCCGCAGACCGGAGCGGCTGCTTGGATTGCTTCTTCAAAATGTAGGAAACCACGCCTTCCGTTCTCATCGTTGGAAATGCGGTCTTCCCTTTCCACACTGCTTTCGGGTGGGTCATACACAGGACCCCGTATACCGGCGCATCCACGCCCAGTTCGCGCAATCGATCCTTCAACACATAGCCTTGTCTGTATAACTGTGCAAACGGATCTTCGACGTCTGCACGTCCTTCTTCCCTCTGAACGGCTTCTTTCTCGAAGATCATTTCGCCTGCCCAGTTCTTGGTTTCAATATGAAAAATTCCGCTTGGGCCAACGACAATATGGTCAAATTCCTGCCTGCTCCCATTCGGGGCCTGTACAATCCGGCGATTCAGGACCGAGTATTCACTTGGCAACTGTCCAAGCTCACTGGCGACGACCTGCTCGCCTGCCCATCCGTAATCCCGAGTCAGCTTTCTTCGTTTCATCCACCATTTGAAAAGGAAATATAGAGCCATCAGCAAAATAGCACCTGCGATGAGCGGGATCGTATAAGGCTTGGCTTTCTCACCAATATCCTTATAATTCTTGCCCAGCGACATGCCCAGGTAAATAAACATAATCGACCACGGGATCACCGCCAGGGTCGTCAGGACGGTGAATCGCATCAGCGACATGCGGGCAATGCCTGCGGGAATCGAGATGGCATGACGCACCACCGGAATGAACCTTGCTGTGAAGATGACACCGGAACCATATTTCTTGAACCACTGTTCAGACAGATCAATATGTTTCTGATGAATAAAGATATATTTGCCGTACTTCTCCAGGAAAGGCCGTCCTCCGTATTTCCCAATCCAGTAAACAAAAATTTGGGCAATGACGCCACCGATCGTACCGAACAGCACAGCCGGCCAAAACTCAATCTCTTCAATAGAGACCAGGTAGCCTCCGTATGCCAGTACAATCTCACTCGGAATCACTTCCACCATCAGTCCGAGCATAATACCCAGGTACCCGAGACTTGACAATAGCTGAAACAACTGATCGATCATATCCTTAATCCATTCCATGCTTCTCCTACCCTCTGTTCATATTCATTTCTTTCTCAGAATATATGAAAACTTGTCCTCTAACATTCTACCATAATCGGTCTGTCCGACTCTAGTTCGAGCTTTAGATCCCATCACCCTTCTCGCTGGGCATGCGGTTCTGTGCTGACAAGCAGCTGCATAGGATGAATAGCGTAGATACTTGCCGGATCAGAAAGCGCTCATTTTGAACCAGGAAAGGAGAACATAAACACATGACCAAAATCTATGTATGGAGCCGCAAGAAGCTGTATGCAACCTCAGGTGCAGCCATCCTGTTGCTTGCCGCCGTCGTGTTCGCAGTCAAACCAACCGTTGAAGCGTTCGAGCAGATAGATAAACAAGTGGAAGAGCGTGTCATTCACATGGTTACCGGCGAATTCAAGACCACCACAAAAGATGGCAAAGTGATCGAGGCCTATCGCTGGGACCCCGGTACCATCGTCGTAAAAGAAGGCGATCAGGTCACATTGAACATCTGGGGGGTGAACGGCAACGAGCATCCCTTCTATATAGAAGGAATGGATGTGAAAGGTGTCGTAACCAAGGGGAATGAAACCACCGTTTCCTTTCACGCCTCCCAGACCGGCATTTACCGGCTGATCTGTCAAACGCATGCCGATCGCGCACACCATGGTCCCATGATTGGATATATTGTAGTGGAACCGCGATAAGGAGGTGAGGATGTTATGCCATCCGAGTCGAATCGCAGCTCCCCTTCTCTGCCGAACGCCCGATCCATTCGCCGCGCCTGTGCCAAGGAACTGTATCGAACGAACAAGAAGCTCGGCGTCTATATTCCGAAGGATAAACAAGAAGCCGGTCTCAAGTTGTATACGGATCAGGTCATGCAGCACCTGGCCTGGGTTGTCGAGCATCGCAATGAACGCAGGAAGCTGGCTGATTGGTGGGCGGAGGCGGTGGCTCCGGAGTTGGCCCGCTGCTGGGATGTGAATGAAACGCGATTGGTAGAAGCGTTTCGGGAAGCATTTGGCGGGTAATCGCTGCAGACATCCACTCGTTCCAATCTGTCAAAAGACAGGGTAAAAAGCTGTAAAAGAAGCTGTAAGAAAAAGCCGTAGGCCGAACCTTGCGGCTTTTTGCCTTTCTATCTTGAAATATGACACACAATGCAAGGATTTGGCACCTGTACCTTTGGAACCCGCGTGCTATAATGGGTGAATTGAATCTGAAAGCAGAGGTGAGATCACGCATGAAACAACTGCAGGATCGTCGCAATATCACGCTATTTGCCCTTACCTGGCCTATTTTTATTGAAATGTTCCTGCATATTCTCATGGGAAATGCAGATACCCTGATGCTCAGCCAATATTCAGACGAATCCGTTGCAGCAGTTGGACTTGCGAATCAGATCCTCGGCACCGCCATTATGATGTTCGGCTTTATCGTAACCGGCACCAGCGTCCTCGTCGCCCAGAGTCTCGGAGCAAACGACCGGCCGCAGGCTGACAAGATTGCCTCGGTGTCGATTACCATGAATATTATCTTCGGACTATTGATCAGTGTGGCGTTATTTGTATTTGGCAAACAATTTCTTATCGCTCTGAACGTGCCTGCCAATCTTATGGATGAAGCCCTGATCTACCTGCGGATTACCGGAGGACTTAGCTTTATTCAGGCACTGATCATGACGATATCGGCCATCATTCGTGCGCACAGCTTTACGAGACAGGCGATGTATGTCACCATGGGAATGAACGTCCTGAATATTATTGGAAATTACCTGCTGATCTTCGGCCCATTTGGCCTTCCGGTACTCGGGGTCGTAGGAGTTGCGATCTCGACCGTGGTCGCCAGAGCTGTTGGACTTATCATCATGTTCATCCTGCTGTACCGGGTCGTTGGGCATCCCAGAGCACTGTGGCATTACATTCGTATGCCGATCCAGCATGTCAAGGATGTACTGAGAATTGGCATTCCTTCTGCGGGCGAGCATTTGACATATAATGTTTCGCAGTTGCTGATCACCTACTTCATAACCTTAATTGGTGCAGAGGCCGTTACGGCTCGCATCTATACATGGAACATTATGTTTGTCATCATGATCTTCTCGGCTTCCATCGGTCAGGGAACGCAAATTCTCGTTTCCTATAAAGTAGGAGAAGGCCAGAATGAACTGGCATACAAAACCGCGATGCGCAGTTTGCGAGTGGGCATGCTCCTCGCTCTGCTCATTGCCACCACGGTCTACCTGAACGGTGAGCGCCTCATTGGTCTGTTCACGGACAATCCAGGCATTATTGAAGTTTGTGTTTCATTATTGTTGTTGACGATTATTCTGGAGCCGGGCAGATCGTTCAATCTCATTCTCATCAGTTCCCTCCGTGCAGCGGGTGATGTGCGTTTCCCCGTCTATATGGCTATCCTGTCCATGCTGGGCATTGCGGTCACCCTGTCCTACGTACTCGGCATTCATTTTGGCTATGGACTGGCCGGCATCTGGATTGCCTTTATTGCAGATGAATGGCTGAGAGGCTTGCTAATGCTGTGGAGATGGCGTTCAAGATCGTGGGAGAGAATGCGTTTCATCCAACCCAAGAAGCAGACCGGCTCCGATGAATCCACCGCTTCTGCCTCCGGGTAGGAGCGGCAGGCCACACCCGTAAAACAAGGAGACATGCATAAATGAAAGCGCGGACCAGACAAAAGCTCAATCTGTTGTTGTACCCCGTTGGACTTACTGTACACCGGCTGACATTTGGCGCAGTATCCATTTCCACTTTCCTAAGTAAGCATGCCGATCCGGTGGATCACCGCCATGTCGATCAACTGTTTCAGGAAAAAGGAAAGGAAGCGGCATTTGATTATTTAAACGCCTTGCATCTTCAATATCCGCAAAATCCGCATATCTGGAACAAACAAGGCCTGTATGGCACACGCCAGGAAACATACGAGGAAGCCTTGCATCATCTGAATGAGGCGCTCCGTCTCGATCCCTACTGTGATCCCGCGCTCAATAATAAAAGCTGGGCGCTTTACGGTCAGGGGCGCTATCAGGAAGCCCTGGATGTGATCGAATATGCCCTCCATCTCGATCCCAGGGATGATATCAAGCTCACCAACAAGGGAAATGCCCTGCTGCAATTATACCGGTATGAGGAAGCGATCCAGACCTATGAAGAAGCGCTAGCCCTTGACCCGACCAATCCACACGCATGCTACGGACTCGGCATGACCTGGAAATCCATTCGACGCTATGCAGACGCCGCAAAGGCATTTGAGACGTATACCACCAACGTCCCTTCCGATATCGATGGCTGGATTCAGCTCGCGGAATGTCGCCGCAAACAGCAAGAATATGAACAGGAGCTGAAAGCCTGCCTGTCCATTCTTGAACTCGAACCGAATCACTACGGCGCGACCTTTCATGCTGGTGAAGCGTATCTGGCGCTGGAATGGTGGGAAAAATCCAGGGAACACTATGCAGCAGCCATTGCCCAGTACCCGGAGGATGCCATCTTCCACTACTCATTGGGCAGATCCTGTGCCCAGCTCGGTGATTCGCACGCGGCTCTCCAGTCTCTCAAACAGGCCTATCGACTGGATCATACGGCCCTGATCTCTGCAGCAGAGGACAGTGGCTTCCAACCCCTTCATCATAACCCGCTGTTTCAAGATCTGATTCTACTGGATGTGGCATTTGAAGAAAATTCTTCACCTATTTATCATTGAAGTGTAACCATTTCCTTCTTCTTTGCGTCTATAAGGACAAATGACGAATTGAAGGAGGAAATTTTGTGTTTAAACGCTCTGCTACATGGATTTTGATGGTTGTGGTCGCCCTTTCGCTTGTTTTCACCCCGCTTCAAAAACAAGTCACCAACGCCTCCACCCAGACGGTCAAGCTGTATATGAACAACAGTTTCATGCCTCACATCGTTCCCGAACTCAAACAGGACACGGTTTACATCCCGCTTCGAAACGTTTCCGTTTTGCTTGGCATGCAGGTGGAATGGCTTGCAGCTGAAAAAACAGCGATCGTGAGCAGCACCGAGAAGAACATCAAACTGAAACCGAATCAATCTTCCTATACGGTCAATGGTCAAAAAGCGTCCTTTTCCCATACCCCTTATTTGAAGGATCAACAAATGATGGTACCGCTTCGCTGGCTGTCCACCCATACAGAGGTGAACATCAAATGGGATCAAAAATCTCGGGCGGTTCATCTCGATATCTCCGTCGACAACTTGCCGACACTTTCCTCGTATGCTCATTTAAAGACTCTACTGAAGCAAATGGAGAATTCTCCTTACAGTATCCAAAAACAATCAGCCATGCAAAATGAAAGGTCTGAAGATTCGGCAGATACAGCGGATGCAGGTGGTGACTACTCCGAAACCAACACCCAGGTGGAAGGAGTGGATGAGGCCGATACGGTCAAAACGGACGGCACGTATATTTACCAGCTGCAGCAACAGCAACTGTTCATCTTCCAAGCCAACCCGGCCAATGAGATGAAGCTTGTCGGTACGTACACCATTAAGGATCAGTCATTTAATCCACATGAGTTTTATCTGGATGCGGAACTGAAGCAAGCTGTGATTATCGGCAACAGCTATAAGGAGCACTCAACGAACGGATCCGATACAGGTGAAGCAGATTCCGGTGCCAGCATGAAGAAAATGATTTTCCCTCGCTATGGGACTTCCTTTACAGAAGCCCAGATCGTCGACCTGTCGGATATCACCAATCCGGTTCTGACCCGAACGCTGGAGCTGGAAGGACATTATGTGCAATCCCGCATGATTGATCATTCCCTCTATCTCGTCACGAACCAGTATCTGGATGTGTATACCATTATGCAAGAGGAAGGCGAGCTGCCGGGTCCCGTCTATCGGGACAGTTCCAAGAGCGAGCAGCCACAGAACCTGAACTGGTCAGATGTGAAGTATTTCCCTGGACCTCAGTCTGAGTCCAATCTGATGAACGTAGCAGCGGTCAACTTGCAGACGGGTACCGAACTGAAGGTGGAATCGTTCGTCGGTTCCGGACAGAATGTATATGCTTCCAAAGACCATTTATATGTGGCGGTGCAGAAATGGAGATCGGAGCCAAATGAGACCTCCACGAAACCGTCCACTGGAACAGATGATCCACTCATCGACAGAATGTGGGTCCCTCAGGGTGAGCGCTACACCCAGATCTATAAGTTCGGTCTGGCGTCTGACGCGATAACCTATGCGGGTCAAGGAGAAGTAAAGGGTGGTATCCTTAACCAATTTTCCATGGATGAGCACAACGGGTTTTTCCGTATCGCCACGACAACCGGAGACATGTGGAGATCGAACCAGAACACATCCAAAAATCATGTTTTCGTATTAAATCCAAATCTGCAGCAAGTCGGTTCTGTTGAGGACCTTGCACCAGGCGAACGCATTTACTCTGTTCGATTCATGGGGGAGAAAGCGTACGTGGTGACGTTCAAGCAGGTCGATCCGCTGTTCGTACTCGATATGGCAAACCCGGCCTCTCCCAAAGTGCTGGGAGAGCTGAAGATTCCAGGATACAGCGACTACCTGCATCCGTACGATGAGCAGCATCTCATCGGTTTTGGAAAGGATACCATCGAATTGCCGGTACGGGATTCCAATGGCAAGCAGATCGATACGCAAGCGTATTATACCGGGATGAAGATCGCCCTGTTTGATGTCAGTAACTTTGAACAGCCGCGTGAGGTCGATCATGTCATTATCGGAGACCGCGGCACCTATTCCGAGCTGCTTCACAATCACAAAGCGCTCCTGATGAATGCCAAGCACGACATCATGGCCTTCCCGGTAACGGTCATGGAAGTAAAAGGTGCCAAGGTGGATGCTTACGGATTCCCCGCTTATGGTGAACAAGTCTACCAGGGCGCTTATGTGTACCATATTGATCCGGAGAAAGGCTTCACACTGAAAACCCGCATCACCCATCAGGAAGCGGGAAGCGCGGACAATCAGGAAGCCGTTTACCACGAATATATGAATCACATTGAGCGGATTCTGTATATCGACGATGTGCTGTATACTCTTTCCAAAAAACAGATCAAGGCAACCGATCTGAATGACTATTCGGATATCGGAACGATCGATATTCCGGTGCCGGAACAAAAGTACGATAACAGGATTATGACAGAGGAATTGTCCTTGAGATAAAGCATGCTCTCTACAGACAGGAGGAACCGGTTTTGAACCGGTTCCTTTTTTTGTTTTACAATGTGGGATAGCGTACAATAAGGAAGCAGTGACGCAGATACACATCTTCTCACGAAATGGATGGTGAGCCTCATGTGCGGTCGATTTACCTTTACCCTTTCCCTGGAGGATCTGATGGCCTATCTGGGTGTTGAACAGGTCCAATTTGATTTTGAGCCCCGTTACAATATTGCGCCTACCCAGAAGGTGATCGCTGCCATCGAAGCCAACAGAGAACGAAGAGTGGGGCAGCTGCAATGGGGACTCATTCCGAACTGGAGCAAGGATGAACGAATCGGCAGCAAGCTCATTAACGCGCGCAGTGAAACCATTGTTCAGAAACCTTCCTTCCGTATGCCTTTTCAGCGTAAACGATGCCTCATCCCGGCTGACGGGTTCTATGAATGGAAGCGGGAGACCGATCGGAAGCAGCCGTATCGCATTACGCTTGCGGATCGCCAGATCTTTAGCTTTGCCGGATTATATGATTCATGGAAACATCCAGACGGGTATGACGTTCATACGTGTACCCTTTTAACAACGGCTCCCAACGAGACGATGGAAACGATTCATGACCGGATGCCTGTTATCCTGCACCGAGCAGACGAAGCCCGCTGGCTCTCCCCCGCCCTGTCTGACGAAGAACGGCTTTCCCTGCTTCGTCCGTATACAGGGGCGATGGAAGCCTATCCGGTATCAACCGCCGTTAATTCTGCCCGCTACGATCATCCCGATTGCATCCAGCCGATCGGGTGAAATAGACTTTACAGCAAAGGAGTGTTTGGATTGGAATTTGATTGGATTATGATTCTGACGATTGTCGTCATTAACGTCGTGTATGTCTCTGTATTTACGATTCGACTCATCTTCGTGATGAAAAGTTATCGAACGCTCGCTTCGCTGCTCAGTATGTTCGAGGTGCTCGTCTATTTGGTGGGCCTGAATATTGTGCTCGACAATATTGACAACCCCTTTAACCTGGCAGCCTATTGTATCGGTTTTGGAGCAGGGGTTTATATGGGCAGCAAAATTGAAGAGTGGCTGGCGCTGGGCTATATTACGGCCCAGATCGTGGTGGACAATGAGTCCTCCAAGCTGATCGCTGTGCTTCGCGAGAAAGGGTTCGGAGTCACCTCGTGGCTCGCTGACGGCAAGGACGGCCATCGTCTGGTTATGCAGGTTCTGGCCAAGCGCAGCAATGAGAAAAAGCTTCTGAACACCATCAATGAAGTAGCGCCAAAAGCTTTCTATATCTCTCATGAGCCCCGGTTTTTCAAAGGGGGATTCTGGACTCGCCGCTTGCGTTAATCTGCAGCGGCTTCTTTTTTTTCACTATGGTGCAGGCGGTAGCTGGTCACCAGCTGATCGAGATGATTCAGTTGCTCTGACAGCTCGATCAGGGCGGACACGACGCCAATATAACGAACCCTTCCCTCCTGATCGAGGTCCAGGTGGATCAACTGTTCGATCAATTCGGTATTTTCCTGTGCGACCTTCGGGTTGCGCGCATGGGCTTGTTTCACTTTTACTTTCCCCTCATATTTCATAAAGATCAGTTCAAAGTATTGTGTCAGAGCCAGGATGTTTTCCTGAATCTCCCTTTCCATCTCCAGCTCGCCTTCCCGCCGAAACACATTCAGTCCTTTCATCATGAGCTTGAGAGACTCCAGAAAATGCTTGTGAATGACCGTTTTTTGCAGCTGATTTTTCTTTTTCAGTCGGGTCAGTCCACTCTCTTCCTTCAGCATCTCGTACAGCTCATCCGCTTTCTTCAAGTCCTTCTCCAGTTTCTCCTTCTCGGCACGGAGCGATTTCTCGTCGAACACACCCTCCACCATGTTGCGCAGCAGCAGGGACAGTTCCTCACTGAGATCCTTCAATTTCCCTTTTAATGTTTTCTCATAATTCGGCGGCAGAAGAATCGCATTGATGATCAGAGAAAGTAAAATACCCAACATAATCAGCATGAAGCGATTGAGCACTTCATCCGGTTGTTCCATGACCGCAATAACGGTCAGAATGGACAGACTAATGGTCGTATCGAGTTTCAGCAGCAGGTTGGTCATAATCACGAGGATGACGGCCAGTCCGATCACGATCGGTTCATTGCCAAGCACATACACCATCATCAGTCCCAGCAAGGCCCCAATTGTGTTGGCTTGCAGCTGCTCCAGAAAATAGCGATAGGAGCGATAGATCGTGGGTTGGGTGGTCAGGACGGCCGCAATGACCATGATGATCGACGGTGACAGTGCAAACCATTGACAGATATACAGCGTCAACACAACGGCAAGCCCCGTCTTCAATATTCGACCCCCAAGTTTCATATCCGTTCCCCCTCGTTTCTGTTACAATGATTTATAGTTCATTTGCAATCCCTATACTTAGGATAAAGGAAAGGAAGATCAAACATGCGTGATTTAAATCAACCTTCTGCAGAAAATGTACACTATATGATTGAGGAAATCAAAAAAAAGTTAAAAGTGGTTTCATTGGCCGCCATCAAGCCTTCTCATTTTGATAACGATCAGTATGAGGATATTCGGGATATCTATGAACTGGTCGCCAGCAAGGATCAGTTCAGCATCTCTGAAATGGAAGCCATCGTATCCGAGCTTGGCAAATTACGCAAAATGTAGATAAAGCATAAAACTCCTTTTACTTGCATACCCTTATATAGACACAAGAAAGCAGCTTCCGTCACCGAAGCTGCTTTTTTGGTATGCACCGGTCTGTTTTCTATCTGCTTCTGTTCGGGTATAGAAAAGGTACCAGGCAGATACGCCATAGGAACCGGTTACGCTGAAAGGAGGAGCCATTTTGAGACGATGGGCTTTTGCATTGGTTCTATTTTGTCTGCTTGATGCGATCTTCACGGATATTGGCCTGCGATTTAACTGGATTGAGGAAGCCAATCCAGTGATGGCCATTGTCTATGTGATGCATCCGATTTTCTTTTACGTCGTCAAGCTCGCTCTTCCCGCTCTGCTCTGCGTCATCGTCGTACGCATTCATAAACGCTGGTTTCGCTATCTGGTCCGAGGAGTCACCTTTCTGTACGCATTCGTTCTGATTCTTCATGCCCATTGGATGCTGCTCGTGATCCTTCACGATGCTACCTTACACATATAATTGCATATAGCCTTGCATGATCGCCTGTCCATACAAAAAGATGATCCATGCCGCCAATGAGATAAAGGGTCCATAAGGAAGCCCTTCCTGACGTTTCAGGATGCGCAGCGCAATCAGCACCAACCCAATTACGGCACCGAGCAAAGAAGAAAAGAACAGGCATAGAAGTGTCTGCTTGATGCCGAGCACCAGACCCACCAGTGCCATCAGCTTAATATCTCCCCCACCCATGGCCTGTGCATAAAATCGCTCCGCGATCATGGCTACTGCCAACAACACACCGCCACCAAACAAAAAACCGGCCAGCGGCTCCCACCAAGTCCGTTCACTGAACAGCAACATCAAGATATAAAAATAAACATAAGCCGGATACAGAATTCGGTTCGGTATCAGACGGTAGGACAAATCTGTTAGTGTAACGGTAAGCAGGATACAGAAAAGGGAAACCGCCAGAATCAGGCTGCCCGCTCCGTCTATCTCATTATAAATCCAAACAAATCCGGCACCGCCAATGATCTCTACCAGCAGATAACGGAGATGAATACGCGCCTTGCAATAACGGCACTGACCCCGATTCCACAGCCAGCTTGCCACCGGAATCAGATCTAGCGGCCGCAATGGACGCTGACAGTGCGGACAGTGAGAAGACGGATAGACAAAAGACTCCCCTTTCGGGAGCCTGTATGCCACAACATTTAAAAACGAACTAACCGATGCACCCAGAAGAAAAACAAGCAGCCAAATCACGAGCTCGGCGGGATGCATGTTTTATTTGTCTCCCAAACGTTGTTCCATCCATTGATACAACTGACGGAATCCGTCAATGGTCATCACGACCGATTCCTTTTGATCTTCATCCGCCTTCATCTGGATCTCGATCTTGTTCTCATTTTCCGTACATACGACCAGGTAACGACAGTCCTGTCCTTCTATCGTTTCCATCCAGTTACACATAAAGCTGCTCGAAAAATTCAGCATGCTGCTCCCCCTGTTCACCACAGATTGACCTCCATTTTTCGGTTTGCTCACAGGCTGTTTTTCTGGTTGTGTGGACTTGGCGCTCGCGGCCTGGAATGCCTGTTCGGCAAAGTTGAAATCCTGCAAAGGGTTCCGATCTGTCGCTGATGCGGCACTTTCCCCTCGCTGACTTGAGGCACTTGTCACCGACTCGGACTGCATGTCCGTATTTCCAGCTGTTTTCTCCGATGCTTCCGCAGCTGGATCAGCCTCTACTGTCTGTGCGAGATCCGCGATTTCAGCGGTTTCCATCCCGTCTGCAGCTTGTCCGTTCCTGTGCGAAGCTGCGTCCGCATCTGGCTGCTGCGTGGCCTGCTCTCTTTCGTTAAACCAAGAGCGATCTGTCTCATCTACAGATGCACTTTCCCGCTTCGTCAATTGTTCCATTTCTTCTCTGCTGATGAGCGTCTTGTCTACATCCACCAGATCGGAATGGGACTCGACCTGAGCGTGGTCCTGGTCCTGTGCGGGTTCAGACGCTGCGGTGATGGAAGCTGCGGTTTCGGCCTGTGCCGTAGCTGATTCCTGCATCGCGACCTCCGTATCCTGCGCTGCCTGAAAAGCGGGCGAGGCCTGAACAGCGGGCGAAGCCTCAGAAGCAGGCGAGGCCTGTGAAGCGGTTGGGGATTGCGAGGTCTCTGAAGGCTCAGAAGACGATACTTCCTCTTTCCCTTGCCCGCCATTCGGTAAATCGGTCTCCGCTAAAACCGCTTCATCTTGCTGCTCATTTTCTTTGGAAGAGAACGGCTGAATCGTCTGATTCCAATACGGCGTTTCCTCTTTTCCCTGCTGTATCGGGGATTCAGTCTTTTCAACGGTCATTTCTTCCTTCTTGCTCTTGCTGTCTGAATCTTTCTTTTTCTGTTCCAGCTTCACTTTTTCTTCTTTTTCTCTTTTTTGCTGAATATACGGGTCGGCATATTTGGAGATGACTTCATTAACACGGTTCGGTTTGAACGGCTTCATGATGTAACCCTTGGCACCGGATTTGAGCGCATCGGATATCTGATCTTGCTGACTCATCGCAGAGCAGATCAGAACAAACGCTTCCGCATCAATCTCCAAAATTTTCTTCAGCGCCTCAATGCCATCCATCTCCGGCATGCTGATATCGAGCATCACCACATCCGGCTTTAATTCCTTGTACTTTTGAACCGCCTGCAGGCCATTGTCAGCTTCCCCAACGACCTCGTGACCGAACTGTTTCAATATATCGGTCAGCATTTTTCTCATAAACTTGGTATCATCTACAACTAAAATTTGGTAGGACATAGGATGCGGCCTCCTTCTTCTTTCGCGTTCCGGTTTAGGTTTGGTTGCGTGACTTGGACGTGGCACCGGGCTCGTGTACGGACATGGCATCAACTGGCTTGTGGTTACTCAACATACTGGATATGCTGCACATAGGCGTTCACTTTCCGGGACACCGGAATGCCCAGCGGAGGGTTGCTAAACAAGGTCAGATCATGATAAATTCTCATTCTTGAATCAGATTCTGTCAGGGTCGCCTGATTAGATTGAATATCTAAACTTGTCACATTGCCATTACTGTCTTTGTTCTGGTCTGTATCGCCTTTTACTGCACTGAGCGTAACTTTCTTGCCGTGAATTCCGCCATTGATCTCCAAATTCGATGCGACACCGTACAGATCCATCTCCCCTCTTGCATAGAGGAAGGCCCGCAATTTATGTTCCTGCACATTGTCTGACAAGACGATCTGGCCACTGGATGCCATCATGACGGGCTGTTCCTTATAATTGATTCCACCTGCATCACTGTCATCTTTTTGGTTCACTTCATTCGCTTCCTTTAATTCCAGATCGCCGTCTACATAAAGGCTGCCTTTCATGTTGAGGTCTCCAATGACGTATACGTTTCCTTTGACGAACATGCGTCCTTCAAAAGTAAAGTTGGACATCATCACATCCCCTTCGATGATGACAAATTCGTCGTCAGGGATAGACAGCGTGCCGCCCAGAAAGGCCGCGATCAGATCCGGATCGGTCTGGGTCACGACGAGTGAGGAACGCTGGGAAGCATGCGCATCCAGTATGACATCACTGTCATCCTCCATGAACAAGACCCCGTTCTCGACCACCAGGCTTCCCTCTATCCTCAGCTTATGGTTCAGGGTCACCCACTCATTAACAAATATTTGACTTCCCGTGTACTGTTCTCCGTTCGTGGTATCTGCCCCGAGAGTCTGATTCAATGCGGCCGCAGTATCATCCGCAGGAGCAGCCACACTCCTCGCAGGAGCCTGACCAGCAAAATAGGCCGTTGTTACCGGGTTTGTCATTTGGTTCACGATGGCCTCAATATCGATATCTGTATCTTCGAGCAGTCTCGTATCCTCAAATGGCTGCTGATTTGTGAAAAAGCTGCGCTGAAAGGACGAAGGGGTCTGCCCATTGATGGAATACGCATTGGCATGAATAAAACCCTGTACAGCAGGAAGATGTCCGTCGTCAAACGTTCTGGCATTCGTTCCAATCCGGTACGGTACAATCTGGTTCATACATACATTTCCCACTTCCTCACACCGCGATGGTGATGCAGGTGCAGCCGAGCTTCGTACCAGCACATCTCCTACTATATACGGAGAGCCGTTCAGTACCAGGTTCTCCTCGGCAGATAGCGGATAACGAAACACAGGTTCGATGGTGCTGACGTAAATAGTCGTTTTCTTGGTCACCGGAACCTGGGGGGAAATCGCATTGGTGCCAACAGACGTGGCAACCAGCTCATACACAAACGGTTTTTCCAAAAAGGTCGTATCCATCGTGCTTCCCTGTATGGCAGGCGGTACCGCGTCATACATGCTGATTTCCTTCCATTCCATATTCACACGATATGTACCGGTCTGGTTGGATGCTTCATAGGAGACGGGAATCGTCAAATCTGCTACGGGGTCGTCGATGAGCACTCTCAGATCTTCTTCCAATTGCGTCTTCACCGCATCCACCCCGGAACGATACTGATTGATCGGCCCTTGCGCAGCTCCAGTGGCATTGCCATTGTCAACTGCTTTTTTTACGACAGAAATGACTTCGTCCAGACCTTGCTGGGCGAGAAGATCGGATTGAATGCGATGCTTGCTGATGGAAGAATTGACGCGGCTGTTTTGCAACACATCCAGTAATATCATGCCAAGCATGGTCATCATGACAATGGTCAGCAAGGCTACGACCAGAGCCGCTCCCTGCTCTTCCTTCAGCTTGCTCTTCATCATACCTTCCACCACTTTCCACGCTCTCTATTCCAATCTAAACAAGGGGATCTGCTGCTTCATCGTAATCTGGGATTTTTCCAGGCTGCGCGTCATATTGCCCGGTTCCCCTGTGAATTCCAGCATCAGTTCAATCTGATGGGCATTGATATACGTAATGGAAGCATTAGATATCCGCTTGTTATCCGTTAACTGAAATTCTTTTATGTTATTTCCATCTTGTATTTGAACTTTGTACATTAAAGGATCACTAGAAACCTCAACGATTTCGACCTTTGTTTCTTTTACATAATCCGTATCTAATTGCTCAGTACCTGACATCACAATATGAGGTTTGACGATGACCATTTCTTTCGTGCTGATTTCGGACGATTTTTCCTTATCCGGAACAGCCTGTGCGTAGACACCGTCCTTCATTTCGTCGAGAATCTGTCCGAAGATAATGTTCGCCTGATTGCGAAGCGTCGTCTCTGTAGAGACCTTCTTGTAAACGGTGATGCCCATGAGGAGGAATGTATACAGAATCGCCACGATCATCGCCAGAATTAACATCGCGGACAACACTTCCACCAATGACATTCCTTTTTCATTCTGATGCAGCCGGATTCGCTTCCATTTTCTCTTGGATTTCACGACCTCCACCATCAGGAACTCCCCTTATTTCGAATATAAGCACGTAACTGGACGGATTTCTTGTCCCATTTGACGGTTACTTGGATCGGCATCATATAGTCGTCAATGCCATACGGATCTGTCAGGCTGTCCAATCCGGTCTGAAGGGTTTGCATGCGGGCATCCTGTCCAATATCCACCTGATAGTGATAGGTCGTCTCATTCAACGCGACAGGCTGGATATCGATGATGGAGGAAAGTGATGCGGGCAGGTCATCCGGTTCTTCCCACTTCAGAACCCCGCCCGCCACACCTGAAAGCTCACCCTGAAGTACCGTATAAGGGCCTTTCAGTCCAAGTTGATCCCGGATTTGACCGAGCTTCATTTTGGCCAGGTTTGCTGCAATGCCTTCCCTGCTCTGATCTGCAGATTTCTCCATGGCAGAGACGAAGTAACCGGCAATCCAGACGGAGACAATAGACATGATCGTGACTGCGACCAAAATCTCGATCAAGGTCATGCCCTGCTCATTTTGGTTAAGCCGGGCCAGTCGCTTGCGACTCATACTCATCAGCGTCTCCTTCCTTTCCTGATCTCCCGGACCTTCCGATGCCCGGGAAATCACCGGATTCTGGATCAGATTTAATAGCGGTTCTGATTATAGTCAATCCTCACCTGGATCACCTGATCGTTGGTAACTGTATAGGTCCTGTCGTCATCAGGATGCGTCACCTTTTCGGTAATTCTCACATGCACATAACTGATGCCCGTTTTGGATATGACCAGCTTGTTGGATTTCAATGGTTTCCATCCGTTGGATGCGGGCGACGCAGAATCCGTTACCTGGTATTCATATTGTGTAAACGTGGTTTTCCACCTGCTGTCCTGTAAGATGGACTGGGCCGTCACGGTAATCTGAACTGGCTTGTTGGAAGCGGTGCCTGGCACGTACGTTGTGTCTGTACCGGATTTAATGGCCTCCAAGGTAATCTCCGGTCCCGGATTGGCGGTAAAGTAAAGCGTCTCTGTCTTGTGATTTTCATACTCGTCTTCGGCATATACGTCGATGCGATACCATCCTGGTCGCTGGTCCGCCTGCGGAATGAGATCACTTAGTTGGATATTCTTTTTCCATGATTTAGTGTTATTTCCATCGTTATTGATAACGGTTGTACTGGCAATGGCTGTGGTCGATCCATTCTTGTACACCTTGTAAGTGAGTTTCACAAGTCTGGAATCATCCTCTACGGATATACTTATCTCAGGATCATCTGTATTCTGTCTGATTGCGGACAGATCGATGACGGGCGCAATCCCATCTACGGGTACAATAATGTTCAGGTTACCCAGTTGATTGTCCAGTCGAACCGTACGATTGATGCCCAAATTATCGGTAAAGGAAACATATATCACGCCCGGCTCATTTAGCGTGACGGTTTGATCGGACTCGAACGAAGAGAAGGAAAGCTGAGCAGTTTTCTCGATTTGTGCCGGACTAAACTGACCATTCGTATAGGTCACCGTGCCGAGGCGATAACGAAGTTCCGGACGTTCTATACCACCCAGCACGGTGTCGCCCTTGTAGTCCGGGTTTTGAGAAACCTCTTCGACCCCTACAGGGAGGACATGTACGAGCTGTACATTTTCCAGAATAGCGGTTCCCCGATTTTGAAACAGATTCCCCAACGGCTCCAGATCATATCGAAGCTGCAGGATGTCCTTACTGCTCCATGCAGCGCGTTGGGCCGAGGTCAATGCCGGTGCAAGGTAGGCTTTTCCTTGCATCGTCAGGCTCTTCTGGGACAGCTTCAAACTCGGCAGTTTATTGTCCAGCTGCACGGTCTGTGTATTCCCGTGATTATCCGTATAAGAAAGCGTCAGATCATCACTTTTGCTGCCTCCGAGTCTTACTGTATCACCGATGGCAAGCTGCTCAAAGCTGAGCACGAGATCCTTCGTTTCCGGCTCACTCGCGAAGGCATCACTGTGATACTGGATATCAGACAGTTCGATCTGCATTTTCTTGCGTACTTTTCCCTCTATCTCTACCTCGCTTACGGTCCATCCCTGGCCTGCAGCACTTGGGGCTGTCACACCCGCTGGCAAGATATGCGTGATGGAAATGTCGCGAAGAGAACCACGTGAGTAGACCGAAGCGAGATTGCCTATCGCATCCAGATCATACTCGACACGCAGTCGATGATCGATCGGCCAGTTGGCGGTCTCGGTTGTTGTCGGGTTATCCGCTGGAGTGGCAGTTCCATTCATGGAAAGCGTTTTCTCAGAGAAGTTCAAGCGAATCGGATCATCGATTACAAATTGCCTGGACTCCTGCGTTACATCATAAGAGACCTTTGCCGGTTCCAGTTCTACCGTACCTTCACTGCCTGTATATCGGAGCTGCACAGACATTTGACAGTTATAGTTCGGGTCTTCATGCGGAATGCTGTTTTTGACGACCTGAAGCATCCCCTGATTGAGCGATACATGGTTCTGTCCTTCTACCAGTTCGAATCCGGCGGGCAATGGTTGCTTGATCTTCACATTGGTAATCGAAGCATCCAGCACTTCACTCAGCTCCGTAAATACTTGATCGAGGCTCTCCTCATCCGTCGCTTCGAAGAAAATGCCTCCTGTTTCTTCTGCCATACTGCGCAGCAGGTCGATATCGACATCACTACCATCTACCGCCATCGCAATCGGATAAATGGGAACACCTTTTTCCCCAATGTCTTTGGCTTCATCGAGCGCCGCATCCTTTGCCCGCTGTCGATGATGCTTATACTGGTTATTTTCCTTATCGTAATAATAGGTCGCCGCTCCATCTGTCAGCAGCACAATGAACGGACTGCGCGTGCTATCCTCAATTTGGTCATAACCGACCATCAGGCCGTGATGAATATTGGTGCCGCCCCCTGTATTCAGTCCATTGATTTTTTCGCGTACTTTCGTGAAATCGGTCGTCAAATTCTGAATGACTCTCGCACTACCCGAAAACTTGATCACTCCAATCTGATCATTCAGATCGGTGCTTGCAAATTTATCGACGAGCAGGTTGCTCGATTCCTTGGCCACCGCTATTCGCTTCTTGGTGCTTGTGCTGGACATTGGCCAGCCCATACTGCCAGATACGTCAAATACAAAGGAGATATCGACGGGGTCACGAGGCTCATAGCTGCCCTCGGGATCTATGCAATATTGCAGGATCACCTGATCTCCCACCATGTAATTTGTGTTCGCCACAGAGCGATTTCCAACTAAATGCAGGGTTGAAGATGCCACCGTTATTCCTGGCCACAGACTAAGGAGCAAAGTCATCGCTGTCAACAGACTCAGGAGTGGCTTGAACCGTTTGAACGATCTCATACCGCTTCCTCCTTTGTATTATTCATTGATTTGTTCGTACATGATTGAAATGACCGTAAAAGCTTCCGCTCGCGTCAAAGTATGATGGGGCTTGAAGGTTTTATCCTCATAACCGTTAATCCAGCCCAAACGGGTCACTACATCCAGTGCCTGTCTCTGATAGACCGTGAGATCATCTGTATCTCGGAACACTTTTGCGTCTGCCTGGCCGTATTGCTTCTCCAGCTCTGCCGCCCGGTACAGCATGACCGCCATCTCGATGCGCGTAATTCCTTTGGCCGGTTCGAATGAATGACCGTTTCCTTTGGAAACCAGCCTTACCTGCTCGGCTGCGGCCAGCTCTACAGCGACCCAGGTTCCTTTGGCATCCGGATACCCCGTTTCAAGAGCCGGGTCATCTGTGGGCAATTCCAGTGCTCGAACTAGCAAGGCCACAAATTCACCTTTGGTCAACTGTTTCTTCGGTTTGATCGTTCCATCCGGGAAGCCTGCAATGATGCCTGCTTTCATCAACTGGGCGATAAAATCGCGAGACCAGTGGGTTAGTGCATCCCCGGGAACTTCTACCGGCATAATGACAGGGGCTTCTTCAGCCAGCTTCACGGCTTCTTCTGTATTTTCGTAGAGACTGAAGTCTTCGAATTGCATGTTATACAGATTATAGCTGCCGTCTTCCGTTATGTTCATCTCACCTTTTGCAGCAGCCTCCTGATCAGTCGGAATATCTGCTATAAAAGGAATCTTCCCGATGTAATCTTCGGTGCGGTAATAGGACTGGGATTTGGCGCTAAAATAGTTCTCCATATACACCCAATCCTCAATGACGGACAACGTAACCTTTCCCTGAGCATTCAGCCAAAGTTCATCCCATGCGACATCCAGACCTTGTTCCGATCTGGACAGCATGCCATTCCAAATTCGCAATTTCACAAAGGCGTCCTTGCTTTTCTCGTCTTTGGCGGAAACGACGACGTATGGTTTGCTGCTGATCACCTGCCCAATTTCATAGGAAGACACATCCAGCCGGAGCAACTCATACAAGCTTCTCCGCTCGTCCCATGTCGAACCGAGAACCGGATCAAAGACCGATCCTTCTTTTTCCTGATCAACCTCTGCTCCCCACACCGGAAGGGCTGCCGCCAGAAACAGGATCAGCGACAAGCCTAGCTTCATCCATCTTTTACTCATCCCTTCATCTCCTCTCCCACACTCATTTCATATTCACGTATCGCTTCCCTTGGAATCAGGCCTTGTGCATACAAATCCTGCAATGTGGAGAGCATCGTCTGCATCCCCATGTGCTTGCTCGTTTGCATCACTGATTTGATCTGGTAGATTTTCTCCTGACGAATCAGATTGCCGACTGCTGGCGTATTGACCAGCAATTCCAGCGCCATGACTCTCCCCTTGCCGTCTGTTCGCGGAATCAGACGCTGTGACAGCACACTGATGAGCACTGAAGCCAACTGAATGCGAATTTGACGCTGCTGCTCAGTAGGAAATACATCGATTATCCGGTCTACTGTCTGCGGGGCATCAGGGGTATGAAGCGTAGCCAGAACAAGGTGTCCGGTTTCCGCTGCTGTAATGGCTGTTCGAATCGTCTCGAGATCCCGCATTTCTCCAACCAGGATGACATCCGGGTCTTGACGAAGCGCAGCACGAAGTCCACTGGAGAAGGACATCGTATCTATCCCGACCTCTCGCTGTGCGATCAGACTGTTTTTGTTGGAGTGCAAATATTCAATCGGGTCCTCCAGTGTAATGATGTGTTTCTTCTGCGATTCATTAATGTAATCAATGATCGCAGCCAGAGTCGTTGATTTGCCGCTTCCTGTCGGCCCAGTGACAAGAATCAGTCCCTGGCTCTTGTGTGCAAACTCCTGAATCATACCGGGCAGTTTCAAGGATTTCAGGGGCGGAATTGTGCTCGACAATACGCGAAAAGCCATACTGATATGCCTGCGCTGCTTGAAAATATTCCCTCGATAGCGGCAAATGCCCGGCAGATCAAATGAAAAATCAACCTCGCCTTTTTTGAGCAGCTGTGACATCTGATCCTCATTGAGCAGTTCCTCGGTCATCGCTTGTGCCTGAGCCATTTTGACCGGCTCATCAATCAATTTTCGCAATCTGCCATTCAAACGAATTTGCGGCGGATGCGCAGTGCTGATATGAAGATCCGACGCCTGGGATTCATAGGAGATTCGGAGCAATTCTCTGATTGATAAATATGAATGATGATTTTTTTCTGAAAAATCGATAGACATCCCTTCACGCCTCCAGCCTAGTGGAATGGGGTTTGCTGTACGTCTTGGGTAGGGACATAATCTTCTGGAATCGGTTGTGGAAACACATCTTTCAGTTCCGGCGCATAGAAAGTCTTGAGTGTAATGGCCGCTTCGAATATTTTATCCACCGCGTTGACACGAATCGGGGACTCCCATTCATTCTTGATTTCTACCTTTTCCACAATATACAGTCGATTCATTGTCTCTGCTTCTCTTAGGAATTGAACGAGGAGGTCATAGTTCATGTCCCCTTTTCCCGTATAGCGCAGCATATGTAAGCCCTGAGTCAACGGGTTGATTTCCGCATCCTCGCTCGCAGTGGAACCCAGGTGACCGGAATCTAGATAATAGTACGACTCCAGTTTCATATCCAGCATCGTTTCAAGCAACGCCAGATCGCGATAGAAGGTAAGTGGATAGGCTCTTTCCGGAATTTGTTGTCTCACCTTCATCAGACTGCTCATTTCCTGCTCTTTCATCCTGTCTTTACTGCCGTTCACAGCTTGCAGATCTGACAGTTGCTTCGTCAGGCGGTTCAGCTCCGACTGCTTGTCGGACTGCTCGCTCTTGACAGGCATGACATACACGATGTACAAGACTACCATCAACAGCAGCAATATCACCAGAAACAGATTCAGTTTGCGAACATTACTCGCCCCCATTGTTTATCCCGCCCTTCGGCATTAGCTGCAACTCGATCGTAGAAGTGACGACCAGCTTGGTATTAAACGGATCGTTGAGAGGAAGTCCGGTCTCAGGATCTATTTCAATCTCAATATCCTTGGAAAAGTCCGGCTTGATGAGATCCGAATAGTGAACCACCTGAAACTCCCCGCTGTTCTCCAGGCTGCGAATAAAGGTGACAAAAGCTTCTAGCTCAGTAAAGCTTCCTTTCATTTTCACAGTACCTTGATCCAGAAACTCAAATTCAGTCACATTCATTTGCGTAGATATGTACGGCTGCAAACGTGTCAGGACTTCAGAGGCAGCGGGAAATGAGGCTCGCAACTGATCAGGCAGAGCAGAATATTTACCGAACAAGCTTGTAAATCGATTGTTTTGCATAGTCAGCTGCACCTGCTGAATCTCTGCGTTCACGTTGCTAATCTCCTCTTCCATGTCCGCGATATCCGCATTGGCCAGCATGGTACTGATCCCAGCATAAACGATGAAGACAACGAGCAGACCTCCTAGCAAGCTGGGCAACAGGATCGGATTGCGAGATTTGGGTTTCGGGGCTTTTTGCAGCAAATTGATTTCAATGGCATTCATATCGGTTCCCCCTTACCCCTTTATTGCCAAACCTAACGGGACGGCGAAGTGAAACAATTCATCGTTGTCACTTTTCAGTAAATCCCGGATCGGCATGTCGTCGATGCGTCCATTGAAGCTGCTTTGCAGCTGACTTCGAAGCGGCTCCATCCAGGAATATCTGGCTGAGAGAAACAACTGCTCGACGTCTTTTTGTTCAGCGGAAATGGAATACTTGTAGTAGTTCAGAATACGACCGAGTTCAATAGACAGATGTCTGCCATACGCCTCCATGGCATCATTGGTCATGTCCAGCATGTAGCTCGCACCTTGCTGCACCTGCCGGATAAAGACCGGAACACCTTGTTCAAAAATGACAATGTCTGCATACTCGTGCTCACAATGGATAATAACATGCGCTGGGGCAGACGAGACCTTTGCATAGGCCAGAATTCGCTGGAGAGCAAGCGGAGCCAGATCGATAGCTACTGGTTGAAGCCCCGCATTTTCCAGCACCTCCCTGTAATTGTCCACGACCTCCTGTGAGGTTGCGATGATGAGTACATCCTCTTGCGGCGCAGCTTTCTTGCCGTTCTCAGATGTCGCTGCTGCCTCCTGTTCTGCCTTGCCAAGCCGAATATAATCAAACACCGGATTTTTGAATGGAAACGTATTATTGGCGTGGATCTCGACATCGATGAGATTGCGCATGTCCTTATCCTTCAGTTTGGAGAAGGCTGTCTTGCGCAGCGCAATCTCCGAGGTTGGCACTGTCAAGGTTACCTCGGCTCCCGAGATGCCCATTTCACGGACAGCCTGTCCGATCTGGGAGGCAACCGTTTGCGGACTTAGAATCTTGCCACCTCGTACGATCTCTTCCTCCAGAGCAATTTCTTGCTGACGCAAAAATCGAACCGATTTGGTCGTACGCTCAACTTCTACAATTTTGGCACATTGATCCAAAATCTGTATACCATAGCCTCTGTTGCCTTTTCTCTTGCCGAACATACGCGGTCTCCTCTCACAATTGGTAGAAAGGGGAGCACGATCTGACCAGCAGATCGTGCTAGACTAGATTATAAGTTCACACCACTTCCTGAAGTATCTCAGATATCTGATTCAGGTGTGTCATTATAATATAATGAACCTGTTGCAGGAGCTAAATCTAAATAATATTTAAATACTTCTGTAGTTACTCCATTCGTTGTAGTAGAGTGCCTCTCTATTTGCACTAATGAATTGGTTGCATGATATTGAGTTCCTTTAACATATGGATCGTCGATCGAATTGCTATTAATAAATCCACCATCGACTAGTTGTTGTATTGAAATAGTATATGATTCAGTGGAAGTATTATCAATTTTTGTAGTCGCTGATGTTCCAATATTCCCATAACCTCTGTCTGCTATAGCAAGCCTAGCAGAATCAATAATAACTTGAGCATTAGCCATTTGTGCTTTTCTTTCAGAGTTTTCTAAGATACCTGAAATTGCCGGAATCGCAATTGCTGCAACGATTCCTAAAATTACAATTACAGCCAGCAATTCGATCAATGTGAGACCTTTTTCATCCTGGTGAAGCTTGCGGAAACGCATTTTTGGCAGTTTCATGTTTCTGAACATTTTTTGAACCAACGTCATGAATAACACTCCTCTAAATTTGAAATTTTGCCTTGCCTGTCTTGGCTTGTTCTTGCCTTTCGTGATCCCGTACGAACGGGATCGTTCTTGATGATCTGTTCATTCGCCCCTGGTTGTATGATCAATGTGAAAGCATCGCGTACGGTTCCCTGCGTTACACTTTCACCCCCTTCCAAGGAACCTTCCCACGATATTTAATTCAGGAAATTCTCATACATGGCGAACATCGGTGACAGCATCGCTGCCACAATCACCCCTACTATACAGGAGACAAACAGCAGCAACAGCGGCTCAATCGTCGCCTTCAGCTTGTCCACACTGTTGTCCACATCGTCCTCATAAAATTCCGCTATTTTCACAAGCATTTGGTCAATCTGACCGGTTTCCTCACCGACATACAGCATATGCAGAAACATTTCCGGGAACATGCCGCTCTCCCGAAACGGATCAGACAGTTGCTTCCCCTCGGACAGGCTTTCCTTCGCACCCTGCAGCACCTTCTCAAAGGCTTTATTGCCGATGACTTTCTGCGTAATATCAATCGACTGCAACAGGGGTACTGCACTTAAATAAAGAGAAGACAGGTTTCGCGACATCCGAGCGATGGCGGCTTTTTTCAACAGACTACCGAATATCGGAATCTTGAAGGAGAGCTTGTCCACCTCGTAGCGAATTTCCTCTTTCTTCAACAACAGCTGGAACACAGTAACTAGTCCCACGATCGCTAGGAGAATAATCCACCACCAGTCCGTTACAAAATCACTGGCTCCCATCACAAATTTCGTAATCCACGGCAGCTCCTCACCCTGGTCCTCAAACATGGCGGCAAAGGTCGGCACAATTTTCATTAAGAGGAAGGCGACAACTAAATTGGTCACAATCATGACAATGATCGGGTAAGTCATCGCGGACTTGATCTTCTGAACCGTTTTATGTTCTTTCTCATAATGCAGCGCCATCCGATCAAGCACGTCGTCCATATTTCCTGCCGCTTCGGCGGAAGCAATCATACTGATGAACATCTCCGGGAAGATTTTCGGGTGCTGCTCCATGGATACCGACAAAGCTTGTCCGGTTCGAACCTGGTCATGTACTTCTCCAAGCGCTCGCTTCAAATATTTGGATTGGGTCTGCTTCTCCAGAATATTGAGCGCCTCATCGATCTGAACACCCGAGCGGATCAGTACGGCGAACTGGCGGCAGAAGACAACGAAGTCCTGTAGCTTGACCGCTCTGCCGATGAAAATTTCCTTCTGGAGGAGTGAGGCTTCACTTTCCTGTACACTGCGAATTTGAATGCCTTTTTCACGCAGCTCGGATATGGCTGCATACTTATTGATGGCCCGAATCTGCCCTCTCGTTTTTTTGCCAGATGAAGTCACGGCTTCATATTGAAAATAAGGCATGCACCAACACCGCCCTTATTAATCGTCTGCTACTGCCTTGAGCACTTCTTCCACGGTGGTATGACCACCCGCCGCCTTCTTCAGTCCATCCATCATCATCGTCACATAGCCCTGGGAGAGGGCATGCTTCTTCACCTGGTCAATGCCCGTATTCTGAGCGATGAGGCGGCGCATGGCTTCATCCACGACCAATACCTCATGCACAGCCATCCGCCCTTTGTATCCGGATTTGTTGCAAGAGCCGCAGCCCTTGCCGCGGATCACGCGTGCACCCTGCTCTCCCTTGATCTTGTCCAGCAGCCCATAGCTTTCGAACAACCGTAATTCTTCCTCGCGGGCCGGCTCGAGCGCAGCACATTCCCGGCACACTCTTCGAACGAGCCGCTGCGCCACAATCGTAGACAGCGAGGAGGAAATGAGATACGAATCAATGCCCATATCCAGCAATCGACTGATCGTGTTAATCGCACTGTTGGTATGGATGGTGCTGAACACGAGGTGGCCGGTCAGGGAGGCACGAACAGCAATTTCAGCCGTTTCCGTATCACGGATCTCCCCCACCATGACAATATTGGGGTCTTGCCGCAAAATGGAACGAAGCCCGGAAGCAAAACTCAGTCCGATCTGACTGTTCACCTGCACCTGTGTAATGCCATCCATACGATATTCGACCGGGTCTTCAACCGTAATGATTTTCACATCTTCATTGTTCAGTTCCCCAAGTGCCGAGTACAGGGTCGAGGTCTTCCCGCTTCCCGTCGGACCTGTAATCAATACAATTCCGTTTGGCTTCTGAATGGTTCGCTGGAAAGCCTTCAAGTTGTTTTCACTCAGTCCCAGCTCACTGATTCGCTTAATTCCCGCTGACTGATCCAGCAGACGCAGAACGATGCTTTCTCCATGTACGGAAGGAAGCGTAGAGACACGAATATCGATGCGGGTATGCTGAAGTTTCATTTGAATGCGTCCATCCTGCGGCAGTCTGCGTTCCGCAATGTTCAGCTTGGAGATGATTTTGAGCCGTGCCGTCAGCACGCCCTGCATATGCTTGGGCAAGATCTTCTCATTGCGCAGCACCCCGTCCACCCGGTAGCGTACAATGATTTGCTTCTCCTGCGGATCGAAGTGGATATCGCTGGCCTTCATCTGCACCGCAGACTGAATGAGCTGATTTACCAGCTTTACAACCGGCGAGCCCTGATCCTGTGCCTCCTGCTCCTCATCTCCTCCCTCTGACGGATCCATGTCCTCCATCAGCTCATCCATGGATTCCTTCATGCCGTAGTTGCGCGAAATGGCTTGTTCAATTTCGGATCTCGTCGCCAGTACAGGCTGTACACTTGAACCCGTTGCCATCCGTATTTCTTCAATCGCGTCATAATTGAGCGGATCGTTCATCGCGACTTTGATTTTGCCATTCTTTCTTTCGATGGGGATGACACAATATTTGCGGGCAATCGTTTCCGAAATGAGCTGTACGGCTGAAACGTCGAGTGCTACCTCAAACATATTGACTACTGGAAAACCAAGTTGAAATTCCAACACTTCCAGCAACTGGCGTTCTGAAATCGAGCCGCGATCGATTAGGATTTCTCCAAACTTTTTCTTAGTGGTCACCTGATGCTTCAATGCATCCTCCACTTGCGTCTCGGTCAGCAAACCGTTCATGACCAACAGTTCACCAATCCGCATAAGCCCTCATCCTTTCCAGACCGATAACTTTATTTCCCAGACCTGCAACCTTTTCGAATTCGAGCTCGTCTCTATAGGCAGAACCACCCTGAGAAACCTTGGGAATCGGCTCATTCCTTTTCTCCGTACAGTTCATTGATCTGCTTCTGAGTCGGCGGAAGCAGCACTTCATCGTGCACAGGCACATAAAAATCTTTATACAAGAGCGTTGGATTGACCGTGTCGGTCTGATCATAGACCCGAAACATCCGTGCGGGCTTTCCGTTGGTAATGCGCTTCGGTGCGGTCACGTTGTAATCCACATACTCGATCTTCTTCTGCGTTACCTGCTCGCTTTCAATGACGAGTACAGGAGCTCGCCAGTCCTCGGACGGATTGGCCTTGATTGCCATGGATGATCCCGCCGATTCAAATGCCAGGTAGATTGGAAAGTCGAACGGATTATAGATCGTAAACGGCTTGTCTGCATGGCGGTATTCCACATCCAAGCCCCCTTTCATACCGGCCGGAAGCGCCAGATGGGTATAGCGCTCGACTGCCTCTACACCGCTTCGCAAGGTGGCTTCATACAAGGCACTAGCTGCAAAGGACAACGCCTGTTCTTGCGATGGCGTAAGCGCCTCCATCTCCTGCATGATTAGCCAGTCATGCAACGAAAACATATGCTGTGGTGCAACTTCCACCCCATTCATTTGCTGCATCCATTCGGCTGCTTTTGCATTCGATGACGGCAGCGTACCACGACCCAAGCGCTGCATCTGATCCAGCTCACTCTGCTCCACAACGGTATAGGGCTTGGCGGAGACAGTTGACGCTAATTCGCGGTTCGTCGTCTCGGTAGATGCTCCGTCTTCCGAACCCTTGGTCGCGGCGAATACATCAAGCTTGTCTTCATTCGGCGGCTTAGACGGTTCACTTTCTCCCGATCCGAACAGCCCTGTCACCGCATTCAACTCCACCCAGCCCAGACTGGCACTTGCATAATAGCCGCCACCCAGAACCACGGTGATGAGGGCAATGACAAGAATAGGAGATATTTTCCTGTTGCCCTGCTGTTTGCGCTTCGTCTTCGTCATGCCTATCCGCATCCCTTCCGCCTGCTGGCCCCTTCAACCTTCCAATCCTCTGGAAAATCCTTCACTTCAATGCATTCATGTCCTACCATGTATCAATACCTGATTCAACCTTATGTAAAAGGATAGATGTTATAGATGTCTTACTATACTCTTCTAAATATAGTCCTTCTTTTTCTGCTGCTAAACTACGCACAAACATTAAGTCTTAAGACTTAATGCACATGCTTTAATGCATATGCATTACTTTTCCAGAAAAATAGTGCACCTGTATGAGATAAAACAGCATAAAAAAGCAAAAACCGCTTGACCACATCCGGAGAAGGACGCAGCAAACGGTTCAAATGGCCCCCAATATCCGCAAAATGAGAGAGGCCTTGGAATTGACTTTCATTTTATTGTTTATTTTCGATACATAGACGCGAACGGTGTTTTCACTGATTCCGAGCACTTTGCTGATCTGCTTGTAATCGTAATCCAGCATCCAGTATTTCGCGATATCCTGCTCTCGCTCTGTCAACTTGTAAGCCTTCAGATTTTTCTCGAGTGTTTCCTCCATAAACCAGGATTTGTTCTGAAGTTCCAGCTTGTTCACTTCATTCTGCAAATTCCCGGCCAGCGTTTCAATACAGGGATAAATGAACGATCCAGGCAAATCCTTCCCACAGGCGAAATAGCTGTACGCCATCGGTTCATGCTCACTGAACAGCGGGATACTCATGCCGAGCCAATCCTTCATGCCTTCGAGATAATGCTGGTCTCCCTGCAGATAGACCGGGCGCTTGACCGCCATCGCGGTAGAAACCGGGTTGGTGCCCGCACTGTTCATCGAAAGCGAGGAGCCAACCCCGATATTGTGCATAATCTCTGCGTTGGCCATCGACATCTCGTCTCCCTCAATATAGAGGACAACCCCGTTCGAATCCGTGATGATGAACAGATGCGGGAAAAAGAAGGAGTCGAAAACATGTTTACTGTAGCGTGCAATCAAATGGATGAAGTTTTGATGCTTCTGCAGCAGTCTTTCCAGCATTCTACCTTGTACCCGAAACCGTACTTTATTCACATCGGGATGAACGCCCCCTTCGGCTGATTTCCCGTGTAGCCAGTTCACTTCGCTGGCCATCATTCCGAATTTTCTGATAAACACATCCTGATTGAACTGCTTCGTAAACACTTCCATCTTCTCAGCCCCCATATGTGCTTATGGTATGGAGATAATGCGTATGTAGTATTGTATAGATTGTAAAAATAGGGTACTGTAAACGTTTGCACTACCCTTATTTTAGCATGTATCACTCTCATTTCAAGTATTTTCAATAAAATTCTTACCCTTTTCATCAAATTTCCGCAAAAAATCCCGCAGCATTCGACGGCTGCGGGATTCTAAATATGCTGTAAAAACAAATTAAAATGATTACTGGTCTTGCTCATAAGCCGATCGAAGCTGCCATACCTGGAGACGTACGATAAGCTCCCTGTCTCGAAAAACGGCATGCATATCCATGCCGATGGCATCCTCTCTCGTCGGATATACACGCGAAGTCAGCGATTTTCGCTCATTGAGATAGCACTCAATCATCGACTTGTCGAGATAGGCATGCATAACGATGGTCTCATCGGGCAGATTCACAACCCCGCCCTGTATGCCTTTTCCGGTCTGTTCGAGCAAGGATGAAGCGGTTCGGTCGATGCCATAATGTGCATCCTCCGCCCGATAAAACAATCTCGTCTCCTCCTCATGCTTAGGAGACTGACGAACGTAGAGACTTAACTCTTCTACCTCTGCTCTCGGAACTTCCAGCCGGATTTCCATGACATCACCACGAACGGCCTGCAAGGCTTCACGCGCTTCCTGCAAGGACACCTCTGCCAGATCGACCACCAGGGATGAACGCAGAGAATGCAGCTCATCGATTGGACGAACGCCAAGCGTATCGTCCGGGTGCAAAAACAGTTCAACAGGCAGACCGCCATTATGGGCCCAGCCCGCATCATGTTCTTGCTGATGCGTTCGCTTTCCCTGAGCGATACTGAATACAACGGCGCGGCCTTTCGGATCAACAAATCCGCTCGGTCCTGTAAAGTGCTCCCCCACATCCAGCAACTGTGGTTGTTCATGATCCGGGACAAACTGACCCTGCTCACTCTTCCACGTGCCGATCCAGTACCATACATAACGGACATTCAGTTCGCTCACATGGTCATACCAGGGATTGACGAGAAAGACGTGCTTTTGCATTCCCCTTGAATCCTCACCTAGTGGCAACAAAACGGGAAGTTCCCATACTTGTCCGGTCTCTGGTCTGTTCGGGTAGTCGCCCACCATCAGGGTTCCCTGGTATATCCAGTCAATCAGGTTCTCTGACGAATAGACAAGGGCAGTTCCTCCGACCGCTGCCCCATCTTTTCTTACACCGGAGCCCACAAGCTGGTAATACGTATTTCCTTCCTTCCAAACGAACGGATCGCGGAATTGCCCTGTCCACACCTCGCCTTCCGCACACGTCAGTCCGTCCTGCTGGATTGTAACCGGCTCGGAATGTTTGCGCCAATATGGCAATAGAGGATCTTGATCCTCCGAACAGGTACTGGTTGCCACCGCCGTCATCTGATTTGGATGCATGGTCTCATTGGCAGCCGTGAAGAAAAGGACCGGAACCTCGTCGGGACCGATGCACGCACTGCCTGACCAATCTCCGTCCGGATCAACGGCATCCTTTTCCGGGAAAAGGGCAAACGGCATGTCCTGCCAGTGCACCATGTCTGTACTGACCAGATGTCCCCAGTGAATATCGTGCCAGTAGGGCCCTCTCGTGTTCTGCTGATAGAAAATGTGATAGTGTCCTGCAAAATAAACCGGACCATGCGGCTCATTCATCCAGTGTCCGGGTGCGATCAGATGATATACCGGACGGTGCCGGTCTCCTTCATAGACCGCTCGGTTCAGAGACAAATCCGGGACCGGAAGCTGACCGCCGCACTCGGAGAGAACCGTTTGGAAGCGTTGATGTATGCATCCATCGTCCAGACATTCCCCGTACAGGCTCAGTTCATCAATCAAGCCATTGACCATGTTGAGATTGAACTGTTCATCCGCTACCTGCAATCCACTGCCGCTCTTGCCTATATAGAAAACCTGCTCGGCTGGCTGAAATGAAAAAGGCTTTCGTTCAAATCGCTCCGCCAGCTCACCATTGAGAAACAAGCTTACCCGACCGAGCGATGGGTCAAGCGTAACGACGAGATGGTTCCATTGCCGCGGCTTTACACGGTGTTCTCTCGACCAGCATTCCTGCCACACAGAACCATCCCCGAACTGAAAGGACCATTCCCCGTGCTGGGCCAGTCCCAGACTGTAACCCAGATTCCTTTCACGATCCCGTTGCTCTACGATTGGAAACATGCCTTGTTCATTGTTCGTTCCAAACGTACGCGGCGCGATCCAGACTTCAATGGTACAGTGCCCGGCAATCATCGGGGCACACCCAGCTTCCCGCTCGATCCATGTCGAATAACCGTCCAGAAGCAGGGCTTTACCCCGAACCCCGTCACGTCTTTCCACATCCGTAGAAGGCTTATGCCTGGCTTCATGAAAAATATAGGAAACGGGATCATGGCGGCCACTGATACTGTCAAGGACAGTTCTGCCGCTACTTTCGTCAAAAGACCAATGAGCCACCGCTAAGGCCCTCGGCTTCTCACTCATTCAGAGGCTCCCCTTTCTGCTGTTTGATTCACGTTTTTTTATTTGATTCATTATTTGCTTTACTCATTTGCTTCATTAATTGATTCATTACTTAATTCATTATTTGATTCATTACTTGATTTACTGTTTAACTCCATATTCGGGTTTCATTCAAGACTCCAGTCTGTTTCAAGATTCCCATTTGATGTCGGTCTGTTTGTTCTTTCACTATATATCTGTTTGTTCTTTCACCATTTACTCGTTATGGCTGTTCACTGATCAGCCTGCTGCATAAAATCAAGCACTTCCTGTCGGGTTGGCATCGCCGGTATCGCACCCATTTGCGTCGTCACCAGGGCTCCTACCGCATTGGCAAAGCGAATGTTCGCTTGCAACTGCGACTCTTCCAGATCTTCCAGGCCTCCATGTTCCAGAATACCTAGCAGCAAGCCGCCCAGGAAGGAATCTCCTGCACCGGTCGTGTCCACCGCCTTGACCTGAAACCCGGACACGTGCCCGGTTCGATCGCCTAACCGATAAAAACAGCCCGCTGCGCCAAGCGTCACCAGAATCAACTTCGTGTCAAACTGCTCTCTCAGCCAGGCCGTTCCTGCTTCCAACTCTTCCATGCCAGTAATGAACGCCAGTTCCTCTTCCGAAATCTTCACCAAATCCGCAAACTCAAATCCGTTTAGAATTCGTTCTCTGGCCTGTTCCATATCGGACCAGAGCGCTGGCCTGAGATTGGGATCATAGGAAATGAGCACGTTCTTCTGCCTGGCATATTTCAGCGCAGACAGGGTCGCAGTGTAGGCAGGCTCATCCGTCATGGACAGCGAACCAAAGTGAAAAATACTCGACTGATCGATCAGTTCTGTCTTCACTTCCTGCTGTTCCAACATCATGTCTGCACCCGGCTTGCGGTAAAAAGTAAAGCTTCTGTCCCCGTCCCCAGCGAGGTGAACAAAGGCAAGGGTCGTATGATATTGTCTGGACAGCACACAGCCCTCCGTACGAATGTGATGATTAGCAAGCACTTCTCTCAGGTAGTGTCCGAACTGATCATCCCCGACTTTGCCGATGAAAGCCGCGGTTCTTCCCAGTTTTGTCAGAGCAGCGAGCACATTGGCCGGTGCGCCTCCCGGATTTCGCTCAAATTGCACCTGCCCGTTTTCAGATGTGCCTGCCGGGGTAAAATCAATCAATACTTCGCCTAATGCTGTCACATCAATCATCGTGTTTCCCTGCCTTTTCATATATTCATGACCCATATTGCATACTGCGGTACACTTCTTTTACTTCCGTACAGCTACTTCTGATCCGTACAGCCCTTTTTGTTATCGCGTGGCTGCGAGCGTGGAAGCGACTTCCTGCTGTCCGGTATCGTACACGGATTTCATTTGGTATACATCCAGAGAAATGAGTCTGGCTGTCCCGCCCTTGCTGTATACTTCCACACCGGTACTGTTCGGATTGGCGAAAATCAAGTCGGTCATGACGACCTGTCCCTCGTTTCCAAACACTTCAATGGATGACCAATCTATAAACATTCTCATATATAGTTTACCTGATTGCAGTGATAATGCCGTGCTGTGCTCGGCAGCAAACGCAGGATGAAAGGCCGTTTCACCAGAACGGGTTCGATCCACGAACAGCTCAGCATCCTGCACCCGGTATCCGACCACCGTTTCCTCGCGGTCCGACAAGCGAAGCCTGAATCCAAATTCGGATGCATCTCCTGGTTCAAACTGGGCGATGATTTCCAGTTGCCTGCCCTCCACTTGACGGACAGGATTCACGCCCGGCATGACGGGAACCTCCGACCATTGCGTATGATCCGCTCGCAACTGCTCCAGCTCTTTGACGGGAACCTGAATAAGTTCTGTCCCTGTCTCACCGTGTAGTAACTTCAATTCACGCGGCAGTGTCATGCTTCCTCTCCAAGCTTCGGTCGGAGTCAGATTCGCATACTTCCAATTGCTCATCCATCCCATCAGAATACGTCGTCCGTCCGTTGGCGGCAAATCCGAAAAGGTCACGCCGGCATAATTGTCTCTGCCATCATCCAACCAGCGTACCGTATCCGGCTCATCCTCGCACACAAAGCGCTGACCGTCAAATTGTCCGATAAAATATTGGGTTCTCGATCCCTCAGGCACGTTCGGATCATCCCCGACACTCACAAGAAGTACCCATTTGGATACCCCCTGCTGCCCCTCTACCGCAAGTTCAAACAGATCGGGACATTCCCATACCGCATCATGATTGCCATCATCATGGCCGAAGCTGCTTTCAAACGCCCATTCCAGCAAATCGGGAGACGAATAAAAACGGATATGATCATTGGCTGCCAAACTCATGATCCATTTTTGACTGGATGCATGCCAGATCACCTTCGGGTCTCGGAAATCCACGATCTCCGTATCGCTCAGTACTGGGTTATGCGCATACATCTCCCAGCTCCGTCCCTTGTCCCTGCTGTAAGCCAGACTTTGCCTTTGACGAACCCGCCCGGAGGAATCCTCGTCATGATGCGTGAAGATCGCCACCAGTCCATGGCCGCCATGGAAAAATCCGCTGCTGTCATTCCAGTCTACGACCGCGCTGCCAGAGAATATGGCCCCATGTTCATCCGGGCAAAACGCAATCGGCAGATGCTCCCAGTTTACCATATCTGTACTCACCGCGTGACCCCAATGCATCGGGCCCCATACTGAGCTTTCCGGGTGATGTTGGTAGAACAGATGATATTCTCCCTCGTAATAGACCATACCGTTTGGATCATTCATCCAGTGCCGAGACGGCGTAAAATGATATTGAGGCCGAAATGGTTCCTTATATAAGAGATAGGTCACGGTCATTCACACCTTTCTATTGCAAGTAGTAATTAATCGATTACGTAAACGTTTAATTCTATTCTAATGGCTTTGTTTGCCTTCTGTCAATCCTCTATGATCCGTTAGGGATGAGAAGTTCGAAAGCCTGAACAGCACATGCTGCTCAGGCTTCTGCACTTCGTATACGCTCTTCTTCTGTCATCCCCTGTGTTACTTCGAATTACTGCGCTTCCTTATATCGATCATAAGCGGACTGATAGACCTCCAGCAGTTCCTCAATTCCCATGTCCTGAATGGTCGCAATAAAGTCATCCCAATTGCTGTCCACGCCGCCTTCCATAAGGAACTTCGCCCGCATCTGCGCAGTGTACTGCAGCACATCTGGCTTGATTCGCTCAATCACTTCCAGCTCTTCTTCTGTGAAGAACAACAGCGGGAATTTCTCATCCTGCATTTGCGGTGCAAAAATCTCTCTCATGTCGTCAATTCTTGCTTTTGCTCTTTCTTCCGGTGCGACCACACTCTTGAAGTGCTCGCCAGTAATCAAGCCCACACCATTATTGAGCGCCACTTTTTGGCGGAATTCACCTGGATTTTCGATATCATCCTTCTGAACGAGCATCCCATTCTCATCTTCCTCAAACCATACGCCGATTGGACCCCAGCGCGCTTCTGCAGCCAGTCGAGGCTCATACATTGTATCCAGCCATTTTGCTGTAATCTCCGGATGCTCATTCTCCACGGTAATGACGGAACCGTTTCGTCCGATCATCGAACCATTGTTCCACTTCACGACCATATCTTTAAACGGTGGCACGATCGCATATTGATATCCATTTGGCGCAACGACGTCGTTTTTGTCCCACCAGAGGAAGGAGCCCAGTACCAGCGGGTCCTGCTTGCCCAAGGCAAAGTAGCTCGTATAATCATGCGTAAAGGCCTCGAGGTCAACCAGATCTTCGGCAAACCACTGATGAACATAGGAAACGGCTTCTTTATACCCCTCTTGCAGCGGTGCATATTTCACTTCACCATCTTCGACATTCAAATGCTCAATAAATGTCTGAACTTGAGGCTGATAGGTTTTGTCCGGTACGCCAAAGGCGCCAAACAGGTAACCGATATCCCCTGTCCAGAAGCCATCAATATAGGTAAGTGGAATCTCATCATTTTTGTCTCCGTTGCCGTTGGCATCTTCTGCCTTAAATGCTCTCAACACTTCTGTATATTCTTCAATCGTAGTTGGCATCTCCAGGCCTAGACGATCCAGCCATTCCGTATTAATATAGAGGAAATCCGGGTTCGCCCCGATTTCTTCCTGTCCCGAACCAAGCTCTTCACCAACAGGCAGAGAGTAAATATTGCCGTCTGGTGCCGTAATGATACCGCGAATATCCGGTCTTTCATCCAGTATCTTCTTCAGGTTTGGCATGTGCTGATCGATCAGATCATTGAGCGGAATAATCGTACCCTCATTGCCGTATTTCAACAACTCACTGTCATTGAAGTCTGCACCTAAGAATACATCGGGCAGATCATTGCTCGCGAGCAGCAGGTTTTTCTTCTCTTGATAGTCTGTGCTTACAATCGTATCCCACTGGACTTTGACATTGGTCATTTCCTCTATCTTCTGAGCCGTTTGGTTCTCGTTGAAATCACTAGGAGCCAGCGGCTCTCTTCTCGCGACCACATCGAGCGTAACAGACTCATCTAGCGGGAACGTAATCTCATTGCTACCTTCAGATGAACTTCCTCCATTCCCCTCACCATTGTTTTGGGATGGGGATGAATCATTGCCGTTTGCATTCTGGTTATTGGAACAAGCTCCCAGCACCATGGACAGAATCAATACGATCGATACGATCACCATGACATTTTTTTTCATTTGGATGTAACCTCCCTTTATTCAGTACCCCTTGAAATCCACACCGATGTTTCTCCAACCCTGATCCCTGCTGCCAAACCACCTCCTTCAAGAGAATCGTTTCTGTTGTCTTGATCTGGACAGGTGAATCAGCCTTTGACAGAACCGATCATCACGCCCTTGACGAAGAATCGCTGCAAGAATGGATAGAGAATCAACAACGGTATGGCTGCAACGATGATAACCCCGTACTTGATCAACTCTGTAATGCGCTGCTGGGCAACCAGATTATCGATATTGGCCATCATATTGCCGGAAGGCTGACTCTCAATCAGAATGTTGCGCAAAATGAGCTGGAGCGGATATTTGTCTGCACTCTTCAGATAGATCAAGGCGTCGAAGAATCCGTTCCACTGCTTCACTACCGCAAACAATACCAGCACTGCAATGATCGGCTTGGACAGTGGAATGACAAAGCTCCACAAAAATCGGGTATTCGTACATCCGTCTATCGAAGCCGCTTCCCGCATTTCATCAGGCAATGAAGCAAAAAACGTTCGAGCGATAATAATGACGAAGGCATCCACCACATTGGGGAGCACGACCGCCCATATGCTGTCGATCAGATTCAGCTGCTTCACCACGAGATAGGTCGGAATCAGACCTCCGTTGAAAAACAGCGTGATCAGAAAGAATACCATAAAAAAATTGCGACCCACGAAATCTTTGCGGGAGAGCGGATACGCTGCCATAATAGTCAGGCTCACACTGATGACCGCAGCGAGGGAAGCATAGAGCAGTGAGTTTCGATATCCGATCCATATCTGATTGTCTGACAGAATGCGCTGGTACCCTTCCAGAGTGATGTCCTTCGGCCAAAACCATACATCACCGGCATAGATCGCATTTGGATCACTGATGGAGGCAATGACGATAAAGTACAATGGATACAAGATGAGCAGAGTGAAACCACCGAGCACTGTATAATTGAACACATCAAACGCGATATCGCCTTTTGATCTTCGATTTCCCATGTTGTTCACTCCCTCCCTAGAATAAGCTGTTTCCATTTATTTTCTTGGCTGCCCGGTTGACCATAATGAGCAGTACGAGATTAATGACCGCATTGAATAATCCAATCGCTGCCGAGAAGCTGTACTGCGCTCGCTGAATCCCCATTTTATACACATAGGTCGGGATAATCTCCGAAGACTCTACATTCAGATTCGTCTGCATGAGAAAGACTTTTTCGAAGCCTACATTCATCAAATTCCCGATTGCCAAAATGAACAGCACCATAATAGTTGGCATAATACTTGGCAAATCAATGTGACGTACCCGCTGCCACTTGTTTGCACCGTCTACCACCGCAGCTTCATGCAAATGCGGGTCCACCCCAGCCAGCGCGGCCAGGTAGATAATCGAAGACCAACCCGTTTCTTGCCATACCGTGGACAGGATGTACAAGGGCCGGAACCATTCAGCTTTCGCCATAAAGAGGATCGGTTCTCCGCCAAATAGCTGGATCAGATGGTTGATCACCCCACTGCTCGGGGAAAGGAACACAAAAATCATTCCGACCAATACCACCGTGGAAATAAAATAGGGGGCATAGATGGTCGTCTGGATAAACTTCTTCAATCGCTGTCTCATCAATTGATTCAACAAAATAGCAATGACGATCGGAATGGGAAAGGCAATCAGCAGATTGAATACACTGAGGTAAATCGTATTCATCACGATTGCTTCAAAGTTATAAGCATTGAAAAACCGTTCAAAATGCTCAAAACCAACCCAAGGACTCTCCCACATGCCCAATCTTGCATTGAAATCCTTAAACGCAATTTGCACTCCGTACATCGGCCAGTATTTGAACACGATGAAATACATCACCGGTGGAAGCATTAACAGATACAGCTCCCAATTCAGCCTTATTTTCTTTATCTTGCTTGAATTCCCCCACATGGTTCTCACCTATCCTTTCTGTTGGAAGCGTTGAAGTGATCCAGGTGCCTATATTCCGTATCCGCTTTCAAAACAGGTAAACGTTTACTTCACTTCCATACTTTCTCGCCTGATCGCTTAGGCAGATCCTAACTATCTGGTTTAGAAAATGTGAATCCTATTATTCGCTTCTCTGAAAATATTAATCGTTTACGTAATCGTTTTTATTATACATAGAGCTGGTTCATGTGTCAACGAATTTTCCGCTTTTCCCACACTGCCTTATTTGTTAGAGACAGGAGTGATATGTATCCTCATTTTATTTTAGATATCGTTTAAGCAATCGTTTACGTAATGGATTAATTAGATTGTAAACGCTTTATATTTTCTTGTCAACCCACCTCAAAAAGAAAACCGAGCAAGAGAGTTCTCCTGCCCGGTTGCTTGCCAGCCATTGCTAGCAAGACCCGCGAATAATCAGCTCAGACTTCAAACGGATCTCTGTCACATCCATATCCGGTTGGTTAATTCTCTCCAGCAGCCGTTTCGCTGCGGTTTGCCCCAGTTCAAAGGAAGGCTGACGGATCATGGTTAGCGGCGGCACGGTAATCTCGGTCCACCGATAATCATCAAAACCGATGATCGCTACTTCCTGTGGAACTTTCTTGCCCATTTGCTGTAGACAGGCAAAGGCGCCCATGGACATGATGTTATTAGCAACAAGCAGTGCGGTAACCTGCTCTTCATTCAGCAGCTTCTCTGCAAGCTCGAATCCACATTCAAATGAGGATGCCCCCTCCTGTATCCATGTAGAAGCAATCTCCATTCCCTGTTCCTGATAAGCCTTTCGGTACCCTTCCAACCGTTCATTTGAGGTGGTCAGATCGAGTTTGCCTGTAATAAAACCGATCTTTTTGTGACCTTTGCCCAGCAGCAGAGAAACGGCTTCGTAGGTGACATGCGCCCCGTCCGCCAAAATATAGTCGCCCTCAAAACCTTCCGGCTTGCGGTCAATGAACACAACCGGATACTCTCCGCCGAGCACTTCTGACAACTGTTCATGATTGTCTGCCGCAGGAGCCATGATCAATCCATCTACCAATTGGGAATTGAAAACCTCCAGCTGCTCGATCTCGGTCTGCAAATTTTCATTGGAATTACTCAAAATGAGATTATAGCCGTGTTCTTTCAGTACATGTTCGATCCCCTGTGCGATCGACATAAAGAAAAAGTTGGACGTGTCAGAAGGGATAATCGGAACCAGCAAGCCGATAATATGGGATTTTCTGCTTCGCAAGGAACGGGCGACCGAATTCGGCCGGTATTTCAATTCTTTCATCGCCTGTCTTACCTTGATCTTGGTTTCTTCTGACACAAACCGGGTCTGGTTAATGACATGAGAGACCGTGGCGGTGGAAACCCCTGCCTTCGTGGCCACATCTTTGATACTTACCGACATAGACGATCATCCTTTTTCGTCGCATTTTTCTACCTTTACAGATTACGTAATCGATTGTCCTAAATATATTGAATTGCATTCAGATTGTCAATTGATGATTCATTTCGCGGTCTCTTGATAAAAAAAATCTCGCTGGCAGGCAAGCGTGAAACACTTGCTTTCCAGCGAGCGGATAAGCGTTGCATATGATCCTTCAGTCAGGGCATCTGTAGCCATCTCCCTGCTTCTTCTTGCCAGCGCTGTACATAGCTGCCCATCGCCCAATGCACCATCACCATCTGCTCATTGGCCTGTATCGGCAAAGTCAGATAAGGCTGATTGACAATCCCGTCCTGATACGGATATACCGTCATCTTGTCACTGGTGAAGATGACCACAACATCTTTTGCAGGCGATGAAATGGCATCGAGAGCAGCCGGCTGCACGGTCAGAATTTCCGACCATGCGCAGCACAATTCATCATAGGAGACGACCTCATAAGGAAGAGAGACAGAGAGCGGCTGCAGTAAAATATCGGCTTTATCACTACGATTGCCTGGTTGCATGGATCGGGTATCCGGGTCAGCGGACTGTACTGCGAGCGCATGCCACTTCCCTCCCTGCCTCGTAATGGTCCAGTTCCAGGTTTCGGAACGTTCCGCTTCCGATATCGGCATATCTGGCTGTTCCTTGCCCCCAGCATCAGGCTTAGCGGCGGGAGGGGCATTCAGACGTGTCGTAACCGGCTGCAGCAATTCTTCCAATGAGAGCACCTTTTCCTGACGGATGGCTTCCCAGTCCCATTGCGTGCGCTGCAAAGCTTCAATGTCCTGAACCTTGACCCGTCGCATCGCCTCTCCCTGGGCAGGAAGAACCGTCTCCGCGATCGAGACATACTGATTTCCTACAAACAGCACTTTTTCCTGCACGACAGGCGATTCCTTCGCTATGGATGGCTTCATCACGGTCGTCTGAGGGACGGCATCGGCTGGATAAGCCGTCAGCAGGTGCGACTGTGCCCCTCCACTCTCTCCGCTCATCAGCTCAGAGGCAGGATGCAGACGCCAGAATTTTTGCTTGACGGGTACCAGCAGTCCCTGCCCTTGTTCAGCCACTACCCTTCCCTGTTCATCTCCGGAAATGAGCAAGGTTCGGTACGAACTGGCTTCCTGATCCCGGTCCTGACGCATCGCTAGCAGCAGTGCCGTAGACATGCCTTTCTCCGAATAGGCTGGCTGAGCAGGCTGCAGCTCGGAAGCTGTGCGCTTGCTCATCTGATCCGTTTGACCAAACCATAAGCCAGGCTGAAGAAAAAACAGCATCACTACAAAGGAAGCGCACAAGGCAAAGCCGTACATAAGCCAGGTTCGCTTCTTCCGTGTCTGCTCTCCTGCTTTGCGTTCAATGGCAGCCATGAGTTCAGGTGTAAATCCGGATTGCTTGAACGGATTCTCGGCAAGTTGCTTTCTTAATTGATAATCATGCAGATCCATTTGCGTCACTTTCCTTTAACTGAATTACTTTATTTCTCGCATGGTGAAGCCTCGACTTGACAGTTCCTTCACTCACACCCAGCATCGCAGCAATTTCTTTCATAGACAACTGGTGATGGCCGTACAGGATCAACACTTCCCGATATTTGGGCGGCAACTTCAGGACTTTGGCCCATATTTCACTGACGGCCATCTGCTCCATCACTTCCGATTCTGCAGAGTGATCCGTCGCTTTTGTCGTCATGTAATCGACCAGCGTCACCCGTCTGAAGAATGCGGATTTCTGATAATCCAGCACTGTATTGCGGGTGATTTTCAGCAGCCACGTCTTGACGGAAGCCTCATTTCGAAAATTCGTTATGTTTTTGTATGCTTTCATAAATACATCCTGGGTTACGTCATCTGCAACCTCCCATCTACGTGTCATACTGTATGCATAGTTCCATATATCATTGCCGTACTGGACCATCAGGTCTCGCAGGACCTGCTTGGGATCGGCAGTATCAGATATGTATTTCAAATACTCATTCTCGCCATTTACTTTCGTTGAGTCCAACCTGATCTCACCTCTTCTTCCTATATAGACGAGGACCTTCCGTCAAAAGTTCGATTCATGCATCTAATATTTAAACGCATCAAACAAAAAAAGGTCGCACATTCCATTCATTTATCTAGAAAAAATGTTAGAGACAGTTAATTGAAACTCTGATTTTATCAGCAAAGAAGCCGCCAGCGCACCCGTTGGACGCCAGCAGCTTCTTCATGTTTCTCGATTTGGTTTGACCCTGCAACAAACGATTCTATTGGAGTATTCCTGAATCGGCTGCCCCTCTGGTCTTGAAACTGCCAACCTGCTCCATCAGATTATCCGACTCTGCCGCCATTCTCCTCGTTTCCTCCGCCATATCTGTAATGCGTATCAAAATGGATTCACTGGCACCTTCCACACTGTTCACCTGCATGCTGATTTCCTGCAAATGCTCAAACTGCTGTTCCCGATTGGACTGCATCACCTCAGAACGCTGCAAGATCTCTTGAAACTGAGCCAGGAAAGTCGTCGTCTCCACTTCCATCCATTCGATGACTTCCAGAATCGAAGAAACGCGCTCCAGCATAACATCTACCTGCTCGGACAGTCGTGTCATCTCCACTGAGGTTTGTTCCGTCCCGGCGAGTCCCTTGCGTGTAAGTTCCATATGCGTATCCATCGATGCATGCAGTTCACCGAGCGTCCGTCTCGTTTGTTCAGACAGTTTCTTGATCTCCTGCGCCACGACCCCGAACCCGCGTCCGTGCTCGGTATCCCGACTGGCTTCTATTCGGGCATTCAGCGACAACAAATCGATTTGGTCGGATACCTGGAAGGTCACATCCAGCATTTCGGCCACGTCTTCCACGAACTGATTCATGGCGCTCATATACCCCGTCGTCTGTGCCATTTGATTCATCGTTTCGGATTGGACTTCACTCGTATTCATAAGCTGCTCCCGAACCGCCGCTCCCTTCTCCCTCACATCCTGCATACGATGGTGGAAGGTCGTGAACTTGTCCACACTACTGGTAATGGCCGCCATCCACTCTTCCTCTTCGGTGACAGACAGTTCAATTCCCGCCCTTAGTTCCTGAATGCCTACATTGGTCTCTCTCAGGCTCTCTGCGTTCTCATCCATGCGGTTCAAGATGAAATCAATCTGCTCCAGCATGCCTGTACTCGTTTGATTCACGCGAGCTGCCTGTCGTTGAGCAGCATGCACCAGATCGTTCAACGCATCGATCATTTGGTTGAAGGCCTCATTCAATGGAGCCGTATCCTCGCCCGAATGGACGGGAATGGTGCGACTGAGGTCTCCTTTGGCCGATGCAATCTCTCTCATCGCAACGATGGTATCAACCAGAGCAATAGAGGCACCATGTTCTGATACATTCAAGCCCGCCTGTTCCTGTTCAGCCGTGACACGAATTCCGATCGTCTTCTTCAGCAGCCAAAATACAAGCAGTCCCATCGTAAACGCCCACACAAAGGCCGTTCCCACTCCCGTCAACTGGACGATCAGCTGCTCCATCCGATTCTCTGTGCTCAGCTGTGAAACCGGCGCGAACAAGGCGATGGCTGTGGTTCCCCATGCCCCGCACACCCCATGAACCGCTACCGCTCCGACCGCATCATCCAGTTTCAGCTTGATATCCATCCAGCGAAGGGCGATCACCATACACATACCGCCAATCATCCCGATCCAGATCGCCTGCATGGGAGACACAACATGGCAGCCAGCGGTGATGGAAACCAGACCCGCTAGTACACCATTGAGGATATATTCCACATTGGCTTTGCGTACTGTTGCATAACTCATCAACAGACTGCCAATTCCCCCTGCTGCTCCTGCCACCATCGTATTGATTGCAATGAGCGGTACAGAAGCGTCCATCGCGGTAGTCGATCCAGCATTAAATCCGAACCAGCCAAACCAGAGCAAGAATACCCCGAGACTCGCCAGCGGCAGGTTGCTGCCTTGTACCGGATAGACGCGACCATCCTTCCCGTATTTGCCAATCCGGGGTCCAATGACGACAACCCCTGCCAGAGCCACCCAGGCACCAAGAGAATGAACCACAGTAGATCCCGCAAAGTCCATAAATCCCATGGCTTCCAGCCACCCTTGCTGATCCGGGAAAAGCAAACTCCCCCAGGCCCAGTGTCCAAATAGGGGATAAATCAGCACACTGATGACCAGCGTCACGATAATATAAGAACCGAATGTCACCCTTTCTGCCACAGCCCCTGATACGATCGTGCAGGCAGTGCCTGCAAATACAATCTGAAAAAGCGCAAATGTCCACAACCAGGGGTCTTGGACATCCATAAACCCGCCCAGGAAAAATCCGCCGTTACCAAACCATCCGCCCTCGGAATAACCGAACATCAGCGGGAATCCCACGATCAGAAAGACAATGCTGACCAGCGTGATGTCCATCATATTTTTCATGACCACGTTAATCGAGTTTTTGGCTCGGACTAGGCCAGCTTCCAGGGCTGTAAACCCGGCCTGCATCATAAAAACCAGTAACGCTGCCAAGATCGTCCACATCATATTAAGATTAAACTGAAGCTCTTCCATGATCCTCTCTCCCTTCAATGATAAGTATACTATCTTTTTATGTAACTTTTCATTACATAATTATAGTGATATCTTCACATTGTGACAATGCATATTTTCACATATTTTGAGGAAGGGCCCGAATTTGATATGATAGAGTCGGTTATCTACCCGAACCATATGGAAAGGAGAATCGCCATGTTTGTTACTTTTTCTTCTCGTCCCACTTCGGATCTGACACTGCAATTTGACCTCATTGAAGGTCAGGAGCCGGTATACGTCCAAGAACACAAAGAAATGCCTGCGGACAACGCGGATGGCGATCAAACCTTTCAGGTGATCGATCATACCGGAGATTTCCCTGCTGCATCTGCCTTTGCCGTCATCAACAATATTCCGGTTACACCGGAAGGTCGAGAGGCCTTTGAGGAAAGATTCCTGAACCGGGCCAGAATGATTGAAGAAGAGCCTGGATTTCGGGCGATTCGGGTTCTGCGGCCTTTGCAAGGGGACACGTACCGCATCCTGACCTTCTGGGAGACGGAAGCGGACTTCGCCAACTGGCAGCAATCCAAAGCCTATGAAAAGGCTCATCAAAAACGCCATACCCCTCAGGGGATGGATCAGCAAAAGCCTTCTATATTCGCCGGCGCTTCCTTCGTGACCAAATACCACGTACAACAAAGCGAAGAGGTGTAAGACATGAAAAAAGGAAACCAGGCTGCAGGCCACATCGATGGCCCTGCTCCCGGGTTTCCTTTTTGGTTTATTGTCTCGGCAGGCAAGCGTGCTCAGCCTCTTCTAAGCTTGCACTTTCTTATTCTTATCCTCAACCAGTTCTCGAATCGCTTTTTCATTTGCCTGGATCAGCTTGCCCACCTGATCATTTTGCTGCATCAACGTTTCTACTGTCGCAGACAATTCCTGCAGAGCCGCAGTTGATTGTTGGCTGACAGAAGCGAAATTGTTCGCACCGTCTTCGATTGATTTGGAAGCATGACGAATCCGCACCATACGCGCATTGTTCTGGATGGCCTGTTCGCTGATCTGCTCAACCGAATCCGTAATCTGAATGAATGTCGTCTTCGTTTGTTCCGTTTTCTCCGTATTGGCAACCATTTCATCAGCGATCGTCACCATATTATGCTTCGTGCTGGCTGCCTGCTGGGTAACCTCGCGCAGTTTGTCCGATATCTGTCTGGCTGAGTTATTGGTCAAGTCCGCCAGCTTCCTGATCTCATGAGCCACGACAGCGAAGCCCTGACCATGTTCTCCCGCCCTCGCCGCCTCAATGCTCGCATTCAGAGACAACAGATTGGTCTGGTTGGCTATTTCCGCAATGGTTGCATTAAAGGCATCCACTTCGGCTATATGTCGACTTAAACCTTCAATCTCCACGGCCATCTGGTTGATTTTTTCCTTGAAGCTCGTGATGGATTGATACAGGTTGTTCATGTTCGAGCTGCCTTCGCTGGAGAGATCACTCGTGTGTTCAATTTGACGTGACAATTCCTCCAGAAAAGCAAACATATCATCCAGCATGCCGTTCGTATCCTGAATGGATTCTGTAATCGAAATGGTCGATTCCATCTGGGTATTAGCCCCGGTAGCAATTTCCTGAAAAGCTGACGTCATTTCATTGAACGATTGCTGCGTCTCTTCACTCTTGCTCGCAATAGCCGTCATATTTTGCGAAAATAACTGCACATGATGCTGCAGACGTTCTTCCTGTTCTGCTTGTCTGGAAAGCAGTTGCTCAGTTTGACTTTGCAAGTTCATCATACTTTCAGACAGGCCTCGCGAATTGCGCAAGAGCGCATACAAGAGCACACTCACGATGGCAAAATAGAACACTACCGCCACTTGATCCTCGGAGTTCAAGTCAATCTCCTTGCTGACCGCAGTCAAAAAGTAAACCATGATCAGCAGGGACCAGGCTATTCCATACAGATACATGTTCCGGCGCATGTAGATCGTCGCCAGTACCATGATATAATACAGCATAAATATGCTGTTGTAGGTCGGAAGCTGCATCATAATGACCAATGTCAGCAAGCCGATACCCGTCAAAATGATATATCCCAGGTATGGGGCAAATCGTCGGGTGAAATGGAGGTAACCAAACAGGGAAATCGTCGTCAGATCAATTGCAATAACGGTCGCAATCATGGCAGGCGGAAGCCCCACTCCAAATATGGTCAGCAGCGTCAAGAACATCGTCGCAACAACCGCATAAAAAACAAGCTGGTTTTTTCGCCTAAGATCGGTCTCGTTGATTTGCTGCAGGGTCATCATTGCTCATCATTCCTTTCTATGGCTGTATACTGATATGAACAGAGAACGCATGGTTGTCAGCCTTGAAAGGAATGCTGATAAAATGGTTGGAACTGTGGAGCCTGGTGCTTCCTTCCGAAATCATGGGTGGCGTAATGTTGACATTCAAGCCGCAGTCTGACAAGCTCGTACAGCAACCGGCCCCCAGCCAGTTGCCAAATTCCCCGTACGCACTCCAGCCCATTTCATCAATTGTCGCGATTTCCATGCCGCCGAACATGCGACCGATGATCTCCTTCACCATGTCTTCCCGCATTGTAACAATCAGATCGCCCTGCACGTCACCGGTGACGCCTACGACCACAGCAATTTGTTCTACGGTTAAGGTTTGAGACGCCTCTTTGGAGACATCCCCGTATTCAATCTGGCTATATTGCAAGTGTCCTTGCAGCACATGACCGATGCTGCCCAGAACAGCTTGAAGGTGTTCCTGTTTTAATTCAGCCATCTTTCACTCTCTCCTTTCCCCTGACAGAATTATGCACCCAAATGCTGACTAATTGCAGAAATCACGCGATCCTTTTGAAATGGCTTGACGATAAAATCCTTCGCTCCCGACTGAATCGCCTCGATGACCATCCCTTGCTGTCCCATTGCCGAGCACATGATGATCTTCGCATCCGGATGCTCCGAGCGAATCGCTTTTACAGCCTGGATTCCGTCCATATCCGGCATCGTAATATCCATGGTAACGAGGTCCGGTTTCTCTTTGTTGAACAGCTTCACTGCCTCTTCTCCATTGGCAGCCTCACCCACCACTTCATGTCCTGCCTCGGTTACAATCGTTTTGAGCATCATTCGCATAAAAGCCGCATCGTCCACGATCAAAATTTTAGCCATATGTATCCATCCCTTCGTCAGTGCATATCCGTCTTGATCACTTATTTATCATCGGTTATCAAACTTGAACCCCAATAATGTAATCATATCCAGCAAAGCAAATTTTGTCGAATGAAAAATAACGCATTCGGGCCATCCCCCTCCCCTTTGGGACGATTGAATCAGCCACTCACGCATGCAGGCCAGCTTTTCAAGACACATTTGTCCCGATCCTGCCGTCTTCCAAATAAAACCTTTTATCAGGTGTCGTGGCCGCCCATTTTCCGTTTCCACTTGTCCAATACCTGTTGAAGCTGATGAAAATCAATCGGCTTGCTCAAATAGTCATGCATGCCGGCTTCTAGAAACCGCTCTCGATCGCCCCTCATCGCACTCGCGGTCAGGGCGATAATGACAGGACGCTTCGCTTCGGAGAATCGGTCCTGAATCGCCCTGGTCGTCTCCATGCCATCCATTAACGGCATCTGAATGTCCATCAGCACCACATCAAAGTCATGACGTTCCAGCAGCTCCAGCACCTCATCACCATTGGCGGCGACCTCTGCCGAATACCCCAGAATCTGCAGCATTTTCAGCGCCAGTTTCATATTGGCCGGGTGATCTTCTGCCAGCAGTATACGCAATTGTTCCTCGGCTGCCATCTCTGGTCCTCCTTCCTCCTGTCAGGCATGTAAATAAGTCTTGATCTTGTGAACAAACGACGACAGCTCAATGGGTTTGGGAATGTAATCATCGAATCCCAGCTCCATCGCTTTTTTGTGATCCAGCGAAGAGATGGACGCACTGACGGCGATTACAGGAATGTCACAGCATCTTTGCAGGGATCTCAAAACTTCGAGCGTTTCAAAGCCATCCATCTCTGGCATATGAATGTCCAGCAGAATCAAATCCGGACACTGCTGCCCGGCGAGCTGTATCCCTTCTCTTCCGCTCTTCACATTTTTCCATTCCACCTCTGGCAAATGAACGGCTACCTTGTCCATCAGCAACAGATTGGCCGGATTGTCATCGATATACAAGACCTGATATTTCGTTTCGCTGTTCGAAATGGCGGCTTCCACATCCGGGTCAGACTCGATGGGCTTCAGATTATGAGGCAAGTAAACGGAAAACCGACTCCCCTCGCCTACCTTGCTCTCTACTTCTATGCGTCCACCCATCAGCTCAGTAAGCTGTCTCGCCAGAGTCAAGCCTATGCCTGAACCTTCGATGCCGACCGTCTGGTCCTCGATCCGGGTAAACGGTTCAAAAATGAGCTGCATCTGATCTTCCGGTATGCCCGGGCCTGTATCCGTTACCGAAATCCGAACCTCCTGATGGACGAGCTCACAGCCCACCAGGACGCTGCCAGCGTTTCGATTGTATTTGACCGCATTGGACATCAGATTGATCAGCACCTGCTTCAGACGGGTATAATCGGCATGGATGACCAGATGACAGGCGGCTGTTTGTTCCTTCTTCAGCGCGATCCCATAGTCTTGTGCCATCGGCTCCAGCAGATCCATACACTCATTCAGGAGTTCATCTACCGCCACTGTCTCCATAGAGAGGGACATTTTCCCGGACTCAATGCGGGTAATATCCAGCACCTCATTGATCAGTTCCAGCAAATGCTTGCCTGCCCGCATAATTTCATCCACATTATCCATCTGAACTTCAGAGAGCGGTTCCTCCGGATCAAATTGCATAACCTGGGCAAAACCAAGAATCGCATTCAACGGCGTCCGCAATTCATGACTGACCCTCGACAAAAATTCGGATTTGGCCTGACTGGCCAGTTCCGCCGCATTTTTTGCCTCAATCAATCGCTGCTCCATCTGCTTGCGCTCCGTAATATCCCTTACAAGAATGAGAACGGTATTCTCTTCATTCGTTTGCTTCAGGATCGGGGAGACTCGGGCACTAAACCAACGCCATTCCTCCTTCATCGTCTGCAAAGCGTATTCCAGGGTTTGGGTGCGATTGGTGGTCAATGTTTCGTTGACGATATCCATATATCGGGTGGCCAGGTCTCCCGGGAGGGCACTCGACAACGTGTTTCCAATCAGTTCATGCTTGGACTTGACCAGGTATCCTTCATCCTTCGTCCATATCCGTACATACCGATAGTGCTTGTCGATTTCAAATATGACATCATCCAGGGAGGACAGCAGCGCCTGGAGATGACTCTCTCTTTCCTCTGCCCGCAAGCTTGCCTGTAGCCACTTGTCCTTCGTATCCCCCAGCTCATGACCCATCTCTCCCAGTTTGTCAGCCGTCTCCTGCATCTCCTGGATTCTGAGCTGCGGCCGCTCCTGGCGATACTCTCCCTCTCCAATACGGCCAACCATCTGTCTCATGTGTGAAATCGGGTTCGCGATGAATCGGGACATGCGCTTCGCTTGTATATACAGATACAATATGAAAATGGAATAAAAGACAAGCAGACCGGCGATCATCCACCCGCCAACTCTCGTCATCGTCTGCTCGACCTGAGCAGCATTGGCATAAATGAGCTCCTCTGGTGCCACGACAATCAATTTCCAATTGAGCTGCGGTACGGTGGACCACGATATCAACTGGCTCTTGCCGCCAATCTCATAGCTTCCCCAGCCATGCTCCTGCGTACGCAGGGTATCCACGAACACGGACTGACGATTCTGTTCATAAATATTCCGGGACAGCTTCCATTCAGATTTGGCCGCATCCGGGAAGGCGAGCATCGTCCCCTCTTCACTGATCAGCATGCCGTATCCATTCCACGGAATCGACAGATTGAGCACTTTGTCTACGAACGTATCGATCGTAATATCAATTCCGGCTACGCCCTCCATTCGCTCCTCACTATCAATCGGGGCAATCACAGACGTAATCCAGCCATTGCCGGCCAGATCATAGTAAGGTTCTGTCCACACTGACTTTCGCTGCGGGTTATGTGCTTCATCCGCCTCATAATAAAAATTAAGCGCGGTTACATCAATATGGGGCATGTACTGTTCAATCACATCGAAATACGGATAGATGACGTTCAGGGAGTCATACGTATTGATATAGGCGGACGCGGCCAATGGCTGGGATTCCTTCACATCTCTCAGCACATCCTGAATCTGAAACAGCTTGGCCGCCTTTTCCCTCTCCTGCTCTCCTACCGGTACATGCCCGGTATAATACAAGGCAGCACCTCCGCCCCCGGTACGATCCTTGTATGTATAGTACATGCCCTCGGGGTGGTAGATCAGTCTGGATGCTTCCTCCAGAGGCAGTGCAGACGCTTGGACAAGTTGATGCTTCGCCTGACTGGCCAGCATTTGTACAGCATGCTCAATCCCTCCCGCTTCATGCCGAATCGAAATCGCTTCTCTTTCGGCAATTCGGATCAATTCCTCATTGGCACTCGACTGGATCATCTCCACATTTTCTCCCTTGATCCAGTCATTTGTAATAAAATAAACCCCCAAAAATACTAATTCCACACAGATGAACGGAATCAAAGCCGTTTTCAAATATGAATTCCAGATCCACTTCACGAGCGGAACCGCTTTTGGGGATGTCGATTGACGCGGTGAATGCACAGCGATCCTCTCCTCTTTATGCGTGACAAAGTCATCCTTCATCATAGTTCGTTGCAAAATGCAAGATTCCTTTGCCAACTTGTGAACAATGAGGTGGACAAATGGAACCAAAATCATACAAAATTCGCAACAGAATATGCTATAATCAAATAAAATGAATGAAAAGGCTGGTGACCTTATGAGTGGAATCAACAGCAGTATGATGTCGATACAGCTCGCAACCCTGCGTCATTCCCTAAACATGTCCATCATTCAAAACCAGCAGCTGCTCAGTTCAGGACTGACCAGCACGTCCGCCCAGGCACCCCATCCGCATGCGGGCAAACAGATCGATATTCGGGTATAGCCCAAGGGGATCACACAAGAAAATCCACCACAAAAAAGCTGTCCACTCTGACTTGATGATCAGAATGGACAGCTTTTTTGCGCCTTTCCGTGCTTCTTCTCTTCGTCATCATCTGGTGCAAGCGAGGTGGCCGAAACCTGCTGTGCCAGACTTGCATCGAGAAAATCCAGCAGCCTCTTTCGGTAGGTCATGGGCTGTTCTACATGGCTTCGAACATGTCTGCGACTGTCCGTCCCCCACAGCTGAAATCGTTGCGGATCAATCGCCGCCAACCTCTCACTCTCCGCAAACGGGATCGCATCGTCCCCTCTCCCATGAATGAACAAAATCGGCGTATGCGACAATCGCTGAAGAGCCTCATAAGGGTTGGCTTCCCTCGGCTTGACGCCTGTGATCCATGGAATCATTCGCATCATTATCGGGGTAAACGGCAACCTGGGGAGCTTCGTCCAGACAGACAAATGATCACTCAAATAGGTCCGCAGATCGCTAAAGGGACTGTCTGCAACTATCGCATGAATGTTGCCATCTTCCGCCGCTGCAAGCAGGGAAGCGGATGCACCCATCGATACCCCGTACAAGCCGATCGGTTCAGCGTACACCTTGCGCACATAATCGATCACACCGAGCACATCGAGTTTTTCCAGGACGCCTATCGTCGTCTCGTTGCCGTCTGACTCCCCGCATCCCCGAAAATCAAACAACACGACCCGATAATGACGCGCCACGAAGAACGTGCTAAGAGACAGAAAATTGATATTCTCCTGCAGCCTGCTCTCCCCGTATCCATGTGCAAAAATAACCGTCATCTTCGCGGCGTGCTCCGGTTCCATTACCCATCCTCGGAGATTTGTTGTTCCGTCACGGCTTGTCGTCTCAAAGCTGCGGTAGTTCAGTCCATACCGATCCGGCGTGGTCGAGATCGGGAGCCTTGGTTTTCGGGTCAGTCTGATCCCCACCACTACTGACACGATGACAACACCAACCGTAAAAGCAGCCACCAATCCAATCAGAGTCCAGATTATGCTCATGTTCCCTCCGGCTTTTTTTCTTTCATTTTACTACGTTTTGGAAAGAGCCGTCACCTATTCATCACGATTCATCCAGATCCTCCTGGCAGGCCTCGATTCCGGCTATTAGTTCGGAAGAATTCAGATTTTCTCCAATCAGGACGACTACCTCCGACAAAGTACCCGCGGCTTGCGGATCGATCTTCATGAAGTCCGTCTGGCGATAGGCCAGTTGGAACGCATACAGTTCACCGCTCGTATCTGAAAAACGGACGAGTCCCTTGCCCCGATAAACCTGCTCGGGAAGCGCTCCTAGAAACCGCTCGAATTTCGTACTGTTCAGCGGCTGCTTTACATAATACGTAACCACCATCATATGTGCATGCGGAATCAGCTTTTCCGAGGCGGCCTGATGTGCGTTGTCATCGGTTGGACGATTCACACTGTTGACGCTGTTGATGCTGTCCGCTGCTTGCACGTCATTCATTTGCGCCAGCCACTCGGTCATATTCATTTCGCTGTAGGTCGTCTCCAGCACGGGGGCATGAGACACCTCGGAAATCCATTCTCGCACTTGTTCATGCTGAAGATTCGAAACCAGATCCATCTTGTTCAGCAACAATCGGGACGAGAATCGAATCTGTTCCTTCATTAAACGAAAAGCGGCTCCTTTGCCCTTCTCGATTTGCCTGAAGAGCTGCGGACTGTCCACCAGTGTCAGGATTTCACACAGAGTGATCGGAACGTATAGCGAGGCCTCTGTAATGCCATCGATCAACTCTGCGGGATTGGCTGCGCCTGTAGCTTCTATGAGGATAAAATCCGGGGACTCTGCCTCTACCAGTTGCTTAAGTGCCAGACCCAGGTCACCCCGAATGGAACAGCAGATGCAGCCGGCCAGCAACTCCTCCATCGGAAAGCCCTCTCCCAGAATCACGCCATCAAAATTGACCTCTCCCAGTTCATTCATAATGACCGCAGGCTTCATGCCTTGCTGCTGGATGGCCTGAATGGCTTTGGCCAGCCATGTCGTCTTTCCGCTGCCAAGAAATCCGCTCAGCACCACAACGGGAATCGGCGTATGCATCCCATGATCAGTCCCTAGATCAGTCCCATAATCAGTACCTGGATCAGTCTCGTGATCAGTTCCATGATCACTACAGTGATCCGCACCGTGAACAGGTTGATTTTTCAGTGTCATCTTCATCGTTCCCTTCTCGTTCCTTTCTAGAAACGACTATACGGATCGTGTGGAGCACTGTCAATAAACCGATGAGAATCCAGCGGGAGAAGAAATAGAGCTTGTAAAGCGCTGTGGCTCAAATGCTTGTCTGTACAAGGCACCACGGTTTGCCTCTCCCTCCAGCAAATCTGCCGCAGACTGCGCCGTAACCGGACTGAGCAAAATGCCATTTCGATAGTGACCGGCTGCAATCGCAATCCCCTTCTCCTGATCCGCCCAGCCGAGCAGTGGAAAGCCGTCCTGGGTAGCAGGTCTGAGTCCCGCCCAGCTGAAATGAGGTTCGAGTTGGTTGAGGTGTGGAAAAACTTTGCGACTCCAGCGACATAGCCGCTCAATCCCCTGTTCCGTCACATCCGTACAGAAGCCGGCCACATCTTCCGAGGCGCCTATGACAAAGCTGCCATTGTCCTTGGCGACCATATAACCCTGACTGGAAAATACGATGTGGTGCACCGGAGCCTCTTCTCTCTGGGGAAAGGCACAAATCTGTCCGCGTATCGGGTATACCGGAAGTTCCAGTGACAAAGCTTCTGCGAACATGCCTGTCCACGCGCCTGAACAAATCAGCAACTGCTCATAGGGAATATTCCGGTCTGATCGAGTGATCAGCGTGCGAGCATCCTGCTTCCATCCCGTCACCTGCTCATGCTCACAAATCTGCACACCTGCTTTCTCACAGGCATCCTTCAGCGCCCGTGCATAAGACGGGGCATACAGATGCGCCTCCTCTGGGACATGAACAGCAGCCTGAATCGAAGGGGAGAGTGCCGGCTCCAGCTTGCGCAGCCTTTCTCCCTCTACGATCTCGGCTTCCAGTCCATATTGGCGTTGCCAGTGCAGACGCTTCTCCATCGGCAGCAGATCGGCCTGATGAAAGACCACATTCAGACTGCCTGACTGCCGATATTGTGCGTCAATTTGCGAGAATCGCCCGATCTGCCTAATCCATTCGGGATACAGGCGCAAGCTCTCCTGACTGAACAAAAAAAACGGATCTGCCTGCTCCACGTTTTCTGAATACGGGGTCAGCATACCCGCTGCCGCACCAGATGCCTGACCGCCGCATTCGCCCTGCTCCACAATCGTGACCGCATGCCCTCTCATAGCCAGCTCAAATGCACAGGATAGCCCGATAATCCCGCCCCCGACAATTACAATCTGTTTTACCATGGTACGGACACGCCTTCCAGACTACTGCTTGCCGAAGCATATTTCTTGCGCGGGATTCTTCCGGCCAGGTATGATTCTCTTCCAGCCTCTATAGCCAACTTCATCGCCAGTGCCATCTGAACGGGATTCTTGGCCCTGGCGATCGGCGTATTCATCAATACCCCGTCTACCCCCAACTCCATCGCTTGTACCACATCGGCGGCTGAACCCAGTCCCGCGTCCACGATGACCGGCACGGACAACTCCTCCACAATGATACCGATGTGATACGGATTGAGAATGCCGAGTCCGGTCCCAATCGGAGCGCCTCCCGGCATGACCGCATGGGCTCCTGCTTCCTCCAGCTTCTTGCAAATGACCGGATCATCGGACGTATAGGGCAGAACCGTAAATCCTTCTTGTACCAGCACTTCCGTAGCCCGCAAGGTCTCAAGCGGATCAGGGAGCAACGTACGCTCGTTCACACTGATCTCTACCTTGATCCAGTCACTAAGACCAGATGCCCGGGCCAGGCGGGCAATGCGAATCGCTTCGTCTGCTGTCCGAGCACCCGAGGTATTCGGCAAATATTGAAAACGGCGTTCCATGCCCTCCATATGCTGCAAGATGGAATCATCCTGCGTGGCATCCAGATTCACCCTGCGGATGGCAAAGGTCAGCACATCTGCTCCCGCCGCCTTGATCGCTTCCGTCTGGACATAGGGATTGGGAAACAGACCCGTCCCCAGGAACAGACGGGACTGAAGGGAAATGCCGTTTATGTTCAACCTTCCTTGCTGCATGGTTCAACCTCCCCCTACAAAATGCACAATCTCAATCGCCATGCCCGGAGCCAGTTCACACTGCTCCCAGTCTTCCTTGCGCAAAACCTGACCCTCTGCCTCAACGGCAATCAGACGCCCCGTCATCTTCAGCTCCGTAACGAGCGCTGAGACGGTGCTGACCTGGGTCTCATGCTCAGCGCCATTTAATTGAATGATCATCTCGATGGCCTCCTTCCCTTATCCCTGCCTGCCCGATGCACCGGGCGCAACCGCTTGATTGCGGATGGCGTGTATAAAGGCCTCGCATGTTTGACGCACTTGGGGACTGCCGACGATCTCCGTAACCGCACAGATGCGGCGGGCACCTGCCTGCAACACGTCCGCGACATTGTGCAGCTTGATGCCTCCGATCGCCACCGCCGGAATATCGATCTCGGCCGCCACTTCAGACACATAAGACAGGCCGACCGGGGCCACGACGTCTGATTTGGTCTGCGTCGCATACACGGGGCCGACTCCGATATAGTCCGCACCCTCTCGCTGGGCTGCTATCGCTTCCTCGATCCGATGGGTGGAGATGCCGATGAGCTTGCTTTTCATTTGCTTCCGCGCTTCCGCCAGCGAGAGATCATCCTGCCCGAGATGAACGCCGTCTGCATCTACTTCCAGAGCAAGCTCCACATGATCATTGACGATAAACAGCACCTCATGTTTACGTGTCAGCTCCCGCAGTCGTCTGGCCTTGTGCAGCAGTTCATCCGGGGCACTCCACTTGTCTCTAAGCTGTACGATGGATACACCTCCGAGAATCGCCTGCTCCATCACTTCCACGATATCGCGGCCTGGATGAAAACGCTCATCCGTAATCCCGTACAACTGAAACTGGTTCAACCGCTCGCGCAGCAAGTCTCCATTTCGTTCCTTCATCCCCTGTTCCTCCTGCCTTTGAAATGTCCATTTCTTCGTTCAGCTCATTCGTTAATTGCCAATATATCGAGCATAGAGACTTTTGGCTCTGGAGAGTTCATCCGTACCCTGAATCAGCACTCTGCCATCTGTGAACAGAATCAATCGTTCTCCCTCGGGGAGCTCAACCTTGCACACATAGGGATTGACTTGAACCTTCCCCCATGCACGAAATCGCGCTGCCCATTCCGCCATCGACTGCTCACTAGCGAAGGTCGGGAATTGAAAAGACTCCCTGCCGCACAGATAGACCGCTTCTTCCTCATGAGCCACTGGCTCCAGCGACGGATACCTGTCGCCTCTGCAAACCGGACAGACTGGGCTGCTGTCCGGGATTGGCACCGCCTTGCTTGCAAACGGCCAGCAATTGAGACGCACCCAGAGTCGGTCCGAAGCGTGGCCACTAAGGAGCTTGATCGCTTCTGCCGCTTGCAGGGAAGCCACCATATCGACAGCGGGACTGATGACACCTGCGGTATCGCACGTTTCTCCCTGCATGCTGCCATGGAGGGAGCCGTGCTCATACAGCCCTGTCAGACAACGGAAGCATCCGGTTTCACCGGGAACAAAGGTCGCTGTCATGCCTTCCGAACCGACGACGCCGCTATACAGATATGGCATGCCGAGCTGGTAGCAGGCATCATTGAGCAGGAGTCGAGTAGAAAAGTTATCCGTTCCGTCCAGAACCAGATCCGCGCCTGCCAGCAGCTCCTGCACGTTATCCCGCGTCAAATCGGTCAAATGAGCGGAAATCGAGACATCCTCACGTATGGCTGTCAGCTTCCGTTCGGCTGCTATGACTTTTGGCAGCGCCTGTTCAGCATCGCGCTCGTCGTACAGCATTTGTCGCTGCAGATTGCTTGGCTCCACATAATCACGATCAATGAGTGTGAGACGGGCGACACCTGCCCGTACCATATGATTGGCGAGCACCGTGCCCAGCGCCCCCATCCCGACAATCACCACATGGCTCGTACAGATCGCTTCCTGTCCTTTCAAGCCAATCGGCTGAAACCGCGTCTGGCGCGAGTACCGTTCCAATCGCTCCTCCATGCTGCCCAACTCCTCCCTGCTTCCTTCCCTTGCTTTCCCTTGCTTGCCCTTGCTTGCCTGCGACTGATCGATATTACGCTTTCGTACTATAAATCTGAGCGCCTGCATCCATAAACTCTCTGGACTTTTCTTTCATGCCGGCCTGGAGTGCTGCTTCCTCATCCAGCTGATTCTTTTTCGCATAATCACGCACATCCTGCGTAATCTTCATGCTGCAGAATTTCGGGCCGCACATCGAGCAGAAATGAGCCGTCTTCGCTCCCTCGGCAGGCAGCGTCTCGTCATGAAACTCATAAGCTCTCTCCGGATCAAGGGACAGGTGGAACTGGTCTCTCCAGCGGAATTCGAAGCGAGCCTTGGACAAGGCATCATCCCTGCGCTGCGCATGTGGATGACCTTTCGCCAAATCTGCCGCATGAGCAGCAATCTTGTAAGCCATCAGCCCTTCCTTCACATCCTCCTTGTTTGGTAGGCCGAGATGTTCCTTCGGTGTGACATAACAGAGCATGGCTGTACCGAACCAGCCGATCATCGCGGCTCCAATGGCCGAGGTAATATGGTCATAGCCGGGCGCAATATCTGTCGTCAATGGCCCCAGCGTATAAAAAGGCGCTTCCTGACAAATCTCCATCTGCTTGTCGACATTTTCCTTGATCATATGCATCGGCACATGTCCGGGTCCTTCAATCATCACCTGCACATCATGCTCCCAGGCGATCTTCGTCAATTCACCCAGCGTCTCCAGTTCAGCAAATTGCGCTTCGTCGTTGGCATCGGCAATGGAACCCGGGCGAAGGCCGTCTCCGAGAGAAAAAGCCACATCATACCGCTTCATGATCTCGCAGATTTCTTCGAAATGGGTATACAGGAAATTTTCCTGATGATGAGCCAGACACCATGCAGCCAGGATGGATCCCCCTCTGGATACAATGCCGGTTGTGCGTTTCGCGGTGAGATGAATGTACGGCAACCGGACGCCTGCATGAATGGTGAAATAATCGACGCCTTGCTCTGCCTGTTCGATCAGAGTATCCCGATAAACTTCCCAGCTGAGATCCTCAATGATGCCATTCACCTTCTCCAGTGCCTGGTAAATCGGAACGGTCCCCACCGGCACCGGACAATTGCGAATAATCCATTCACGAGTCGTATGGATATGCTTGCCGGTGGACAGATCCATAATATTGTCTGCTCCCCAGCGAATCGCCCAAGTCATCTTCTCTACCTCTTCCTCAATGGAAGACGTAACCGCAGAATTGCCGATATTGGCATTCACCTTGGTATGGAAATTGCGGCCGATAATCATCGGTTCGCTCTCAGGATGGTTAATGTTGCTCGGAATGATCGCACGCCCTTCCGCTACTTCCTTGCGTACAAACTCGGGCTCGACTCCTTCCCGAATCGCGATGAATTCCATTTCCGGTGTAATCATCCCTTTGCGTGCATAATGCATTTGTGTGACGTTTTGCCCTGCTTTGGCCCGCACAGGCTGTCGTTTCAGACCTGGAAACTGCAGTTTCTCATGCTCTGCGTCCAGCTGCTTCACCCCATCATCCTGCGGCTTGATCAGTCGGCCTTCATACGATTCCACATCCCCACGCTCTGCGATCCAGTTCTGACGGATAGGAGGCAGTCCTGCCTTGACATCCAGCTGCTGCTCCGGGTCTGTGTAAGGTCCGCTCGTATCATACACCGACAATGGCGGGTTCTGTTCTGCTCCTGCATCCGTGACGGTCGGCGACTGGGAAATCTGGCGCATCGGAACACGCAGATCCTCCCTGCTCCCCTCTACATATACTTTCTGGCTTCCTGGCAACGGCTTAATGTGCACCTCATGCGGCGTCATCGCTTGATTATTCTTCATTCGTCCTCTTCCTCTCCTCTCGATTCGTTGTGCTGCCAAACAAAAAAACCGCTCCAACGTGGGAGCGGTTTCGAAAGACGTATCGATTCACAGGCGATTCACAGCATACAGCTGTCCGTCATCACGATCAGGTCATGCCCTTTCTGCTTCAAAGCAGAGCACATATGACATGATCATCACGATGCCTGGTGAATGGCTACATTTCCGTCCACTTTCCTACGCTGGTATGATCCAGATCAGGTTCAAAGGGACCAAGACCGGAAGGTCTTATCTCAGCCCGAAGGCGCCCCTAGTGGTACATGTGAGAGATGTGCGCAGCACGCCACATCTCATCCATCCGTACTTCAAGTTATGCGGTTCTACTAATTAAAATACCTTTCTTTTCCTCAAGTTGTCAACCATATCGGACCGATTTCACAGCACGGATCATCATCACTTGTTCTCTTTCCCACTCTTTTACTCACTCTCTATCTCACTCTTTGACTTCCTTTCTATCTCACTTTCTGATCCCTACATCGCGTCCCAGATCATTTTCACACCGACGAAAATGAGAACGATCCGGAGCAATATGACCAGCCCGTTATTGTTTAGCTTCTGATTGAGCCAAGCGCCCCATTTCCCGCCGAACCAGGCACCGGGAACGAGCAGGGCCATGAGCAGCCAGTCGACATTGCCGAGCTGAATATGGGTAATCGAGCTGACCGTAGCCGACAGGGTAATCATGAACATCGAGGTCGCAACCGCCACCCGAGCCGGAAACTGAAACAGCAGGATCATGGCTGGAACCATCAACGAACCGCCCCCAATACCGAACAAACCGGAGATCAGTCCCACTACAAAACCGATCAGTACCCCGACGAGCAAGGGATAGCGATAAGCCTCCCCGTCCGCCGGGTCAGCAGGGCGCCCTTCGACCATCCATCTGCCACGTAGTGGAATCGGCTTTAGGCGGTTTCGGAAGAGGAGAAGGAACGAAACCGCAATCATGAACAGGCCAAAGTAAAGATAAAACCCGTTCACATCCAGCCGCTTGTTCAGCAAGGCGCCGATGATGGCACCAGGACCACTGCCCGCAAACAGCACGAGTCCGCTTTTGACATCCACCTTCTTCTGCTTGAGGTAGGCGGTCGTCGAGGAAAGTCCGGTAAAAATAATGACAAACAACGAAGTGCCGACCGCGATCTGAGGCGTCACATAGGCTAAATCTGATACGACCGAGGCCATATAGAGCAAGGCAGGCACGACGATAATGCCGCCGCCAAGCCCGGCGATGCTGCCTACTGTTCCCCCGATGATCCCGATGAGCACGAGCAGCGCATAAATCATTCACTCACCCTCTTCTTTTCTTCAGGCATGATCCTGCGATTTTCGATAACTGCCGGGCGTTTGACCCGTACTTTTCTTGAATGCCTGCACGAAGTAGGAGGGATCATTATAGCCGACATGCAGGGCGATATCCTTCACATTGACCTTCTGATTGGTCTCCAGCATTTCAATCGCCTTCTCCATTCTGACATGCACCAGATATTCAGACAGTCGCTGACCTGTCACCTGCTTGAACATGCGGCTCAAATAGGAGGGGCTGACATAATAATGATGACGAGCAATTTCATCCAGGGAGAAATCATACATATAGTGTTCATCAATATATTGCTGGATATCGGCAATCATTTCGTCCTTGGGGAGGCTCTTCTGCTTGCGTTGTTGCACCAGCCGGCTCATGATCTGATCCAGATAGCTCATGACTTCATCCATATGGCGGAACTGGCTCCAATCCAGCTGATCCACCATCATCGTCACTTCCGTCTCCATCTGTTCATTACTGTGCTGCGCAACCAATCGACAGGCACGGAGCACATCTGCACTAAAACGATATAGTTGCAGCAGTGACTTCTTCTGCACGATCATGCCATTCATGACCGTATGTAAAATGCGCCTGCAAGCATCCAATTGACCGGTTTTCATATAAAAATACATGTTTTTTGTAATCGCATGCAAGGAGGACGGGTTCTCCTGTTCCTCACTCGAAAGCTGTCCATACCGATACAACAGGTTCCAGCCCGTCAACAGGCGGTGATGCAAGGCAAATACAGCCTCTTCATAGGCAATAGGAAGCTCGGACAATGCATGATGCTCTCCACTCATTCCTGCGGACCATGCCAGCTTACTGTTCCTCATTGCAAGTTGAAGCTGATTCCGCATCTCCACCACCTCATCCGCTTGCACCGCCACCAGTAACCCGGCGTGATGCGTCCAGCTTCTCACGACGAGGGCCTCGGTCCCTTCCAGCTGCTGTCTCATTTCATGTTCTGCATGCAGGTCTGGTTCAGTCAGTTGAATCAGGCATAGCGCATAGGAGCTCTGTAAGCTCGGCAAGGTACGCAGCTTGTCCAGCAGATCCCCACTCGCCTGCCCCTGCACAGCACGTGTGAACCATTCCCGTCGCTGCGCATGGCGATTTTGCGCATGCCGCTCGGCCAACTGATCCAGTATCGGAATAAGCTCCCGGTTCTGAATCGGTTTGAGCAGGTAATATTTGACGCCGTATTGCATAGCCTGCTGAGCATAAGAAAACTCTGCATGGGCACTCAATATGATAATCTCGGCGACATGATGCCGAGAGCGCAGATTCTCGACAAGCTGTAGACCATCCATTTCCGGCATTTTCATATCGGTAATCACGAGATCCATCGGAATCGTCTCCAGTTTCTGCAGCGCTTCCCTCCCATTTTCCGCTTCCTCGATCCCAACCTCCGGATTCCATTTGCGCAGTTTGGCCATCATCCCTTTTCGAGCATAATATTCGTCATCTACCACGATAATGTTCATCACGTGATCACCTCCTGAATCGGAATACGCATTTGAACCACAGTTCCGACCTGAGGCAGGCTGCGAATGGACAAGCTTGCTGCTTCCCCATAATCATGTTGCAGTCGGAGATAGATATTCGCAAGACCCAGATGATCAGAAGGATGTCCCTCCCGAAACCATTGCCGCAACTGCTCCTGCCGTGCTGCACTCATTCCTGCACCATTGTCACGAATTGTGAAGCAGATCGTATGTTCATCCCGTTTGGCACGAACTTCAATCTTTCCTTTTCCACCCAGCGGTTCAAGCCCGTGCGACAAGGCATTCTCCACAATCGGCTGAATCAGAAACTTGCGCATGGGCATCTCCGCAATCGACTCATCGAGTTCCACAGAGACCTGTAAATGAATAAATCTCACCTGCTGGACAAGGAGGTAGTGCTGAACGTGTTGAAGCTCTTCCCGAACGGTCACCCTGTCCCCTGATCTCAGATTGTAGCGGAACATTTGAGACAGGCTGTCGGACAAGGTTTGAATTTGCGGTATATCATGAATCTCGCCCAGTGAACTGATGTTGTTCAGTGCGTTGTACAGAAAATGCGGATTGATTTCCAATTGTAGCATTTTCAACTCTGCCTTCTTCTGTTGCAGGACAGCCCGGTATTCTTTCTCAATGCTTTCATTTAGCTGCTCGATCATCTTGTTGTAGCTGTTCATCAGCTGCTGAAACTCGGGATTGCCCGGTCTCAGATCCTCTATCGGCTCCAGTCTACCTTCTTCCGCTTTTCGCATCGCCAGACGTATGCGCTGAATCGGCTTCGTGATCTGCATGGAGAAGATCGTTGCCAGCAGTAGCACCCCTCCCCATGTGAGCAGTAACACGACCAGGAAAGATTTCAAGCTTTGCTGAAAACTGCTTACATAGACGCTGCGAGGGACGTATTGCACGATATGCCAGCCGGTTTCCTGATGCCGTTCGACATAAACCAGCACCTCCGAACCCTCTTCCTTTTCAAAGGAAAGCCGCCCTTCCTGAACGTCAGCTGTCTCCATGACTTGTTGCTGCAGCTGCTCCAACTCAGAGGGTTGCCAATCTCCTTCCTTTCTCGATTGATAAATCAGTCCCTGATCATCCAGCACCAGGGTATGTACACCCGGGCGCTTCCAGTTCCGCACGCCCAGGATCGTCTGAAGGGAATCATAGCTGATATCGATATTGGCATATCCAATCGGAGTCAAAGAAGACTGCCAGTCTCCAAGCACATAGACGACAGACAGCAGTTGGGTCGGGTTCTGATTGAAATCATCTTCGTACACCGAGGTAATGAATTTCCCCTCATCCTGTAGCATCGCGAGCGGGGCCCACTTCTGAATACGCTCAAAGCTGTTACGCTCAGACCCCGCGTTGCTGTATATCTGATCATTTCTACCGACGAAAGTCACCCCAGATATCTTCGGATTGAGCCGTACGGCATGATCGATGGCACTCTCTACTTTGCGCAGATCAGACACATATTCCATCCCCGTCTGCACATAGGGCTTGTTTAGAATGTCCGCAATCTCAGAGTCAATGACATGCATGAGCGCCACGCGATCGACCTCATCCAGCAGGGTGTTGATGCTTTGCAGCGTCTGCTGGTTCAAGGTTTCAGCAAAATCATAATACTGTTCTTTCGTTTGCTTGTAGGTATTGAAGCCAAATATGACACAAGCCGCAATCGCAGGAATCATAGAGACGAGCATATAGGTTAGAAACAACTTGCGCCGAAAGGGAAGCTGCCGGAATCGACGCTTCCATATCTTACGGTTCATTCATCTCCCTCTTTTCCGAAGAGGTTCCGACTCTCGCGGGACCGTCATGCTAGGTCTGGTCCTGAATAAATTGGACAGAGAGGGTAAACAGCTTCTCTCTCCAGATCCGATTGCTATAGACATGATCTGCGTCCGGCATAAGCGTAACGGATACGCGATCTCCATATGCCGCCTGATAGCGTGCTGCAGCCTGATGGGCAGGAACCACGTCATCTGCTTCGCCATGAATCATTCGAACTGGACCGGGATAAGCCTCGATACCGTGCGTGACATCCCATGCTTGCAAATCTTCGAAGAAAGCAGCACCCAGCACCAGCCCTCCCATCTCTCTCGAACCGTCTGCCTGCGCAGGCAATTCGCGGTGATAACGGGCGGCCTTCTCATTGAACGTTCCAGCCGGGGACCAGAGGCACAGTTTGGCAAGACCCGATGTACGGGACGCAACTTGACTGGCGACCACCCCTCCCAGACTGAAGCCCAGCAGATAGATCCGATCCGGATCCACCCAATCCATTTGCTTGGTATGATCCACGATGGCCAGTCCATCCTCAATTTCCCTGGAAACGGTCATCTCGGCAAATGTACCATCACTATCGCCTGATCCATTGAAATCGAATCTCACACAGCCTATGCCATGCGTATCCAGGTAATCGGCAAATTGGCGAAACAAGAATTGATTCTCGCCTTTATGTCCGGTAAATCCGTGAAACATGATGACGACTGGCGAAGTTTGATCGGTTGATGACGTCTTGGGCTGGTGAATCATGCCTCTTAGCGTTCTGCCTGAGTGTGTACATTGTGTTGGGGTCATCATGGGTGGTTCCCTCCTGGTTACGATTAGCTTTTAATCGCTCCATCTGTCAGTCCACTCACGATATAACGTTGTGTGAACATGTACATGATCATAATCGGAAGCATGGACAGAACATAGGAAGCGAAAGCCAGATTATAGTCAAAGCTGTATTGCGATTTGAAGTTATACTGGAACAGCTGCAGTGTCCAATATTCCGAAGATTTATTCAGAATAATGAGAGGCAGCAGGAAATCATTCCAGATCCACAGTGCCTTAATAATGACAATGGTGAAGGTAATTGGCTTGAGCAGCGGCCATACGATGCGGAAAAAGATCTGCCAGATGCTGCAGCCGTCCATCACACCCGCCTCCTCAATTTCCAGTGGAATCGAGTTGAGGTATCCGACACAGAGAAATACCCCTTGGATGAAGGCGAAAGTCACATACAATATAATAATGCCCGTCTGATTCATCAAGTGCAGCGCGCTCATCTGTTTGACCAACGGCAGCATAATAACTTGAAAAGGCACAAACATCCCGCCAATAATCGCCACGTACAGCCAGCGGTAAAATCGCTTGTGGATGTTACGTGAGATCGAATAGGACACCAGTGGAACGATGATCAGGATAATCAGCACGGATACACCTGTAATGATGACGGAATTCATGACATACGTCCAGTAATTACTTTTTTGAATGACTTCCGTAAAATTCCCTAAATAGAAGGAACCTGGCAATGAAAAAAAACTCTCTGCCGACTCTTCCGGTGTTTTCATGGCGGTAAACAACGTGACGGCCAGCGGGAACAGAATCATGGACACCCCAATCAGAAGAAACAGGAAGCGCAGCGTTTTCTGCCCATTCAATCGTATGTTCATATTCATTGCTGACCCACACCCTTCCGGTTTAAGAAGTTAATTTGTACCACGGCGATCAGGACGAACAGGATGAAGAGCACAATCGCTTCCGCCGCCCCATATCCAAATTTGAGCTCTGTAAAACCGTGCTGGTAGATCAGCAGCCCAATTGATTCAGTCGCATAGCCCGGCCCTCCGTCTGTCATCGCTTTAATATAGTCAAATACCGTAAGCCCAGATTTCATCACCAGCACCAGATTGACGGTAAACATCGGGACGAGAAAAGGGAAGGTAATGTTTTTAAATTTATCCCATGCATTGGCGCCATCCATCGTAGCCGCTTCATACATGTCTTTCGGAATACTCTGCAAGCCCGCAAGGAAAATGACGGCTGGAATGGCAATCCCCTGCCACACGTTCGCAATCAGAATCCCAATCATGGCGCCATTTGAACTGCCAAGGATATTTTTGGACAGCGCATCAATCCCGAGTGCCCTTCCAATCTCCGGTAGGACACTGTAGAACACCTGGTTCCAGATCAGTCCCACAGTAATCAGACTCAATACAGCCGGAAAGAAAAAAATGCTGCGGAAGAACGTGTTGAATTTCAATTTCGAATTGAGCAGCAAGGCGATAAGCAATGAAATCACCAGTACGAAAAACACGAGGAATCCCGTATACTTCAGCGTAAAGATCAGGGAATGCATAAACCGCTTGTCTCCGAGGATCTCCAGATAGTTATGTAGGCCAATCCAGTTGAAATCTGGTGATATGCCATTCCAGTCGGTCAGACTGTATTGAAATCCTTTCATTACCGGATAGATATAGAAGATTGCATAGAGCAACAGGGCCGGCAAGGTAAAAAGGAAATAAATATGTTTGTTCTGTTCTCTCCACATAGGCTCACCCCATCTGTCATGTCTGTCTGTGCAGAAAGAAGGGCATAGCGGTCAACCTGCTGCACTATGCCCCTTTCCGACTATTCCTGTTTATCAAAGAAAATGCTGTCCATTTCATCCATGAACATCTGTGGATCTTCACTCGCAATCAGATTCTGAACTGCCTTGCGATGCTGATCATCCATGCCTGGCAGCCATTTGGTGTTCGGGAAAATATAGCTCTCTCCTGCATCCATTTTCTTTGACAGCAGCTCATACTCCTTGACATCTGTCTGCACATCCTTAATGGCCGATGGAGATTTGTCCAGACTGGAATAAATTTGCGCATGTTCAGGCTCAGACATATAGCTGACGAACTGCTTTGCCGCATCCGGGTCTTCTGCGCTTGCCGCAATCGCAATCGCACTGTCGATGTTAATCATCACCTTTGTCTGGTCAGCCTGCTCGGCTGGCAGCGGGAACATGGCGAATTGGAGCGAAGGATTGGCTTTCTGAATCGAAGGAATATTCCAGATTCCCTGGAAGAACATCGCCGCATTGCCTGTCGCAAATTCACGTGTGGCGTCATCATAGGAAGTACCGAGAGAGTCACCTGTCGAGTAAGTTCGCATCTCGAGCATTTTTTCGGCGACACGTTCCAGTTCAGCCAACTCATTCAGGTGTTGTTCGCCACTGATCGCCTTTACAATGACGTCTCCGTTGTCAGGCAGCGTCAGTCCATACTGGGCTTGCGCCTCAAATCCGATCGTCCATGCATCCTTGTCAGGGAACACGAATGGCGTGATGCCTTTGTCTTGCAAGGATTGAGCGATCTGGATCAACTCATCATATGTTTGGGGAATGGCCAGGCCATGCTCTTCGAACATATCTACGTTGTAAAATACCCCAACGGTATTGAGTGCTACAGGCATTGCATACACTTTGCCATCCATTTTGAGCATTTCCAGAATTTCCGGTTTCACATTGTCCAGCATCGGGTCACCCGTCAATTCCATGACCATCCCTGAACTCACACGAGCCTTGAACTCTGCTTTTAGCGGCCAGTCAGTGAACACTGGCGGCATATCATTACTGGCCATACGGGTGATGAGAACCTTGCTGCTGTCCGGCACATTGTTTTGCTTCATATTGACTTCTTTGTTGTCTGTGTTGAAGGCGGAGATCAGTTGATCGAACGTCTCAACGGCTTCACGCTTCTGCTGGAAAAACTCAATCTCTACCGCTTCCTTGCCATTTGCCTGCTGATTGGATGCACCATTGGCCGACTCATTCTGATTGTCCGAAGAACAGGCGGCCAGCCCGAATACGAGCAGTGATGCCATCACCATGCCCAAACCTCTCTTCATCTGTCTACCCCATTGTTTTCCCATATGTATCCCCCTCTGTGCATAAATGCATAAATAAATTGGTCGATCCAACTTTTTGAACCATTGTAATCAAAGGCGCCCTTGATATCCATTATGTTAGCATGTAAGCGATTTCAGAAGTATAAGCATTCTGAACGATCGCATATAAGAATATGAACCTTCGTTTCATTCCATTTTCCCAAGGGTATGTGAGAGAAGACACCCATGTATTCCAATAGAAGGAGTGAATGTGCATGCCTTGGAGCAAGCAGGATTACCCTTCATCCATGAAAAATCTGGATGAACACGTAAAGGAAAAAGCAATCGAAATCGGAAACTCCCTGCTGGAGAATGGTTATGAAGAGAATCGGGCGATTCCGATTGCCATATCACAGGCGAAAGAATGGGCAGAGAACCATTCTGCATCCGCCTCGTCAGACACCCCGTCCCGACACACATCGTCGCAGTCGTCCTCTTCATCCCAATCGTCATCGTCTTCTCAGTCTTCTTCCTCGGCCAGCGGAAATGAAGCGGATATTCCGTACCACGTGCTTCCTGACAATGGTGAATGGATTGTGAAACGGGAAGGTCACGATCAAGTCCTCCTGCGGAGCCAGAAAAAGGATGAGGTACTGGAGAAGGCGAAACAGTGGGGAAGCAGCAAGCAAACCCGTGTCTATATTCATCGTGAGAATGGCACGATCCAGGAAGTTCAGCAATATGCCGAAATGTCATGATGGACATAATGGCATGTCAAAACGCCCCAAGCCACACAAAGATGGCTTGGGGCGTTTGTACGTTTATCGGTCGCTCCCGAAAG